>NZ_JBQQAM010000008.1:0-257887 GCF_052246815.1 Brucella sp. RRSP16
AGCGGGATTATATTCGCATCGCAGCACTACCGGACGCAGAAACAGCGCTCCAGTTCATCGACGGATGGATCGAGGACTATAATGAAATCCATCCACATTCCGCGCTCAAGATGGCTTCCCCACGGCAGTTCATCAGGGCTAAATCAAACTAGCCGACCTGTCCGGTGAAATGGGGAGCACTCCAGGAACCGCTCAAGACGGTTGACGAAATCCATAATGTTAGGGCGGACTGTGCTTGTCCGGCGGGACATATTTGTTTTGACCCATTCGTCAGCGTCTTCCGTGCTGGCGCGCTCGCCCGTCTGTGAACCGACAAGGATCTTGACCGGTATCGAGATGGAAGCTGCGAACGCCTGGAGGGCGATGGCAAAGAAGTGTTCCGGGCTCGGCAGTGTGACGCCAAGTGTCTTGGCAGTCATGCCCTGCATCATCAGCAGCTTGTCAAAGCCGCGTTGCCAGTCCTCGACCTGATCATTCATGCGGTCGACAAGTTCATCCACCGGTACGCCCATGATCTTGGCCATTTCGTCAAGCTTGGCCTCGGCGTCGACTTCGAGCACTGGCGCGGACTTCGCGTTCTTCCAGAAGCCCTCGCCGCCTGCGCCGCTGACCTTCTCCAAGGTGATCAGGTCGTTGTAACCGGGCTCAAGTAACGAACGGCAATCCAGCGTTCCATCCCGCGACCAGACAATCACCCGATCTGGATGCAGCATGAACTGGCGGGGCTGGCGAGTTTCTTCTCCTACGCTGGCCTCATTGAACTGATACATCAGCGGCTGACCGTAGGTATCGGAAAGTTCATCCGTATCCCACTGCGAGACCTGCAGCTGGCCTTCCCACGCCGGGAGTACTTCGACCAGCCCCAAAAGACCGCCGGGCACCGTATCAACCGGCTCCGAGAACTTCTTGTTGTCCGCCAGACGAAGGATCAGACCGGAGTACGACCCAACCAATGACCGGCGATCTGTCTCAGCAATGCGTGACCAGATGCGCAGGTCTTCGAACCGTTGACGAATATCGGCTTCAAGCTTCGTCTCCTCGGTTCTCTTGCCCTCTGACCCGTCACGCTGCTTTTCCTGAAGGAATGGATTGTCCTGCCAGGTCTTCAATATTGTCTTGTCAACACCAGCTGCGGCAATACCGTTTCGGCGGTACATGCCATACACCATATCGAACGTCAGGTTTTCAGGATATCCGAAATCAGCGTAATGATTATGCTTGGCAGCGCTGAAGTAGCCCGGGAACATAACGTCGAGCCGACGCGCCGCGGCATTGGCCAAGGCTCGAATTGGGTTCATCGGTGCTTCTTTCTAAGGAACATTGCGACGTTTTTCTCGTCACCAAGCATCAATTCAGTGATTGCCCATACAAGGGCGTCTGCACGGTCGGGTGCCCCATCCTTCCGGCGACAACTGACAAGTGCCATCTTCAAGAATGTAAGCGTGACCGTCTACCCCACGGCCGGCGACAACGATGCCGATATCGTCGCCACCGTCATCACCACGCGTGCCTGATGGATCGACAGCGACCACGATACGAACAAGCTCTGGCGCCTGTTTCACTCGCAAGCTGTCTATACCTGGCATTATCTTGCCGTCGGCAGCCGTGCGGTCATCCAGCGCCCACAAGGCGCCGTTGACTTCACTTGCCCATTCGCCCGCTTCAAAACGAAGCCGCTTTGGTGCTGACATCGAGGCCAGCACGTCGAAATACTCCGCCGGCAGATTATCGGCATTATCGGAAGGGTTAACCTTCATCTCGACGTAGTCGTCGGGATTAGGAAGCGCCTCTTTCGTGCCAGGCTTCATTTTCGCCCGGAATAGCTGAAAGCTCCAATGCAGTTTTGACGGCGGGTTACAGTCGAAATAGGCCTTGAGCGCCAGATACTGCCGTCCGGTGGCTTTCGCTATTTGAGCCGCGAGCTCACACTTCTGGGCCAGTCGGGACATTGCGGTTTCAACCGATGCCCAAGGTATTTGGCTGCTTTCGTTGAAATAGAGCGTTGCGTATTCCTGCCCGAGAATCTTCTCAACGCGCTCCTTGTCGTCCAAGCCCGCAATCCAGACCTGAGAACCGTTCGGTAACTCGACATAGAAGTCAGTCTTATCGAACCGCACGCGCAGCGATGGGAAGCAAAGCTTCAGAACCTTCGGCAGAGTGTCGGACCAAACCGAGGTCTTGGCGTGATTGAACCGGAAACGGAAAATGACATGCCGAGAGCCTGGCGCATTGATTGCCCGCTGAACGATGGCTCGGACAAGCACGAAGGTCTTCCCCGACCGGGAGCCGCCGCGCAGCATGATGTTGCGCGCAGGACCAGCCAATAGGCGGTTAGCCTGTCGCTGTTTCTCCGTAAGTTGAATTGAAGCCATGTCTCACAGTTCAGCGTCCTCTTGCGACACAGTCAGAGATATCCCACCGGAATGCTCGTGCTTCTCAATGAACATCCCGAGGTGTTTACCAATGTCGACAAGCGCGGCCTTCTTGTCATGCAGCTTCAACTTGATCCCGCCGGTAGAATTCTGGCTGATCTCTGCGATAGCCGCCGCCGTGTCGTCGTCAATTTCGTCGCTCGATACGAGCTGCACGTTATTCGTGACCACATTCTTGACGACGAGCACGTCACCGCCATCGGGATTGTCTTCCTCGGTTACGAGCGAACCATGCCATTTGATGGCTTTCCGAATGTCCGAAAACCCGATCTTTGCCAGCTCTGCTAGAACTCGCTCTTTGGTGATCGCGAGCTTGTCGATGGCCTTTTCAGTGGCCTTGCGCTCTACCGTTTGTTCCCATTCGAGAAGCTCACTCACCCGTTTTGAAATGCTTTGTTTCCGCTTTAACGTCGCAGCATTCCCGCGGTTCGGTTTAAAGCCTGCAATCCTGTATGCTTCATCCGCAGTCTTTCCCTTTGCGAGCTCTTGCGCAAACGCTTCATGACGGGCATTTTTCAGAACAGGCATCGGCTAACCTTGGGGATTCGAGTATGGCGAAATGCGGACATTGCAATCATATCGGGACTAAGCTAACGGAAATATCTCCGTCAGGTGGCCGCTATAAAATGATGGCTGTTTGCTGTTCTAGCTGTAGCGCTATTCTTGGTGTTACCGACTACTTTAATTCCGGGACGCTGATACAATCCGTTGAGAAGAAGGTCGACACATTGAGATCAGAAGTTGGCTTTGTTAAATCCGCAGCGAATCAAATCCTGGACCTCCTGCGCAGACGCTAAACTTATACCGTTCTTGCTTTGGGGTGAGGGAAACGGTTAGCCGCTATGTAGAAATGGGAATAGAGGGGGAAAGATGAAACAACCGATATCGCTTCACGTGCTTTGCCGTACGGAAGGATTATTTCCGAAAGGTGTAGTCAAAATTGGGTCAAGCAAAGACAAAATCATTTACGATTCCATATCTTGGCGAGTGAAAAAACATGAGTTTGCAGGATTGGAGGGCAAGCCGTTTTTTTTACATGAATCAAAAACGCTACCATCTTATCGCAGCGGTATAATAATAAATCTTCGTGAAGAAGCCATCCCTGATAATAACGGCGAATTGCGTGCAATCGTACATTTTGAAGTTACGAAAGATGCCCCAAAGCCGTCTATGTG
The DNA here is from genome assembly GCF_052246815.1 of Brucella sp. RRSP16. Lineage (NCBI taxonomy): Bacteria > Pseudomonadati > Pseudomonadota > Alphaproteobacteria > Hyphomicrobiales > Brucellaceae > Brucella > Brucella sp. RRSP16. The sequence continues at coordinate 3,608 of NZ_JBQQAM010000008.1, forward strand.
GCCGAGCACCGACAATCCAAATGAGTATTGCCGCGTGAATTACGACGATCCCTTGGAGAACTTACAGCGAAAGTAATTAGGGAGCAGATTCTCAGTCGTTACCAATTCCGCGGCCAATTCTAATCCCTCGTCTGCATCACGGCTTTGACAACAGCCTCAGACCGGTGATCGAGATGCACGTCCAACATATCGTGCATCCTTCGCCGGATATCCTCGGCGCTATCCCTGTCACCACGCATTGCGGCGGCGAAGTGCTGTCGCTGAAGGCCAAGAATGTCTTGCCATGCGGCTTCGGCCAATACGACTGGATCAGGCATCAGACAGTAAAGCTCACGTTCCCGTTCTGCATATCTATCTCAATGCCATTGCTTGTCCGAAGCTTCCCGGACGTGATCTGTCCGATGTTTGCCTGATTGATCCAAAACTTTCCATCTTGGAAGATCAGAGGCTTGGTAATCTCTGGATTGATGACCAATTCCGGCCCAGCTTCACCTGTTACGATATTCTTGACGGTCTCCGCCCTTGGCAGCGCCATTGCAGGAACGGCAGCAGCTACAGGAGCGAGGCCGAGGAATTTGAGGAATGCTCTGCGTTGCATACGGGTTCTCCGGTAAGAATTGCGCGCTCTATCGCTGCGGCTGCGGCGGCATAGACATAAGAGACATGGTGTTGTTCTTTTCGCGCCGTGCAATTGCAGCGCAACGTTCCCGCTCCGCAAGGATAGCTTTGGCGATTGCCTCATACGCACCTGCCGCATACGTCCCATCAGGGAACTGATACGCTCCATCCAGCAATTCCGTTGCCAGTGCCATTATGTCGGCTGGTATATCTGCCATGCCTTTACCCCTTCGCCTTAAGCTCTGCTGCTACTGCTGCCTCGGTCTGGTGATCCAGGTAGGCGTCCATGTGCGCGAGTATCTGCTCTCTGATCATCTGGGCGTCGTCCATGTCTCCTCGCAGCACAGCGGCAAGGTGAAGGCGCTTGAGGCCAAGAATAGCTTGCCACGTGGCGTTAGCGAGGATGATGGGGCGGCGCATCAGTATCGTCCTAGCCGTTCCAGTTCGCCGGTAATGTGGCGGAAGCTATCCGATGTCCATTTAAACGATGCGGCCAAATATCGTTGAGCGCATCGAGATCGATTGGTGCAAAAAAACCGCCCGGCCAATACCGAGCGGTTTAAATCGACTGGAGATATTTCTGCTATTAGAACTTGTAGTTCAGCCCAACCCGTACAGTGTGAAAATTCACCTTGCTTTCCAGATTGTAGTTGAACAGATCCGCATCCGTATAGTTGATCAGGGTCCGCTTGCCGAGGTCGGTGTAGAGATACTCAGACTTCAGCGTCCAGTTGTTGTTGATCGCGTATTCAGCACCAGCACCGATCGTCCAACCTGCCTTGGTCTTCGAAGTGGATTCGCCAATGCTGTCCACACCGTCGGACAAGCTGTAGCCCGACTTGACCTTGCCGTAAGCAAGACCACCCGTACCGTAAACGAGCAAGCGCTCGGTAGCAGCATAGCCCAGACGAGCACGCACGGTACCGAACCATTCAATCTTGGTTTCGGCGTTCGCGCTAAGGCCGTCGGCATGGGCGGAGACATCACCCTTTACGGTTGAGCCTTGGAAGTCAGCTTCTGCGCCTACAACAAACCGATTGTCGAATTGCCAGTTGTAGCCAACCTGCACACCGCCAACAAATCCGCTTGCATTAAAGTTCACCGAACCAGAAACCAGCGTTTCATCCAACAGTTCGTCATAAACAGAGAATGGGTGCTTGAATTTCCCGCCAGCATAACCCGCATTGATACCAATGTAGCCGCCGGTCCACGAAAATGTGTCCACTGCGACTGGTGCTGGCTCTGCTACGATTGCGTCGGCAGCTTTCGCACCGGAAACAAAAGAAACAGCAATAGTGGAAGCGAGCAGAATCGATTTCAAACGCATATTACCCCCTTAGATGGACAAGAAAGATCAAAACTTTCAAGGATATCTAAATACCCATTTCCGCAACAATGTCTGTAGCCAAAGTGCAACACCCGCAGGTTAGATCAACCATTGGTTTAAAGGAGAGACACCCTTGTGTGAATATCCCTCCTTCTTTTTCCCCTTCATGTCTCGCGCTACCCGGATAAGTGGGACGGTACTGCATGAGGGCTGACTATTGATCCTGCATTTAGATAATCGCATTATCCTGATGGGAACAGGAGGCAGCAATGTATCAGATCAAGGTATTGGAACTCTTAGAAGACGGAACTTCACGGCCATACGAGTTCACCGAACTCGAAACCGCTCAAGAGTTTGTCCGACATGCCACGTTTGACCTTAAGGTATGGATCGAAGGCTACAATATCTTTGACCGTGACGACTTCTTGAAACTCCGGTCAATGCCGCAGGATGAGGCCATCCCGTTTTGATTGGTGCGCTAGTCGGACCCTTTCGGGCGAGGCTCTCACAATGTCTTTACGCCACCCTTAACCGACTACGGCTATCTTCGCTGGCCGTCAGCTACTTTCGAGGATCGGCGCTTGATACGCTCGAAGTGCGAAACGCCCTCGCATTCCGTTGAGGCACTCCCTCGAAACTTATCGCCCCTGAAGCACTTTGACTATGTTGGGGGTGACTTGCCCACGTGAAGCAGCATTGATATCGGAATGTGTGAGGCGTCCAGACGCCATGCCATTCGTCAATCTGGTGCAGTACACCCTCGGGGCGGATGATACCGACGTATTCGCTATTCTCGCTATTCCTTTACGCGTCTTAAACGGCTTATTGCGTATTCTCTGCGTGCAAGTGCGGATGAAATCGCTCTTTACTGCCGGACTTCCCTTTAATGCTTGCTGCCCCGTCGCGTAGGTCGATGCGCTCACGCCGCAACCGGATAAGAAAATCCCCGCTATAATCGCTGGAATAAGTACTTTCCCCATTTCCTCTCTCCTTTCAGAGAGAAGATTGGGGTAACCAAACGGGCTGGTCAATGAAAAATCAGCCCAGAAGCCAATGCCACTTAGCCTAAATGCCTGCCCAAAATGATCGTAAGCCCTGCCACTAATGCGATCACCGCCAGATACACGAACTTGAACAAGGTTGGCATTGGTAGTTTGAGGCAAACATATGCCACAGGCGCACAGATCAGCAATGTGAAGGCCGCTAAAAATGCGGTGAACATCGGCTCGCCTAAAACAAGAAGCGGCCCGAAGGCCGCTGAATTCTTATTCAGGCCGCAATTTTGCACCCTGAAACTATGCGCAGATTATTCTGCTTCGCCCGACATGACAAGACATTTATCCAACTTTCTTTCGAGCTTTCGTGAAAAATGTCGATAAAGTGCATTACAGGCGAGACGAATATCCCCGATCATATGAGGGAAGTATTGGTCATTCTCCAGCATGAACTGCACAGCAGCGAACAGGTTCGAGTTTCGTGTCTCTAGCTGTGCCTCTTCAATGACGCGGCGCGCATCGCTGTAGGCCTGCTTTGCCCGAACAACCCATTTGGCATATTCATCCGGGTCACAGGCGCCGACAGGACCCGTTTGATCGTAATGCGCGGCAGGAGAGCATTCGGCCTTACGCCGGTCGTTCAGCACTTCACGATAGCGCTCGGCGGCGTCGTACTGGCTTGTGCTGATGCCTTCCGATTTGTCGCGCTTGTACGCCATGTGAAGCCTACCGAGATTGTCGCTTGCCAGATCCGAAAGCGCTTCCGATGCTGTCATGCCGAATATCCTCATCCTCGCAAGCTGGGCCGCTTTTGCTGGCGGCTCCTTTGCTCGGCTAATCTGACCAGAAGGCGTGCGCAGAGCTCCTTCCTTCTTCGGCCTTCCGCGTTTCGCCTTGATCTTTGCCGCCTTCGTCCTGGCCATGTCCGTTCCTCGCTGCCTCAGTACTTCGCCAAAATCCAAAACCAAGCCACTATCGCGAAAGCCACACCTACGATTGCGAATGACGCTGGCCAGCCAATACCGTTCATGATTGCGTGATTGATCGCTTCGTCCATCGCCCTCTCCTATGCTGCTTCACGAGCTTCGAGTTCGTCCAGAACTTTCCGCGCTTCTGAAACTGTCAGCTTTTGATTGTTAAAGAACGCTATGCTCCGGCAGGCTATGACGAAGAAGCCTATAATCGCGCCAACCCATTGCAGCGCTGAACTTTCGAGATAAACGCCGATGGAAATAAGGCCCGCAAACGTAAGGAAAGTGCCGAAATCTCGCGCCCACGAGTTCCAAACATTTTCCTTGAGAACGATGACTTTCGTGTCCTTGAACGACATGCTTCTCTCCTATGCCGCTTGTTTGTGCGCCGCGCTGAAGGGTTGAAGCCCCTGCGCAATGCGGATTTCATCTGCCAGCGCAATCAGACCCGGCATGGACATACGTCTCCACTGGCCTTTGCCACGACGAACCTTGACGCCTCCGTGGGGCGCGCCGGCAACCTCATAGCCATATTCGGCCAAGAATGGTGCAAGCCCGTGGATGCCGGAAGACGTTCCCTGCTCGAACCGGCGGGCTCCATGCTTGGCGAGGTATTCATTGATCAAAACAGTTTCAGGTTTCATGATAGTGTTCCATGCTTGACAAAACGGGCTGGGCGGCGGTTTTCATGACTGATCATCGTATGGACCCGTCGATGCGCATCGGCTTCGCTGATCCCCATGATCCTGCCTATTTCCAGCGTGTCCTTGCCTTGACGCCAAAGACGAAATGCTTCGCCGTAAACCGCGTCTTTCTCTGCCATGTAACGGGTGATGGGCTGGCGCATCATGCTGCCCTCTTTGACTGGTCATCCCAACGGACGCCGTATCGGTCTTTTCCGTCGGTTGGTTGAAGTAGATTGCTTGGAACACGGCACCCGGCATCACCGGGCATTGGACCCCATACCGCTGAAATCCAGTTAGAATTTCTGCGGGCGTAGTTGAGACGCTTTTCCCATTCTGCTTCGAGAGTTTCTGGAGCTAACTCCGTGTCTGGGGTTATGATGCGCGCCGGTTTGGCAAGCCCCTCGCCTGCCTTGATGCGGTTGTTGTAAGCGTCTTTGATCGGTCCAACGAAGAACGACCACTTGCTAGCAGGGCTGTCGCCTCTGGCTCGCATTTGAGCGGCCTTTGCCCGGATGGCCGGGAGAATATCCGTTTCGAGATCAGCACCAGCCGACATCAGGCCAAATATTGGACTGCAATGGAAAGCTCCATGCGGTTGAATTTTATCTCCAGAGGCACTTACTGCAATCAGCCTTGAGGTCGGTGATAAATACAGCGTCACTCGCGGCGATGAACGCGGGTTAATCGTTCTACGAAAAGCTAAATCGTATACGGCTCCGCTTTTGCAAGAGCCGGAAACCATCAGATTCAGACCAACATTTGTGCTCGAATTTCTCGGAAATAATGCTGGGGTCTCTGCTCAAGAGCTGCCTCTAACCGATATCTCGTTCGAGCTGATTGACGGGACCTTGGTCGGACGTCTGCCGGACACCGTGCAAACATCTGCGCTTCAGGATCGCAAAAGAAGAGTTGCTGATGCGGACATTGACTGGCGCGACGTCGTCCGTGGATATTCCGGTGCTTCAGCGGCGTTGGCGTTGGATGCGCATAGAAATGCTTTGAAGGGCGAGACTTGCAAATCAGTTCCGATTTCCGAGGCACATATGATTTGGCTGCTTAGAGAAGAAGGACATCGCGTTCAGCAGCTTAATGAGCGGCTATGGAAATTGGACGATAGCACGGCAACGCTTGGCGACCTGATTCAGCTAGCTCGGAAATATGAAGACGGATTAGTACTTGTCGCAGCGTGACAGCATTAAAACACTGTAATCCGACAGCACCAAAACATTGTGATCCGACATTGAAAAAGGTTTCGCTGGAGGCCTTTTTTAGTTTGCAACTTACATTTTAGGGCGGCATTATTGGATTATCGATACCCAGTAGCTCAGGAACATTAATAGAGCGCAGGCATGACGTCTTAAGACGATGAATGAGGTGGCTGGTTTGAATCCAGTCTGGGTATCGAGCAGAAGGTCGCTTTCGCGGCCTTTTTTTGTTGCCCATTTTTGACGTTGCGACGGCCTATGTAACCTATATGTTACAAACTCAATTTTTCCTGATTTTTTCTGATTTGCGATGAGTTGCCGACAACTCGAATTACCGCTCGGGAATATGGCTTCCAACTTTCACGCCGACGTCGCACTATTCTACGTGAAGGGAGACCCGCCATGAAAATTCCGATACCAGAGTTTGACGAATTCGGCGACGAGATCGTCCGGCCAGTCGTATCTCATAGAGATGGTCTCATCGAGGTAGTCGACAATTTCGATGAGTGGTCGGCTTATACAAAAGAGCTCGAACGGAAGCGCGACGCCGCGATGCTGGAGCGCGGGGATATCAGCCAGGATGATCTCAGAAGGAAAAACGGCATGCTGCCTAGGTCGGTACTGGCGAAGGCTCGTATCATCGAGTGAAGAGCATCGGATAAAGAAATGGCCTGAATCCAGTTCTCTAGAATTCAGGCCATCCAAATGCTTTCTCAGCTCACAGTCGCCAGAGTTTGCTGAGGTCGGCCTTCAGCAAGGAAGACCCACAGGCCACGAGGACATCCGATTCTGCGACTGCAGACGTCCGCCTGAACCAATTATTGCCACCGGCGGCATTTGATTCAAGGAGGGTTTTCGGTGGCGGTTTCGGTGGCGGTAAAACAAAAGCCCCGAAGGGCTTAGCTGTAAGTCGTTGATTTTCTTGAAGAAAAATGGTGGGCGATGAGAGACTCGAACTCCCGACATCTTCGGTGTAAACGAAGCGCTCTACCAACTGAGCTAATCGCCCGACTGCTTCGCCAAGTGTCTGGCCAGTCGTTGTGAGAGCCGTTTAGGCAATTCGCGCGACGAGCGCAAGTGCAAAAATCAGCATCTGGCTTCTTTCTTGTATTTTTCTACAAGCACCTCCGTACTCCCGCCAAGGGACCAGTCAGACGCAGGAGAGCCGGCTGAAAGACACCGCATAAAGCCAAGCGTCGGCAAAGTCGGCAACCCGTGTTGATGATTGCTGAACAGAGCAGGTAAACAAATTGTCGGGGGCGGCGAGCATTCAGCCGCCGCCCTGAATTTTTATCCCGCCAGACGGTCAGGCGAACGCAGGATGGAAGCGCCGCCCGCCGCCTGCACTGCAAGGCTTCCATATTCGATACCGGCCGCGAGCGCCCGGTGCACATCGTGACCTTCAAGCCAGGAATCGATGAAACCGGCATTGAATGCATCGCCGGCCCCGGTCGTATCGACAACCGGCACATCCTTCGCCGCCATATGAATATTGGAATCAGCAGTGCGCAGCCACGCGCCCTCGCCGCCCCCCTTGAGAGCTACGACCGGGAAATGGGCCGCCAGCGCATCGAGTGCCTTTGCCGGGTCATCGTACCCGGTGATGGCCTGCGCTTCCTCGCGGTTTGGCAGGAAGATATCGACGCCTTCACAGGCGGCAAGCAGGCTTGGATCTTGGATCAGCGCATCGTCCCAACTTGGGTCGAGCGAGACGGATAGGCCCGCCGCCTTCGCCTGCTGCACGAGGTCAGGGATTTCGTGCAGCGTTGCAAATTCAGCAATATGCAAATGCCCCGCCTCCTTCCACTGCAAGGCAGCAGAAAGGGTTGTGGGAAGCGCCGAACCGGCGCGGCGCGACAGAAATGCGCGGTCATTGCCGATCACACTTGCCACCGTCACCTGCGGCCCGGCATCGTCGGCCCGCTCCAGAAAGCGCAGATCGACACCGTCGATCTTCAAATCCGGCTCAAGCCCGCGTGACAGTCCGTCGAAGCCCAGCCGCGCAACCAGCGCAACCGCCCTTCCCGCATGGGCAAGATGCGCCGCGGAAATGAAGGCCCCGCCTCCGGCCGCCATCTTCATGCTTTCGGCAAAGACCTCGCGTCCCGGCTGCGGCAGCGATTGCAGCCCGGTGAAGATGAGGTCGCAATAAATCCGTCCGATGCTGAGGACAGCGGGACGCCTGAACTGTTGCGGCATCATAGGCGGCCCAGACTCTTCTCGGTCTTGGCATCGAAGAGATAAAGGCTCCCGGCAGGCGCAGCCACGGAAAGCGTGCCGCCCGTTGCGGGAATGACCTTGCCGGGTGCCGTTGCAATGACCGAAACGCCGTTGACATCGAGATGCACGAGCGTTTCTGCACCAAGCGGTTCAACCGCCGTCACCGTACCGGTGAGCGACAGGCCATTGGCCGTTCCCTTCTCGACCTTGAGGTCGTGCGGGCGAACGCCGATCAGAATGTCGCCATCGGGTGCAAGTTCGACGCCCGCACCGCTTCGGCGACCGGCAATCAGATTCATCGACGGGCTGCCGATGAAACGTGCCGTAAACACGTCAGTCGGATTATCATAAAGCTCTGTCGGTGTGCCGGTCTGAAGAATACGACCATCCCGCATGACGACGATGCGGTCGGCCATGGTCATGGCCTCGACCTGATCGTGGGTCACATAAACGGTCGTCGTCTTGAGGCGCTGATGCAAGCGCTTGATTTCAATGCGCATTTGCGCGCGAAGCTGGGCATCGAGATTCGACAGCGGCTCATCGAACAGGAAGGCCGACGGATTGCGCACCATGGCGCGGCCGATGGCGACGCGCTGGCGCTGGCCACCGGACAACGCTGCCGGGCGACGGTCGAGATAGGGTTCCAGCCCCAGCGCCTTGCCGGTTTCCTCGATGCGCTTGTCTTTCTCGGCTTTGGACAGCTTCGAAGTGTAAAGCCCGAAACCGATGTTCTGGCGCACGGTCATATGCGGATAGATCGCATAGTTCTGGAACACCATGGCGATGTTGCGTTGTTTGGGGTCACGTTCATTGACGACTTCACCGCCGATCTTGAGATGACCGCCAGAAATATCCTCAAGCCCTGCAATCATGCGCAAGGTGGTGGACTTGCCACAGCCTGAAGGCCCGACAAAAACGACGAATTCGCCGTCCTTGATCTGGAGATCGATTGCCCGGACCGCCTCGACCTTGCCATAACGCTTGACCAGCTTTTCAAGTTCGATGGTTGCCATCAGCGTGCCTCCACAAGTGCACTGAATTTCTCATTGAGTTCGCGAGCAGCCTTGGCTTCTGCGGCTGCATGATCGAAAGCCACCGCCTTGAAGCGATCTGCTTCCGCCTTATGCCGGGCAAGCGCTGCATTCATCGCGGCCGGTGCCGGACCGCCGAGACGATCACGCACAGCCACGAAATGCTGCGGCGACACCAGTTCTTCAAACTTCCCACGCCCGAAGGATGGTTCGCGTCCCGCGGATTCGCGGAATGCTTCAAGGAAGGGTTCGAAACCATCCTTTTCCAGACCGCCGCCCATCGACACGACAGCGCGAGCAACCTTGGCCGCGATTTCATGCGCCTGGCGGAAAGAGAGATTTTCCATACGGACCAACGAGTCCGCCAGTTCCGTGATCGTGATGCAGGAACGTCGGATGTTTTCCGCGACACGGGCCGGATCGATGCGGATCGCACCGATGAAAGCGGCCAGAAGATCGAGCACGCGATCCGCGGAGGCGAATGCCTCATATCCCATCTGCTGCGTTTCGCCTTCACTGTCGTTCATGTCTGTGAAGGGCGTGTTGTGCATCACATCCAGAACAGTGCGGGCGCGGCCCATGGTCTGGCTTGCCAGATGGCGCATATGTTCCACCGGAACCGGATTGCGCTTCTGCGGCATGATCGATGAAATCTGCACGAAGGCATTCGGCACATAAATCTGCCCGACCTCGAAACTGGTCCAGAACTGGAAGTCCTGAATGAGACGCCCGAGATGGACGAACATCAGTTCCAGCGCCGAATAGGTCGAGGTGATGTAATCCACCGCTGCGATGCAGCTATAGGAATTGGACAAGGGGGCGGCAAAGCCCAGCAGGCCAGCGACCTGTGCGCGATCGATCGGGAAGCCTGAGGTGGTGATGGCCGCCGCCCCCATGGGCGACATGTTGACGATGGCGCGCGCGGCTTCCATCCGTTCCATATCGCGAATGAGAACCTCGATTGCCGCCGAAAGATAATGGCCGAAAGTCGATGGCTGCGCAGGTTGGCCGTGCGTATAGGCGACGATCAGCGTCTGCTTTTCGCGTTCCGCAGCTTCAATCATCGCATCCAGCAGGTTGCGCGCCTGCGCCATCAGCGTATCGATGCGGGCCTTCAGGCCGAGCTTGAACAGCGTATGGTCGATATCGTTGCGCGAACGCGCCGTGTGAAGGCGACCGGCAATATCGGCGCCGATCCGCGCTTTCAGCTCCTTCTCGATGAGGAAGAAAAAGTCCTCCACCTCACCGGTATAGGTCAGTTTCGCAGGATCGATTTCCCTGTCGATTGCTTCCAGCGCACCGGCAATGGCTGCAGCCTGTTGGCGGTCGAGAATGCCGGTTTCAACCAGCATGACGAGATGGGCGCGGTCGATGCGGCGAAAGCCATCGACATGGTGGGTCTTGGCGCCGTCAAAAAGCGGGCGAAGCACGGTTTCCTTGTAAACCGGATCGGGGAATACGCTTTTATCGGACAGCCGTGGATCAAGATCGGACATGTTCAACCCTTGAGGCCAGCAAGCATGACACCGCGCACGATGTAACGCTGGAGAAGAAGAAAGACGACGAGCGTGGGAAGCGTGGCGATGGCTGCGCCGGTCATGATCATTTCCCACTGGATGGACTGCTCGACGGCGAAGCTAGAAAGCCCGACCGGCAGCGTGTAAAGCTCCGGGCTGGTGGCAACGATCAGCGGCCAGAAGAATGCGGTCCAGTTGCCGAGGAAGGTGAAGATTGCGAGCGCCGAGAGCGCAGGCGTCACCAGCGGCATGGCCACTTTCCACCATATCTGGAATTCGTTGAGACCATCGACGCGGGCAGCTTCCAGGAAGTCGTTGGGAACGCCTTCAAAGAACTGCTTCATGAGGAAGGTGCCGAAGGCCGTCATCATGCCGGGGAACATGATGCCCCAGTAGCTGTCCAGCCAGCCGAGCTTGCTCGACATCAGATACCACGGGATCACCAGCATTTCGGTGGGGATCATCAGCGTGGACAAAATGGCGAGGAAGATGAAATAGCGTCCGCGAAACTGGAATTTCGCCAGCGTATAGCCGACGAGACTGTCGAAGAAGACGTTCGACAGCGTGACCACGACTGCAACGATCATCGAATTCAGGAACCAGCGGATGAAGCGGCCATCGGCGAGAATGGTGACATAGTTTTGCAATGTCGGCTCTGCCGGGATCAGGCGCAGGTCGTAGACCTGCCCTGCCGTCTTGAGCGAGGTGGAGAACATGAAGGCCAGCGGCGTGATCATGATGAGGCCGCCGATAAGCAGCAATGTCCATGTCACGATGCGACCGGGCCGCAGGTTCTGGAACGGGAGCGGTTTGTTTTGAGCGGACGCTGTCATTTCTTTTCCCTCAGGATCCAGAGCTGCAACAGCGAAACGCAAAGCAGGATGGTGAAGAGCACGACGGTTTGCGCAGCCGCATAACCCATCGCATAGGAGGAAAACGCCGTCTGATAGATCATCAGCACCAGCGGCTTGGTTGAGCCGAGCGGCCCGCCTGGATCATTCGTGGTCATGTTGTAGACCTGATCGAAGATGCGCAGGAAGCCGATGGACGAGAAGACGACGAGGAATACCGTAGTGGGCTTCAAAAGCGGGATCGTGATCTTGCGCAGGATCGCCCATTCGCCGAGGCCGTCGATGCGTGCGGCTTCATAGAAAGTGTTGGGAACAGCGCGCAGGCCCGCCATGAAGATGATGATCTGGAAACCGAGGCCGGCCCAGATGGACGTCGCCATGATCGCATAGAGACCCTGATCGACCGAGCGCAGGAAACCCTGCTGCGGAAGACCCAGTGCATTCAGGATATTATTGATGAAACCGATAGGCGCAGGCTGGTAGAACCAGCGCCAGACCCATGCCATGGCAGCCGCCGTGGTGAGATAAGGCAGGAAATAGAGAGCACGGATAAAGCCGTGCATGATGCGCACACGATCCAGAAAATAAGCGATCGTGAACGCCACCACGAGGCTGATCGGTGTGCCGACCAGAAGATAGGTGAAGGTGTTCCGGAACACTTTCCAGAATTCGGGATCGGCAAAAAGCTTCTGGTAATTGGCGAAGCCGATGAACTTTGGCGGGTTCATCAGATCCCAATCGGTAAGCGACAGCCAGAAAGCCTCTATCGTGGGGTAAAAGCGGATGACCGAATAGAACAGGATCGGGAGAGCCAGAAAGCTCCACACCCAGATCAACCGTCTTGTGCGCATGGAAAGGCGATCCGTCAGGCGGTTGCCCGAAGGCTCCTTCGCCGTGCCGCCTGTTGCAGTCGTCCCGGCTACAGTCGTTGTCATGTTTCAAGATCCTTCGGTTGCGGCGAGGCCGTACCTCGCCGCAATTTCAAAGCCTGTTACTTGGCTGCGTCGAGCACTTCCTGCTCGGTCTTGGCGGCCTGTTCGAGAGATTCCTTGACCGGCTGCTTTTCCAGAATGACGCGGTTGGCCATGTCGACCGCAGTCTGGCGCTGCTTCAGTTCGTCCACGAACATGGTCGTGTGCGCATATTCCAGACCTTTCAGGAACGGACCGTAGATCGGATCGGCAAGGTTCGTTTCCGTCAGGGCCGCCGAACGGCGCGCAGGCAGTTCGCCTACGTCCTTAAGCCAGATTTCCATGGCTTCCGGCGAGGAGATGTAGTTCAGGAACTTCTTGGCAGCTTCGAGTTTCTCACCGCTTGCCTTGGCGCTGATGCCGTTGGCGAAGTAGCTGGCATAGTTGGAGCGCACGCCTTCCGCATTGGCCGGAAGCTCGGTCACACCCCATTCGAAGTCCTTGATGGTGCGGAACGAACCGAGACGGAAGGTGCCGTCGATGGTCATGGCTGCCATGCCGGCACGGAAAGCCGCCTGCCCTTCGTCCATGAACTTGACTTCGCCGACCTTATGTTCGGTCTGGAGACCGGTATAGAAGGCAAGCGCCTTTTCACCGGCAGCGTCATTATAGGCGACCTTACGGTCGTTGTCGGTGTAAGGCTGACCGCCGAACTGGCGCACCAGAACCTCACGCCACCAATGCTGGTCCTGCCCCGGCATGTCGAGCGTGATGCCTTCGGCCAGAAGATTGCCGGAAGCGTCGCGCTTCGTCGTCTTCTTTGCGGCTTCGACCATTTCATCCAGCGTCTTGGGCGGATTGTTCGGGTCGAGACCGGCTTCGGTGAAGAGCTTCTTGTTGTAGAAAAGCGCCAGTGAACGCACGGCGGTCGGCAGACCGTAATATTCATCGCCGCGCTTCATCGCCGAAACGATCGGGAAGAATTCGCTTTCGATCTTGTCATGCGGGAACGCGTCCTGCGGCAGCGGCTGCAGAATGCCGCCAGCCACGAACTTGTCGAGCCAGCCGTAGAAAAGCTGCATCACGTCCGGGCTCTTGCCAGCCATCTTGGCTGCGATAACGCGCGTCTGATAGTCGTCGTAAGGGAACGTGACCTGCTTGACCTTGATATCCGGATTGGCCTTTTCGAAATTCTCGATCAGCTTGTCCATCGCCTTGACGCGTGTCTCAAAGACATACTGCCAATATTCGATTTCGACAGCCTGCGCGGCATTGATCGCAAAGGTGCTGAGCCCTGCAACCAGACCTGCCAATAACAGCTTGCGCATTTAAACCTCCCTATTGCCCCGCCCACCGGTACGAATGCGGTCCCAGGCACGGCCACGGAGATGCCTGGCATCATCCGCTTATTCCACCACATGCCGCGCAGGTCGTGCGCAGCGCCCATTTTCCTCACGCAGGAACCCACTTCCCCACATGAGCAAGAGCAGTCTTCACCACCCTCTCTTACGGTTCAATGTTGCGAGCGTTTTGTCAATAAGATAATTTAGTTGAATTAATATATTGCTGTTAGAAACAGCCCGCGATATCTCTCTGACGGGAGACAGGAGGGACCATGACATCGAAATCGGACGGCGCACCGGTCACCGCATATGCGACCGCTGCAAGCGGGGCGCTTGCGGTTACCCTCGGCAAGAATCCCGAACGAATCCGCGATCATAACCGGCGCGTGGTGCTTGACGTCGTGCGCCGGCATGGGCCGCTTGGCCGTATGCACATCGCCCGCCTGACCCACCTGACTGCACAGGCCATCGCCAATATCGTCGACGAACTGGTTTCAGAGAACCTGTTGATGCAGCTCGGGCGGCTGAAAACGGGGCGCGGCCAGCCGCCGATCCAGTTCGCGGTCAATCCTGAAGGCGCGATGACCATCGGCGTCGAAATGGGATCGACGCATATGGTAACGACTGCCCTCGATCTTTCCGGCAAGCCCCGCACGCAGCACGTACGCCCGATCTATGATGTCAGCCCCGACAAGCTTTCCGCGCAGTTGCGAAAGGAAGTCGATGCAGTAAAGACTTCGTTTCCGGCGCGCCTCCTCGGCATAGGCGTGGTGATGCCGGGGCCCTTTGACATTGAAGGCATGAGTTCGGTTGGACCGACCACCCTGCCCGGCTGGTCCGGAATCGACGCGGCGGCGGTTTTGAGCGAAGCCTGCGGAGAACCCGTCCTGGTCGAAAACGATGCCAATGCCGCCGCCGTTGGTGAACGCCTGTTCGGTGCGGGCCATGCCATTTCCAACTTCGCCATGATCTATTTCGGGGCCGGTATCGGGCTCGGCATGATCCAGGAAGGCGCACCGTTTCGCGGTGCTTTCGGCAATGCCGGTGAAATCGGCCATATCGTCATTACACCCAATGGACGTGGCTGCGCCTGCGGCCAGAATGGCTGTCTTGAAACCTATGCCTCGCTTCATGCCCTGCGTGAAAAGCTTCATGCGGCGGGCATCGGGGAAACCGATTTCGACGCGCTCCAGAAACTGCACGAAGCCCGCAATCCGGTTCTGATGGGCTGGGTGCAGGAAGCTGCCGACCATCTGGCGCCAATGATCGCCATGATCGAAAATATCCTCGATCCCGAGACGATCATATTGGGCGGCATGTTGCCCGATGCGATTATCGACGACCTGATCTGGCACATGGGTGGCCTGCCGATTTCGGTCGCGAGCCGCCGCGCCCGCGCATTGCCGCGCGTTATTCGCGGACAGACGGGACAGTTTACCGCTGCTCTGGGCGCCGCATCCCTTCCGATGTTCGAGGCCATGACGCCGAAGCTCGATACCAATTCGGAAGTCTGATCATGCTGACCGCCCGCCAGCGCATTGAGCGCCAGAAATCGTCCCCCGCCCTCGTCCGCCTGCATCGGGCGCTCGGCAGGCTACGCTCCACCGTGACGCTGATGCATACCGGCGCGCATCCGGACGACGAGCAAAGCGGCCTTATGGCCTATTTGCGGTTCGGACTTGGTATGCGGGTGGTGATCGCCTGTTCGACGCGGGGCGAAGGTGGGCAGAACGCGCTCGGCCCGGAACGCGGCGGTGCGCTCGGCGTCATCCGCAGCCGCGAGATGGAGGAAGCGGCGCGCATTCTCGATTGCGACGTGCATTGGCTCGGCCACGGGCCTGACGATTGCGTCCACGATTTCGGCTTTTCCAAGGATGGTGACGGCACATTTGCCCATTGGGGAGAGGAGCAGACCATCGAGCGGCTCGTTCGCGCCTATCGCGCCGAGCGCCCGGATATCGTGCTGCCTACCTTTCTCGATGTTCCCGGCCAGCACGGCCACCATCGCGCCATGACCCGGGCCGCCGAACGGGCTATACGGCTCGCCGCCGATCCCGATGCCTTTCCTGAACATTTTGCTGACGGGCTGACGCCGTGGCAGGTAGCGAAATTCTATCTTCCTGCATGGTCAGGCGGTGGCGATACATATGATGACGAACTTCCGCCGCCGGACGCAACATTGACGCTTCATGCCAGTGGCCGGGAAGAGGCAACGGGCGCGGATTTTGACCGCATTGGCGAGTGGTCGCGTGCCTGCCACGCCACTCAAGGCATGGGTCAATGGCCGGAAAAGCCAAAGGTCGAATGGCCGCTGCATCTGAAACTGCCGGATAGCCGTTCGGAAAAGACAATTCTTGAGGGACTACCGGAAACCCTCGCCGTTCTCGCCGATGGGCTGGCATTTGAAAATCGGAAGCAGCTTTTTCATGTTCATGAATCCGTCGAACAGGCCATTGCAGCGTTTCCGGATCGTGAAGCCATCACCAAAAACCTTGCCGATGCGGCGAAAAGCCTGAAAAAAGTCCTGACCAGCGCACCTGATGGTTTTCTCCTGCTGCATGGCCACAGGCTGGAGCGCAAGCGGCAGGAAATCGATGCTGCCCTGATCGAAGCGGCGTCGCTGTTCGAGCGTGCTTATCTGGAACAGCCGATATTGGCGTCGGGGGATGAGACAAGGCTCGTCATCGAGCATGGCTCCGGAGCGGCAGAAATCGCAATAATGGCTGAACCTGTCCTGCCTGAAACCTGTTCTATCGCCTGCGAGCAGCAAACCTCGGAAGGAAAGGTTTTCACCGTCTCGCTCATGGAAGACGCGGCACCTTCCCCGCTTTTCGAGCCTGCATGGCGGTCGCTTGGCGGTAACGGGCAAGCCTTTGTCCGGCTAAGGGCGCAGTTTGACGACCATCTGGCGGAGTGCGGCTTCGATCTCGAAGAGCCATTCGCTATTGTTCCCCCCGCTTCACTGAAGTTCGATCCGCCTGCCGTCATTATATCCGGCGGAGAAGAACATTTGCCGGTCAGGCTTGTTGTCGACGGCAGGGCTGAACGGATTGCTTTCACACCGCAAAACGGCTGGAACATAAGCCTGAACGGTCAGAGCGCCGTGCTGCATGGGCCTTCCGCTCCGAAACCGGGCCTGACAAACCTCCAAGCTGCGATCAACGAAAACCCCGCCTGGCAGATGCAGTTTACCGACTATCCGCATATTGGCAGAACCGTGTGGCGCGAGCCTGCAGTGCTGCCGGTGCTGGTCCTTGACGTAAAACTGCCTAATGCACGCATCGGCTACATCGGCGGCGGTGCCGACAATGTCGACCTTTGGTTGAAACGCATGGGATTCGACGTTACCGACCTCGAAGCGCACCATCTTGCGGGCGATCTTTCACAATTCACCACAATCGTGGTCGGAATATTTGCCTTCGGCATACGCGACGACCTCGCAGCAGCGACAGCCAGGCTGCACCGCTTCGTAGAAGATGGCGGGCATCTCGTGACGCTCTATCATCGGCCATCCGATGCTTGGCATCCCGACCAAACGCCGCCGCGAAAACTGACGATTGGCTCCCCCTCGTTGCGCTGGCGCGTTACGAAACCCGATGCGGCGGTTACAGTTCTTAAGCCTGAACACCCACTGCTCGTCGGCCCCAATGTCATTAGCGAAGTGGATTGGGATGGCTGGCACAAGGAACGCGGGCTTTATTTCGCCTCCGCATGGGATGATGCTTATCAGCCGCTGCTTTCAATGCACGATGATGGAGAGCAACCGCTTTATGGCGCACTTGTTTCGGCCCAAATTGGCAAAGGCCGTCATACGCATACGAGTCTTGTATTGCACCACCAGCTCGACAAGCTCGTCCCCGGCGCTTTCCGTTTGATCGCAAATCTTATGCAACCTGCGGAATAACTGGCATATGACGCCCCCATGAAATATTCATGACGCTCACACCTTCCGAGAGGAATTATTTTTCTTTATTTTTCATTTCACTATTTAATTTTTCTTGAGTTTCCTTTGCCGAAAAATTTCGCTCTATCACAACGTGTATTTGACTCATGGAGATGAATTATCATGCGCAATCTGGTACGTGTTTCTTTGGCCGGTCTTTTCCTCGGCGCAAACCTTGCCACGGCTTTCGCTCAGGCAACGCCGGAGCAGATGGAAATGGCCTATAATGCCGCCCGCAATCAGCTTGGCGTTCTCCAGTACTGCCAGGAAAAGGGTTATACCGATGGCGGCGCCATCGAAATCCAGACGAAAATGATCGCGCTTATCCCAGCTCCAGCCGACACGTCCAAGGCCGAAGCTGCCGAAGCAACCGGCAAGCAGGGCAAGGTTTCCGCGATGGGTATGGAGCAGGATATTGCCACGAGCGCAAAAGCGCAGAACCTCTCTGAGGAAAAGCTCTGCCAGACCATGGCCGATGCCGTTAAGCAGGCTGGCGCTCAGCTGCCGCAGTAAGGTGGACGACAACCACCCGAGAATGGAGCCTCGCGCAAGCGGGGCTCTTTGCTATCTGCAACCCTGCATTCAGCAATTCTCCAATGTCCTTCATGGCGAAGTTTCGAATTTCATTTTGTATTCAGCACTTTATTAAGCATATGCAATACTCACCTTCCGTTTACCATGCAACTTAAGAGGGTGAACATAATTGCCGGATAGTTTGCTCGCAGGTCACAACGACCGCTAAACAAACAAAAATGATCTCAGGAGCAACACATGACCAAGCTTATCGCACGCTTTCGTAAAAATGAATCCGGCGCAACCGCCATTGAATACGGCCTCATCGCAGCCCTGATCGCTGTCGTCATTATTGGCGCGACGACGGCTTTGGGAACTAACATCAGCGAAAAGTTTACCGAAATCGCTACCAAGATCGGTGCTGCGAAGTCTCAGTAATCTCTGATAATGACTCCGAACACCTCAACCGCCCTCCGGGGCGGTTTTGTCTTTTGGAGTGCTTTTTACCTGTCCAAGCAACTTTTGAAACGTTATTGCGTTATTCAACAGGCTTGCAGCATCAGCTCGAAATGAGTGTCGTTGACGTGGAGATATGGAGTAAGCTAACCAAGCTAACGTTCTGTAATCTTTATTGATTATGGGTTAGCAATAGAAATGCGCATAATCCCTCTAAATAGTGGTTCGCCGCGTGGTTATTGCGTTTCCAGCGCTGACCCCGGCCTTTCGGGAGTAGCGAACATGTCATTGAAATCCATTTTACTTGCGCTTGGCATCGGCGCTGCCAGCCTGACGCTTAGCGGCTGCGTGTCCGAAGGCTATTACGGCGACGGTTACGATCCCTATTATTCGCGCGGCAGCTATATCGGCACCGGCGTCATTTATGACAGCGGCGGCTATTACCGCGATTATCGTCGTTACCCGCGTTACTATCGAGATTCTGGTTATCGCTATCGCGACGGTTATCGTTACCGCGACCGCGACAGGGATAGGAACCGTCCAAGCTACAACAGGCCGGACCGCCCCCGCCCGCCGCGTCCCGAACGTCCGTCATCCGGAGCCCCTGTCGTAGAGCGGCCCGGACCGAATACGGTTCCGGTTTTCCGACCGATCAGGCGCGAGTCGCATAACTGACAGCATGCCACCAGACAAAACACCCGCCGACATCCGGCGGGTGTTTTATTTGATATAGCGGCGTTTGGGTCAGAACCTGATCACATATTCCTTGCGGGTGGTTTCGATGACTTCCCAACTGCCCTTGAAGCCCGGTCG
This sequence comes from Brucella sp. RRSP16, assembly GCF_052246815.1. Taxonomy (NCBI): domain Bacteria; kingdom Pseudomonadati; phylum Pseudomonadota; class Alphaproteobacteria; order Hyphomicrobiales; family Brucellaceae; genus Brucella; species Brucella sp. RRSP16. The sequence continues at coordinate 23,008 of NZ_JBQQAM010000008.1, forward strand.
GATGACAAAACTGTCCCCGGCCCCGACTTCCCGGCTCCCGCCGCCGTCCTCGCTGACGATGGAGCGGCCGGAAAGAATGTGGCAGAACTCCCATTCGTCATATTCGATACGCCATTTTCCCGGCGTACTCTCCCATATGCCTGCAAAAAGCGTTCCTTCGGCGTTCTCCTCCAAGTTCCAGGTGCGGAATTCGGGGCTACCTGAAAGAATGCGCTCCCGTGGGGGAGCGCCTTCTTCCGGCTCGATGCCGGAAAGGTTGAAATTGAGAAACCGGCTCATCGATCAGACCTTCGCCAGCGCCTGTTCCAAATCGGCGATGATATCATCAGCATCCTCGATACCGATGGAAAGGCGCACCACATCCGGTCCCGCACCCGCAGCCACCTTCTGTTCGTCGGTCAGCTGACGGTGGGTGGTGGATGCCGGGTGGATGACCAGCGAGCGCGTGTCACCAATATTGGCAAGCAGGGAGAAGAGGTCGAGGCTGTCGACGAATTTCACGCCAGCGTCGTATCCGCCCTTAAGGCCGAAAGTGAACACCGAGCCGGCCCCCTTCGGTGCGTATTTCTGCTGGAGCGCATGGAATTTATCATGCGGCAGTCCGGCATAATTGACCCACGATACCTTGTCGTGACCGTGCAGCCAGGAAGCAACCTTCAACGCGTTGTCGCTGTGGCGCTGAATGCGCAGCGGCAGCGTTTCCACGCCTGTCAGTATCTGGAACGCATTGAACGGTGAAATGGCAGGCCCGAAATCCCGCAAGCCCAGAACACGGGCAGCGATAGCAAAGGAAATATTTCCGAAAGTCTTGTGCAGTTCCAGGCCGGCATAGTCCGGGCGCGGTTCTGTGAGAAGCGGGTAATTGCCGGACTTCGCCCAGTCGAATGTGCCGCCATCGACCAGAATGCCGCCCATCGAATTGCCGTGACCGCCGATAAACTTGGTCAGCGAATGGACGACAATATCCGCACCGTGCTCAATCGGGCGCACCAGATAGGGCGATGCGAGCGTGTTGTCCACGATCAGCGGCAGGCCGTGCTTGTGCGCGATTTCGGCAATCGCCTCGATATCCACCACAATACCACCCGGATTGGCGAAGCTTTCGATGAAGATGGCGCGGGTCCGATCGTCAATCTGCTTGGCGAAATCGGTAGGATTGGTAGCATCGGCCCAGCGCACATGCCAGTCGAAAGACTTGAACGACTGGCCGAACTGGTTGATCGAGCCGCCATAGAGCTGCCGCGCTGCGATGAAATTGTCGCCCGGTCGCAGAAGCGTGTGGAACACGAGCAGCTGTGCCGCATGGCCCGATGCGGTCGCGACCGCCGCCGTGCCGCCTTCAAGCGCGGCAATGCGCTCTTCCAGAACCGCCGTGGTCGGGTTGGTGATGCGCGTATAGATATTGCCGAAAGCCTGAAGGCCGAACAGGGATGCCGCGTGGTCGGCGTCCTCGAACACGAAAGATGTGGTCTGGTAGATCGGCGTTGCACGCGCACCCGTCGTTGGATCGGGCTTCGCGCCTGCGTGGACAGCCAGCGTTTCAATTCCGGGCGAACGTTTCGACATGATTTCCTCCAGCGTCTAAGCCTCAATGATGACAGGACGTTATGCGTTGCCGCCAGGAAAGCAAAGGTGGATTTTCCACCAGATGGCGGAATCGCAGAATTTAAATCCAAAACGTTCTATTTAGCGATCAGGCGGGGGTATTCGATGGCTGGACAACGGTCCATAACGACGGTCAGACCTGCTTCGCGAGCGCGGTTTCCCGCTTCTTCGTGCACCACACCGAGCTGCGTCCACAGGACTTTCGGCCTCGGCTGCATGGCCAGCACCTCATCGACGATTCCCGGCAGCGAATAGGGTTCGCGGAAGACATCGACCATGTCCACCGGCTCATCGATATCCGCCAGCCGGGCCACCACGCGCTGGCCGTGAATATCCTTCCCCGCCTGCCCCGGATTGACCGGAATCACGCGGTAACCCTTGGAAAGCAGGAACTCCATCACGCCATTGCTCGGGCGCTCCGGCTTCGGAGAAGCGCCGAGAAGCGCTATGGTTCTGACGGAAAGGAGAATTTCGCGAATCTGGTCGTCGGAAGGATTTTGCATCTCTGTTCCCTTCGAATGGCTGGAGCCAGTGCTTGCATAGAGGCACATGCACCCCTTATTGAGTACTTAAGTTGGGAGGAATGCATGATTATCAATACCACGCATCGCACAGGCGTCGGCCCCGTGATGACAATCGGGGATCTGCAAGCTTTCATGAAACGCGAGTTCCCACAGCTTGGCGACACATTCGAGATCACGGCAATCGACGATGGTTCTGCAACGATGCGCCTTCATGCCGACGAGCAGCATCTGCGACCGGGCGGCACCGTGTCCGGCCCTTCGCTTTTTGCCTTAGCCGACGTAACCGCCTATGCCGCCATACTCGCCCATATCGGTCCGGTTGCCCTGGCGGTAACGACCAGCCTGAACATCAATTTCCTGCGCAAGCCATCACCCGGAGCAATCGATGCCGTGGCGCATCTCCTGAAACTCGGGAAGCGTCTCGCGGTGCTCGAAATCAGCCTGACCGATGGTGCAAACGGCGAACTCGTCGCCCACGCGACGGCCACCTATTCGATCCCGCCGCGCTAAAAATGATGTAAAATATACGGTATTATAATACCAAATATCTAACTTATTGATTTTGTTAATTTTTAAACGAGCGCCCGGATTAAAGGGCTTGACGGAAGCGTCAACATTGTATATCGACCCGCCGGAAGCGAGCAGAAGTAATCTTTTGCCCGCTCGTTCGGGTTGGATCAGTCCAACACAAGCAACAAAAAAAGCCCGGTTCGCAAGGACAGGGATCAAGTCAAGGAAGACTTCAATGGCAACTTTCTCTCAGAAGCCGGCTGAAGTGGTGAAGAAGTGGGTACTGATCGACGCCGAAGGTCTCGTCGTCGGCCGTCTCGCATCGCTCGTCGCCAATCGCCTGCGTGGCAAGCACAAAGCAACCTTCACCCCGCATGTTGACGATGGCGACAATGTCATCATCATCAATGCCGACAAGGTTGTTCTGACCGGCAACAAGTATGCCGACAAGAAATATTACTGGCACACCGGCCATCCGGGCGGCATCAAGGAGCGCACTGCTCGCCAGATCCTCGAAGGCCGTTTCCCGGAACGCGTTCTTGAGAAGGCAATCGAGCGCATGATCCCGCGTGGTCCGCTCGGCCGTCGCCAGATGAAGAACCTGCGCGTTTATGCAGGCCCGAACCATCAGCATGAAGCTCAGCAGCCGGAAGTCCTCGACGTCGCAGCGCTGAACCGCAAGAACAAAGGGAATGCATAATCATGGCTGAGCAGCTCAACTCGCTCGAAGAACTCGGCACCGTTGCCAAGACCGAAGCTGCCGCTCCGGTTCATGTCCAGAAGCTGGACGCACAGGGCCGCGCCTATGCCACCGGCAAGCGCAAGGACGCCGTTGCACGCGTATGGGTCAAGCCGGGCACCGGCAAGATCACCGTCAACGACAAGGAATTCGAAAAGTATTTCGCACGTCCGGTTCTGCAGATGATCCTGCAGCAGCCGATCGTCGCTTCGAATCGCGCTGGTCAGTTCGACATCGTTGCCACCGTTGCCGGTGGCGGTCTCTCCGGTCAGGCCGGTGCCGTTCGTCACGGCATCTCCAAGGCCCTCACCTACTACGAGCCGGGCCTGCGCACGGTTCTCAAGAAGGGTGGCTTCCTGACCCGCGACAGCCGCGTTGTCGAACGTAAGAAGTACGGTAAGGCCAAGGCTCGCCGTTCGTTCCAGTTCTCCAAGCGCTAATAATCTTTTCGCTTCGGATTTACAGAAAAGCGGGCCTTCGGGTCCGCTTTTTTGTTTTCGTTCCGCACCGCATTTCAGCCTGCCCAACTGCGGATGGACTTGCGTTTGATCTCAAGCTGCCTTTGCGGAGACTGTTTGTAATAGTCCTGCGCCATGCCTGAAACCCAGTCGCCGTAGCTCGGGTTGGGCAGCATGAAAAACTTCGTGCCGAACGCTTCCCGGCTGGCTTCGACGAATGCGCGTCGCTGCTGGTTGTTCTTGTGAAAGGTCGCAGCTCCGAAGTCGTTGAGATTGTCCCCCATATAGATGACGACATCATATCCTTCAGCCTTGATGCTATCGAAACGCTCCTGCTTGTTGGACTGACCGCTGTTCAGCAGAAGCGTTTTTGCCGACACGCCGGGAAAGCCAAGCTTTTCAATGTTGGCTGCGGTAGACTGAAACGACCGGGCATCGCGGTTCGTGACGTAGAACATCGTACCGCCGTTCGCGTTCACATGCCTTGCAAACTCCACAGCGCCCGCAATTGGACGTGCCTGCCCAGCGGCCATCCAGCGCGCCCATGTCTCCTCCGTAAAGGCTGCACCCTGCCTTACGCGCCATCCGGCATAGGCGGTATTGTCGATCATCGTCTCGTCGAGATCGACAATTACGGCCTTCTTTCTTCCCTTTGCCGGTTTTGCTGCGTCGAAGGCCCGACGCGCGCCATTGAATGCCTGATAAGCCAGCGCGTCATATTCGCCAGACAGCTGCATCCAGTTGATTGCGCTTACATTCTGCTGCTCCAGCTGATAGCTGGCGAAGCGTTGGTTCGTTGCACAGCCCGCAAGTGAAGCGGAACAAACAAGAAGCGCCGAGATCGCAAGCAGCGTTTTTCGCATGATGTCCCTCCATAAAAGAGAGCCATTAGCGCTTAACGGTTCCCGCACCTCAATTGCTGTTATGTGCCCTCAAGATGTTAGGTAGCAGTGCGCCTTCGCCACAGTTGCAAGCCGGTTCGATAGCAGTCATGAGTATTCCAGGAACCTCTGACCCTACTCACGAGCGGATAAACCCCATGTCCCTGCCTGTAGCATCAAACCGTTTCGCGGCCACACCGGAGCAGCCGCCCTACCTGATCGTCACCTTTGCTTCGCAACGTGTCATCGGCGAGGACGATGGCTATGGCGACATGGCAGTTCAGATGGGTGAACTTGCGGCGAAACAACCCGGCTATCTCGGTATTGAAAGCGCGCGCGACGCGGAAGGCTTTGGTATCACCAATTCTTTCTGGGCCGACGAAGAAAGCATCCGCGCGTGGAAGCGCGACGTGGACCATCTGGTTGCGCAGAGACTCGGGCGTCAGAAATGGTATGAAGCCTATCGCGTGCGTATCGGCCGCGTGGAGCGCGCCTATGGATTTGATGCCAAGAGCGAATGAAAACGCTATAGAAGCCAGACCATCATCCCGGACGACAGACATGCCTGCAAAGACCATCGACCACGCGATCACTGCCCGCAGCCTGACCGGCGCAGCCACCGACCCGACCCATGCGGGCGTGCTATCGTTCATGCGGCGGATATACACGAAGTCGTTCAAGGGAGCCGAAGCGGTTGTCTGGGGCATTCCCTTCGATGCCGCCGTTTCCAACCGGCCCGGCGCACGGTTCGGTCCACAGGCGATCCGCCGGGCCTCGGCCATCTTCGACAACGACCCGCAATATCCGTTCGAGCGTGACCTCTTCGAGAATCTCGCCGTCATCGACTATGGCGACTGCCTGCTGGATTACGGCAATCACTACAAGACCCCCGCCACTATCGAGCGCGAAGCGGCAAAAATTCTGAAATCCGATGCGTTCCTGCTGACACTTGGCGGCGATCATTTCATCACGTGGCCACTTCTCAAGGCCCACGCAGCAAAATATGGCCCGATGGCGCTGGTGCAGTTCGATGCGCATCAGGACACATGGTTCGACGATGGCAAGCGGATCGACCACGGTTCATTCGTGGCCCGTGCGGTGCGCGATGGCATCATCGATCCCGACCACTCGATCCAGATCGGCATCCGCACCCACGCGCCGGAAGATTGTGGCATCAAGATCATCTATGGCCACGAGGTGGAGGACATGTCGGCGGCGGCGATCGCCGATGAAATCCTGAAGCGCACCAATGGCACGAGGGCCTATCTCACCTTCGACATCGACTGCCTTGATCCGGCCTTCGCGCCGGGAACCGGCACGCCGGTCGCTGGTGGCCCGTCATCGGCAAAGATGTTGTCCGTCCTGCGCAAGCTCGCAGCTCTTGACTTCGTGGGCGCCGATGTGGTCGAGGTTGCACCAGCCTATGATCATGCCGATATAACAGCCATCGCGGGAGCGACGATTGCAATGTACTATCTGGGCCTTCTGGCCGAACGGAAAGAACGACGATGAGGCGCTTGTTCACAAAGTGATTCAAACAGCTCAAACGCTGATTCCACGTAATGTCGTAACTTTCTGAATTCAAAGGCAAAACGCATGAAACCGAAAATCTTCATCGATGGCGAACACGGCACCACCGGCCTGCAAATCCGCGCCCGTCTGGCCGAGCGCGACGATCTCGAAGTGATCTCAATCCCGGAAGCCGAGCGGCGCAACAAGGATTTGCGCGCCGACTATCTGCGCGCTGCCGATATTGCGATCCTTTGCCTGCCGGACGATGCCTCCAAGGAAGCGGTTTCTCTGCTCGAAGGTCACAACTCGACCCGCATCATCGATACGTCGACCGCTTATCGCGTACATCCCGACTGGGCCTATGGTTTTGCCGAGCTGGCGAAAGGCCAGCGCGAACGCATCAGCGAGGCGCGCCTCGTCGCCAATCCGGGTTGCTACCCGACCGGCGCGATTGCGCTTGTTCGCCCGCTTCGCGATGCGGGCCTGCTGCCTGCCGACTACCCGGTGAGCGTCAATGCTGTTTCCGGCTATACCGGCGGCGGCAAGCAGCTGATCGCCCAGATGGAAGACAAGGACCATCCGGACTATCTGGCGGCAAACAATTTCCTTTACGGCCTGCCGCTCAAGCATAAGCACGTGCCGGAACTGCAAATGCATGGCCGTCTGGAACGCCGCCCGATCTTTTCGCCCAGCGTGGGACGCTTCCCGCAGGGCATGATCGTGCAGGTTCCCCTGTTCCTGAGCGAATTTGAAGGATCGCCGTCGCTTGCAACGGTTCATGCTGCGCTGACCGATCATTATGCCGGTCAGGATATTGTCGAAGTCGTGCCGCTCGAGGAAAGCGCGAAGCTTCCGCGTGTCGATGCGGAAGAGCTTGCGGGCAAGGATGGCATGAAGCTTTTCGTCTTCGGCACCGAAGGTGACGGAGAAGTCAATCTCGTGGCGCTGCTCGACAATCTGGGCAAAGGCGCGTCGGGTGCCGCCGTCCAGAACATGAACCTCATGCTCGGCAAGGCATGATGCCGAAGCAGCCGGTGTTTCCTGTCGAATGGAATATCGGCTCGTTCGAGCCACTGGCGGATACGCATTCGAGCCTCGTCTGGAAGGTCGAACGCATCGATCATCCGGGCGAGGTTTTTGTCGTCAAGCAATTGAAGCCGGCCGGAATGGAAGAATTGCGCGGAGCCCATTATCTTGCCTGGCAGGATGGACATGGTGCGGCGCGATTATACGCCCTGGATGGTGCGTCGATGCTGCTCGAATATGTGGGCGACTACCACCTCGATGAACACCTGAAACGCGGCAACGACGCCGAATGCCTGCTCATCTTCGGCGAGGTGCTGAGCGCGCTGCATACGCTCTCTCCCGCCCCGATACCGGCTGACCTGCAACCGCTCGACAAACACTTTTCCGGTCTTTTCGCGATGATGGATGAAAGCCCGCTCTATGCAGAAGGCGCGGCGGTCGCCAGGCGCTTGCTCGCAACGCCCCACGAAACTATCCCGCTGCATGGCGACATCCACCATGAAAACATCATCAAGGGACCCCGCGGCTGGCTCGCCATCGATCCGCACGGGGTGGCTGGGGACGCCGCCTTCGATGCGGCCAACATTTTCTACAATCCGCTCGATCGCGACGATCTCTGTCTGGACCTCGAGCGTGCGCGGCGCATGGCCGAACATTTCGCGCCGATCATCGGGCGAGATCCGGCCTATATTCTGGATTATGCCTTCGCCTATGGCTGTCTCTCAGCCGCGTGGCATCGCGAAGACGGTAACGACGCGGATGAAGCGCGGGAACTGAAGATCGCCTCCGCGCTCAGGCACTTGCGTCGGACCAGCTATCCCTCGTAAGCGCCCTTGGTTGCGCGCCAGTGCGCAACCGCGAAAGCCAGAACGATCAGCGCGAAGAACTGATGCGTCAGGCCCAGATGCAGCGGAACACTCATCAGAAGCGTTGCAATACCGATAACAGCCTGCACAAGTACCAGACCGAGGAGAACAATGGTGCGGCGTGCATGGGTGGTGCCCGGAGCGTGTTTCCAAACCTGCAGCGAATGCAGCACAGCCAGAACAAGAACCGTATAGGCGAACATGCGGTGCACGAACTGGACCGTTTTCGGGTTCTCGAACAGGTTGCGCCACCATGGCGACTGTATGAACAGATCCGACGGCACCACAGCACCATCCATCAGCGGCCATGTGTTATAGGTCAGACCGGCATGCAGCCCGGCCACGAGCCCACCCAGGTAAATCTGCACGAGCACGGCGAACACGATCCAACCCGCAAAGCGCTGGACCGACCGTTCCGCCGGTCGTTCGCTATAGGTGACAAGGCCACGCGCAATGTAGAATACCGCCGTTATGATGACACAGGCCGTCGTCAGATGGATCGCCAGACGATACTGGCTGACGCTCGTCAGCTCGCTCAGGCCGGAGGCCACCATCCACCAGCCGATAGCGCCCTGCAGGCCGCCGAGCGCGAGCAGACCCAGCATGCGGTATTTGAGGCCACCGCGGAGGCGTCCCGTCACCCAGAAGAAGGCCAGCGGAACGGCGACCAGAAACCCGACAAAACGCGCAAGCAGGCGATGCGCCCATTCCCACCAGAAAATGTACTGGAATTCCTCCAGCGACATGCCCTTGTTGATCTGCTGATACTGGGGAATCTGGCGATACTTGTCGAACTCTTCCACCCATTCGGCATGGTTCAGCGGCGGAATGACGCCGTGAATGGGCTTCCATTCGGTTATGGAAAGGCCCGAACCCGTCATGCGTGTGGCACCGCCGACCATGACGATGGCAATCAGCACGACGAAAACTGCATAAAGCCAGTGACGCACGAGGCGACGGTCGCGGTTCTCTTTCGATGACCTGCCCTGTCCTACACGCTGCGCCGTTGCTGCCGTCATGCCATTCATCCTTCGATAACAAGAGAAGGATACATGCCGCATAGGTGAAGCCGTTACAAGTTGGTGTGACGCGACATGCCGCCGCGTTTTTACCCTTTCACTGTCACCGTTCACCGGTTAGTGAAGAAACGGGAAAAGGAGAACTGCGCCATGCCCGTTCGGCTGAAGAAACTGATCGGCACTTTTTTGCTGGTTTCACTGGTCATCATCTATGCGGTATTCGCGACCGTTATCGCCGTAGCGCATCTGGCCCAGTCAAGCGCGTGGGTGCATCTCCTTTATTTCTTCGTGACCGGCATTCTGTGGGTTTTGCCAGCCATGGGCATCATCTGGTGGATGGCGCAGCCACCACGCAAGAAACAACATTAATCCCCTCCGAGGAAGCTGCAGACAATGGCGGGTGAAGTCGCAGCGCGCATTCTGACGGATTTCAGCGAGATCGCGCGGCTCTGGAAAGATGCCGAGGCCGTTCACGGCGCGCCCCAATCGCTCGAATGGATCGATAACTGGCGCGCCATCGTCAATGCCGACAGTTTTGTCGTCGGGCTTTTTCACGGAACCACGCCGATCCTGCTCGTGCCGCTGGAAGCTGTCAGCCACAGGGGTGTAAAAATTGCGCGCTATCCCGGCGGAAGCCACGCCAATTGCAATTTTCCCTGGCTCAGCAAGGAATATGATGGCGTTGCGGGTCGCGACGCAGTCAATCAGCTACTCGGCATCATCCGCAAGGTGCGACCGGACATCGATGCACTGTCGCTGACACGCCAGTTTTCTGAAATGCAGGGTGCAATCAACCCGCTGCTTGCTCTCGGAAAAGCGCCCAATCCAAATCCGGTTCTCGCCGTCTCTCTTAATGGCGGCTTCGATGCCGTGCTTGATCGCGCCAATCGCAAGCGAAAGCTGAAAAAACATCGCCAGCACGACCGCCGCTATGAAGAAAGCGGAGGCTGGAGAATTGACGCACCCCGAAGCCCTGCGGAATCAGAAAATGTTCTCGATCTCTTTTTCGCGATGAAGGCGCAGCGTTTTCGGCAAATGGGTATCAGCGACCCCTTCGCCGACGAGAAGGTGCGCAATTTCTTCAAAGCCTTCTTCTGCGCGGGCCTGACGAAAGATCATCAGTTGAACGAATTGCGCTTTCTTGAGGTGGGCGGGACCATACGTTCGATCATCGGAAAGGTGTTCGGCGCTGCAGGACCGACCGTTGAGTTCGGCGCAATCGCACAAGATGAACTGATGACGGCCAGTCCGGGTGAATTCCTCTTCTTCGAGGATATCAGCCGCAGTTGCGGTGAAGGCCATTCGGTCTACAGTTTCGGCATTGGTGACGAGCCCTACAAGCGCGAATGGTGCGACATCGATCTTGCGATCTATGACACGCTGGTGCCGCTATCAGCCAAGGGCAGGTTGTTCACGGCGCTGCAATCAACCCGCAACGCGGTCGCCGGAAGCCTCAAGCGCAATCCGCGTCTCTGGGGCATGGCCAAGGCGCTGCGCAGCAGGTTCGCGAAAAGGTAGAGCGTGCTGGCGATCCGATTCAGGAACCCGTTGCAAGACATTGTTCCAGAATCAGATTCCGGCAATCAGGCCGGTTCGTCCATCAAAATGACAACGTCTTCATAACCACCCTGGTCGAGGTCGAGCGCGGCGAGCGCGACGCCCTTGTCGTCCGGATCGACAATGCTCATCACCACGGAAGCAGGTCCATCGGCAATGCGCCCGATCTGTTCCGAAGACGACGGACCACACTCTACGACGACAAAATCATAGACGGTTTCCAGCGCGTCGAGAATGAGCGGCAGGCGATCGGCGGAGCGCATGGCGATTTCGGGATCCGCCTCCCCTAGCGGCACAACGTGAGCCTGTGAGAACCGGTCGCTGTGGATGACCTCGTTGAAACGCCGCTCGCCGGACAAAAGCTCGGTAATGCCGGGCAGATGCGTACCATCCAGCATGGCCAGACCTACGGTTCCCTGAGCAGTCATATCCACGAGAATCGCGCGCTTGCCGCGATCCGCGAATTCACGCAACAGACGCACCGTCCCCGCCGATGCCTTGTCACCTTCGGGAGAAACAACCACGATGCGCTTCTCCTTACCGCTGGCAAGCAGATCGGCGACAGCTTCCACACCATTGGGATTATGCTGGCGCGTTTCGCGCTGGCTGGTCTTGTCCCGCCTGTTCATGGGAAACTCCTCCACGGTTTTCCGTGTGTCCGATACCGGCGGCCTCACCGCAAACGGCATATTCCACGAACGGCGCGGCGCCACAATTGTTTCATTCGAAACTGCATCGCCGCCTTCGGCTCTCGATGGCGGCACGGCAGCGGCTTCGGCGGCAGCGGCAATAACCGGCATTTCGATTTCCTCCACTGCGGCAGCCCTCTGGCCACCGGTCGTCACGAACGCCCGGCCGCTGAACAATTCACGCAGCAGAACGAAAATAGACAGCAGCAGCAGGCCCGCCACGAAAGTCGAACCGACGATCGGCAGTATCATCGGATAATAGGGAACCGCCGGGGTTTCGGCGGAAGAAAAGACGCGGGCATCGACCGGCACATAGTTGCGGTCGGTACGGGACGCGGCTTCGCGATAGCGCGTCAGATAGGTTTCAAGAAGCTGGCGCTGTGCCGCCGCTTCGCGCTCCAATGCGCGCAACTCGACTTCCTGATCGCCAGCCTGTGCCGCCTGTGCCTTCACCCGGTTCAGCTCGCGATTGAGTTCGTCCTCGCGAAGCTTTGCTGCGGAAACTTCGTTGTCGAGGCTGGCAACGAGCTTGCGGCCTTCGTTCCTGATCTGCTGGTCGAGATCAGCAAGCTGCGAACGCAGCGCCTTGATACGCGGGTGACCGTCGAGAAGCGTCGTCGAAAGATCGGCAATCTGGGCATTGAGCTGGATGCGCCTTTCGGCAAGACGCTGCATCATCCCGGAAGCCAACACATCGGGCAGCGTGTCGATGGGCGCACCGGAGGCGAGCGCCTTGCGAATGCTTTCCGCCTTTGCTTCCGCAGAAGCGCGGTTGGTGCGAACCCGGGTGAGTTCGGTCGAGACTTCAGAAAGCTGCTGTGTCGCGATGGTGCTGTTGCTCTGCCCGGTCAGAAGCCCGCGCGAAGCACGGTAGTCCGCAACCTTCCTTTCCGCATCGCGGACACGGTTGCGCAGGTCGTCAATTTCAGGGGCGAGCCAACCGGTCGCATCGTCGTTCGATTCAAGCTTCGCGGCCTGTTGAAACAGGATGTACTGATCGGCCAGCGCGTTGGCGACATTCTTGGCCGTCTCCGGGTTCGCCGACGTATATTGAACCACGATGACGCGCGAAGCAGTAACGGCAAAAACCTGCATGTTCTTGCGCAGTTTCTGCAAGACGCGCTCTTCCGGGGTCAGACGCTCCGGATCGGTCCGCATGCCAAGCATGATGAGAACGCGGGTCCAGGGCTTCACTTCCGTTGTCGTGAAGGCTTCGTTGCTGGTCAGCTTGAGCTCGTCGGAAACTTTCTTGAGAAGATCGCCGGAGGAGAACACTTCGACCTGGCTCTTCACCCCTTCGGCATCGAAAAGCGGCCGCTCGGCAGAGGTCTCGCCATTGGGGCGAGTATAGATGGATTCACGGGCCTCGATCATGAGGCGGGCTTCGGCGCGGTAATCCGGTGTCAGGAGAAGGCAAATGGCCCAGGCAAGCGCCGCCATGAGAAGCGCGCCGCCCACAATGAACAGCCAGTGACGGCGCAGGCTGGAGAACAGCGCACCGATATCAATATCTGCGTCCCTTGATAACGGATCGACTTCTGCCATTCCCCATTCTCCATGGACTTCGCGAGTGCGCTTGCGCGCGTGATCGCTCTCGCCCGCGTGGGATGAAACACCCCCGAATCTGGGCGGAAGGTAAAGGAACAAGGTAACCAGAGGGTTAAGCAGGGTAAGTTCGCCACCGTGACGAAGCATAAAGATTTTGCGCCGGACCCTGTCTTCTTTACCAGCCATTAACCCTAATCAATCGATAACGCTTGCAACCGATATTCGTAATCGCGCTGGCAGTACCGCGTCGATTGCGTGCGTTGAGAAATATTGCTTTTCGGAAGAACCGAGGCGGAAAATGACGGCGAAGACAATTCAGAACAAGCGCAAAGGCCACACTCTGCTCGTGGCACTCGGCCTTGCCGCCATGACGCTTTCTGCCTGCTCCAGCTATCGCCCCGCCCCGCCCGCTTTCCACGAGGCGCTGAACCAGCCCTATATGCTGGATGCCGGCGACCGTGTGCGTATCACGGTTTTCGAGCAGCCGAGCCTTACCAATACCTATAGCGTCGATCAGGCTGGCTATATCGCTTTCCCGCTCGTGGGCAGCATTCCGGCACGCGGCAAGACATCCAAGCAACTGGAAGGCGTCATCGCATCCAAGCTGCGCGGCGGCTATCTGCGCGACCCTGACGTCAGCGCTGAAATCGACCGCTATCGTCCGATTTTCGTGATGGGCGAAGTGGGTGCTGCCGGCCAGTATTCCTATGTTCCGGGTATGACCGCGCAAAAAGCGATCGCCGCAGCGGGCGGTTTCAGCCCGCGCGCCAATCAGGAGAATGTCGATATCACGCGCCAGTTCAACGGCAAGGTCCTGACGGGCCGCGTGCTGATCTCCGATCCCATCCTGCCGGGCGACACGATCTATGTGCGCGAACGTCTGTTCTGATGGCGATTGATGGCTGATGATACCAATGCCTCCCCGCTGCGCATCCTCCACTGCTTCCGCGAACCGACCGGCGGGCTCTTCCGCCACGTCCGCGATCTGGTGGGCCTGCAAGCGGAAAAAGGCCACGCGGTCGGCATTGTCTGCGACGCAACGACCGGCGGTCCGCGCGAAGACGCGCTTATGGAGGAATTACGGCCAAAGCTCGCGCTCGGCCTTCACCGCATTGCCATGCAGCGCCATGTCGGACTGGGGGATGCAGCGGCAGCCTACAAAACATATCGCATCATCAAGAAATTGCAGCCGGACATATTGCACGGACATGGCGCCAAGGGCGGCGTCTATGCGCGTTTGTTCGGCTCAGTCTTACGGGTATTAAGGTCTCGCGTAGCCCGTATCTATTCACCGCATGGCGGAAGCCTGCATTTTGACAGAAAGACGCGCCGCGGCGGCGCCGTCTTTCTGATCGAGAGGTTGCTGGCCCCTCTGACCGATGCGGTGATGTTCGTCTCGAACTTCGAAAAGCGTATTTACGAAGAAAAGGTGGGGAGGCCCTATGGCCTTCATGCCGTCATCTATAACGGCCTGGCCGAAGATGAATTCATGACCGTCGCCGACGCAGCCGGTGCCTGCGATTTTCTGTTCGTGGGCACAATGCGCGAACTGAAGGGACCGGACGTCATGATCCGCGCCCTTGCTCGCCTGCGCGACCGGAACCAGCGCGCCCTCACCGCGACCATGGTGGGAGATGGCGCGGAAAAGCCCGGCTTCATCGCCCTTGCCGAAGAACTAGGCCTTTCCGGGCAAATCCGCTTTCTGCCCGGGATGGCTGCACGCGAGGCCTTTGCCCTGGGGCGTATAATGGTGGTTCCATCACGCGCCGAAGCGTTTCCCTATATCGTTCTGGAGGCGCTCGCTGCCGGAAAGCCCGTCATCGCCAGCAACGTCGGCGGCATTCCCGAAGTGTTTGGGCCTCGCTCCTCCGCACTGGTGGAGCCGGAGGAGGAGGCGCTTGCGGATAAGATGCTGGGCGTTGCGGATGATCCCGCAGCGTTTCGCGCCGCGATGCCGGACGCGGCGCGGCTGCATGAGCGTTTCAGCCTGCAAACCATGGCCCACTCGATCGAGACGATCTATTACGAGGCACATCCCGACCGGACAGTGCCGGAAGATTGAGGGATACCCCTCACCCAACCATCGCGGCGAAGGGTTCCGAGGCGGACACAGCTCTGTCCACTTGTGACCGAAATCCGCCCCGCGCCGCAAAATAGATATAGTGGAAGGCGTCGGCACGCCCGCCGATCAACGATATATCCTCGCGTTGCCATTGCCAGGGCAGCATGTCCAGCTTGTCTTCAAACGGGTCGGATATGGTTGCGGACCAGAACGCGGCGATGCCGTTCGGCTTCAGTGCCCGTTTCACCACCCCGAGCCCATCGTCCTCATAGATGGCTCCGTTGGCAGCGCGGACGGTGAAATCCGGTCCATTATCCGTGTCCATCAGTATGGCATCGTACCGGTCCTGCTCAGCGCGAAGGACATCCATCACGTCGGCAACCCGGACATCGACCCGCGGATCGTTCAGCGGATGATCGGCAAGGTGGCCGATATGGGTCCGGTTCCAATCCACGATCTCTGGAACAAGCTCGCACACCGTCACTCTGGCGTCGGGTCCAAGTAAGTCAAGTGCGGCCCGGAGCGTGAAGCCCATGCCGAGCCCCCCGATCAGCATATGCGACACCGCCCGTCCGTGCAGGCGAAGCGACCTCTCTGCCAATACGGTCTCGGACTGGAAGTTGACGTTCGACATCAATTCCAGGCCGTTATAACGGATTTCATAGATGTGATCGCGTTTTCGCAACAGAATTTCATCGCCGGCATGATTGCCCGCTCTCGCCAGTTCGGCCCAGATAGTCATGATCAACCCTAGCGCGCCTTGCCGAATGCCGCTAACGGCTCGGACAAAACCGCATCAAAACAAACAGTTAATACGACCTCAAAAGGTCGCAGCGTGAATTGCTCTCATCAGGATTTTGGGTCGCTGTGCGGTCAGGCGCGCAGCAACCCCATGACATCGTCCGATCTGGTGCCGATCAGAAGTGGGAAGAGAGCCTGCCTGTTGACGGCAATATGCGCCGAACAGTTCGACGGCAAAATGCCGCTTGCTGCTTTATCTTCCAACGGTTCCATATCACCGTCCTAGGCAATATAGTCCGACAAGGCAAGCCTTGCGGCTGCTTGCGTTGCGACAACTGGCGCATACCAGCAGCGGCTGCCAATGCTCTAACAGTGCGGGCAGAAATCTTTTTATTTTAGCCGTTGCTAACAGTAACGGCTTTCAGTCATGTATTTAATCGAGTGTTTACCTAAGCCATAAGCTTGTCCGGCGACGTTTATATTCTGCTTAGGACTTTGGGGCTAATCACTACGCGTCATTTTATGATCAGGGGCAATGTTGTGCGAGATAATGATGCGCTTTCTCCTTTTGGCCGAAAAGCCATGGAAGCCAGCGGCAAGCAGGATGCCGGGACACACGGTCCCGTGAAACTCGGCCCCCTTGCGCGCCAGATGGCAGAGCAATATCAGCGCGAAACATTTTCGCCGCTGATGCTGAGCGGCGTCATGCGCATCGTGGAGTTCGGGCTCGTCTTCCTGTCCGGCATTGCGAGCTTTCTGCTTTATGTCGGCCTCGGTACGCATCTCATCTTCTATTACCCACTCACAATCATCGCGGGGGGCGCGCTTTTCGTCCTGATGATGGAGATCAACGACGGCTATCAGATCAACGTGCTGCGTAGTCCGGGCCGTTATCTGCGGCGGCTGTTCATCAGCTGGGCTGCCGTACTGGGAACGCTGGCCATCGCCGGCTTCCTGATGAAGTCCTCCTCCGATTTCTCGCGCGGCTGGTTCCTTTACTGGGCGCTCAGCGCCTGTGTTCTGCTCGTGCTCTCGCGTCTCTTCATCGCCTGGAAAATCAAGCGCTGGGCACGAAACGGCACGATGGAACGCCGCGCCGTCATCGTTGGCGGGGGTCCCAATGCAGAACTGCTCATCCGATCACTGGAACAGCAGCCCGACAACGATATCCGCATTTGCGGAATTTTCGATGATCGCGATGACAAGCGCTCGCCGCCCATCGTCGCGGGTTATCCCAAACTCGGCAATATCAATGAATTGATCGAGTTCGCCCGCATTGCCCGTATCGACATGCTGATCGTGTCGCTCCCGATCAGCGCCGAAGCCCGCGTGCTGGCCCTGCTGAAAAAGCTCTGGGTCCTGCCTGTCGATATTCGCCTTTCAGCCCTCAACAATCACCTGCGTTTCCGCCCGCGTGCCTATTCCTATGTGGGCGCGGTGCCAATGCTGGATATTTTCGACAAGCCGATCAACGATTGGGACTCCGTCGCCAAACGCGTCTTCGATGTCGTGTTCAGCATTCTGGGCATCGTTCTGCTGTCGCCCATCATGATCGGCACGGCGATTGCCATCAAGCTGGACAGCAAGGGTCCTGTGATCTTCAAGCAGAAGCGGCACGGCTTCAACAATGAAATCATCAATGTCTGGAAGTTCCGGTCGATGTACACCGAGATGTGCGACCCCTCTGCGAAGCAGGCCGTTACCAAAAACGATCCTCGCGTCACGCGTGTCGGGCGCTTCATTCGCAAGGCTTCCATCGACGAGCTGCCGCAGTTCTTCAATGTTCTGGCAGGCTCCCTGTCACTCGTAGGTCCCCGCCCGCATGCGGTCGCCGCCCATTCGCATAATGTACTCTATAACGAAGTGGTCGACGGCTATTTCGCACGGCACCGCGTGAAGCCCGGCGTCACCGGATGGGCACAGATCAATGGCTGGCGCGGCGAGATCGACAATGAAAACAAGATCCGTATGCGGACGGAATTCGATCTTTATTACATCGAAAACTGGTCGCTCTGGCTTGATCTCAAGATTCTGTTCCTGACGCCGATACGGCTCCTCAACACGGAAAACGCCTATTGACCAGCATTGCGCAAAGGCTTGACGGGAATCCGCGTCCAGCTTTGACGCTGCCAGCGGAGGCGGCGCGCAAACGCGCGCTCAACCGCCTCATCGCCAACAGCGCAATCGGCCTCGGCGTCTTTCTGCTTGGCTTCGTGATGAGCGAGCCTGCGCCGTATGAACTCTACATGGTTGGCCTTATCGCGCTGGCATTGCTGTTCGGCCTGCGGTTGACGCGAACCAGCCTGGTGCTGCTGGCCATCCTCGCGGTGTTCAATTTCGGCGGCATGATCTCGGTCATGCAGATGGCTGACGTCAAGAAAGCCCCCCTCTATATTGCCGTTTCGCTGTTTCTGGCTTTTACATCGGTATTCTTCGCGACGGTGATCGAAGCAGACTACCGGCGCCTGCGAACCATCTTCAACGCCTATCTTCTCGTCGGCATGCTCTCGTCGCTCCTCGGCATTGCCGGTTATTTCGGCCTCTTCCCGGGAGCGGAAAACTTCACGCGTTATGGACGGGCGCAGGGCGCTTTTCAGGACCCCAATGTCTATGGGCCCTTCCTGATATTGCCGCTGACCTGGACGCTTTATCGCATCATGCGCGGGAGCCTGCGCGATGTGGCTGTCTATCTGCCGCTCTGCTGCCTGCTCACGCTTGGCGTACTCGTGTCCTTTTCGCGCGCGGCATGGGCTATGGTTCCTCTCTCCTTCGTCGTATTGTTTGGGGTGCTGTTTCTACAGACCAACAGCAATCGCTTCCGCCTTCGCCTGATCGCAATCGGCCTCCTCGCCGTTGTGGCGATCATTCTTGCGATCCTGATTATCCTGCAGATCCCCGGGGTCGGCGAGTTCTTTCGCGAGCGCGCACGCCTTGAACAAAGCTACGACAGCGCAAGGCTTGGACGTTTCGCGCGGCATTGGCTTGGAATGGTTCTGGCCACGCAGCATCCTCTGGGTATCGGGCCGCTGGAATTCGGGCCGATGTTCGGCGAAGACACCCACAATATCTGGCTCAAGGCCGTGCTCGACTATGGCTGGGTCGGCTTCATGGCTTTTCTGACACTGACATTTCTGACGCTCGCGATCGGATTCAAGCTGCTGTTTCGCAATCGCCCCTGGCAGCCATTTCTATTGGTGGCCTATGCAACCTATCTCGGGCATGTCCTGATCGGCAATGTCATCGATACCGATCACTGGCGTCATTTTTATCTGCTTTTCGGAATTATCTGGGGTTGTGCGGGGCTGGAATACAAGTATCAGCTTTCACTCAAACTCAAAGAAGGCTCAGGAGAGCAGAACCTTGCAATTCGCGATATACGCCGCCGCAGCCCTCTTTGAAATTGCCGGATGCTTCGCCTTCTGGGCATGGTTGAAACTCGACAAGTCACCGCTTTGGCTGGCGCCCGGCATGGTGTGCCTCGCATTGTTCGCCTATCTGCTGACACTGATTGAAAGCAATGTCGCCGGTCGCGCCTACGCGGCTTATGGCGGCATCTATATCATCGCGTCGATCCTTTGGATCTGGTTCGCAGAGGGCGCCCGCCCCGATCGCTGGGATGTGGTCGGCGCATGCACGGCCTTCGCCGGTACATGCATCATCCTGTTCGCGCCGCGCTCCTGATTTCGAAGCTCAGACCTAGCCTGCTGCGCCTATAAGCGAGATGGCTGGAACTCGCCGCCGCCTATCAGCTTCGCGAGACGGGACGGACGCGGTTCTACTTCGATTACCCAGACCGCATATTGGCCCGGCATGTTACACCAGACATTCGCCCGGCGACGACCGTCAATCAGGATGTCCGTGTCCTGCGTGCGGACCACAACCAGACACCCGTTGACATAACGGGGCGCTTCCTCTGTCCGCACTTGCTTTTGTGCTGATCGGGCATCGCTGACTTTCTGCATCTGATCGAGAAGCTCACCAATACGGCGGTTCGACCATTTCTCACGGACGACATTTCCCCGAAACACGTCGACCCGCCGAAGGCCGTAAAGCCGGGTCCACTCGCGCGCCAATCTCTGGATCGCCAGCACTCCGTCGCGATGAAAGAAGAACAACGGCAATATGTTCTCCCAGACCGGCTCGCGATTGACCGCCAGATGCGCCCGCCAGAAATCAAGCGTCTTGAAAAGGTGACTGATTCTCATCCGACGATACCCTCCTTCCCCCAATTTATTAGGAGAGGCATAGCTGCTATCGAAGGTGACAGATTGTCACAATTTCTTCACAATTCCGACACAATGCGCCACTGCCCGGTTGGAGCAACGTTTCCGATTTCGCGCATGACGTAAAGTCGGTGTGCAATTTACCAGTTTCGAGAAATTATCCCTTGCGCACCAAGTCGTTATATTCTACGGCTTTCCCCGGCTCGGAGCGTAGCGCAGCCCGGTAGCGCACTTGACTGGGGGTCAAGGGGTCGTGGGTTCGAATCCCGCCGCTCCGACCATTTTTCCCCTTAAAATTTAATGCCTTGCGATTCCTTTCAATCGGGACTGCAATGGCATTGAAGGGAACGAAACGGAATCCAGGTCCCGTAAGGAGCGCCAGAAGTCCGGAATAATACTGAAAATTCCCGCACCGTTTCCCGACTCACTCCCCGCTGTTTCAAAAGAAAAATCCACTACCAGTAATTAGCCCCGCAAGGGGAATGTGGGTAGCCAATCCCCGAACACGGAAATTCGTTCAGAACGAGTGAAGAGGAGTTTGACTACACTATAAGATTGCGGTTACTTGCAGCGCGTTGGGGGAACGATCGGGAGGGGGCCAATGATCGCCAGGCGTGACAATAATCGTCGCAATTGGACGTATAGCGAATTTGCGTCAGAAAGATTTGGCGCGTGGGTCGGTTATAAACTCGACCCGATCAAGAAATCCGAAGGCAAGACCATTTATATTGCTGGAGCTGTTCGCTCCAATGGCAAGGTTATGGCTAATACCCAAATCGGCCTTGGTCACACGCCGGAATTCGCCATTGAGGAGTTTCTTAGAAATAACGGAATGCCGGTATCCGAAACAGCGCAGAAGAATCTCGCCGGGCTATTGTAAATTAAAACAAAGATTCGGAACGAGAGAAAAACTCGTGCGGCGCCCCCGTGTTCAAGTCAAGCGGGAGGCCAATCGCGCGTTTTCCAACGGTTGGATTTTTCACTTCGGATGCGCAACAAAATGACCCGATTGAAATGATCGAGCATCCCTGCAAGGGTTTGGAATAGTACCCGGCACAAACGCTTGTACTCGGAGAGATTTCAAAGTGTGGCGCTCGGCAGCATCGCGCAGTGAAAGCGAACGAATCAAGTTCTGTCTTCGAACCTATATTTTCGTACGATCTTTCCTTTGCACATAAAGTGCAAATCGGATTACCTCTGCCATGGTTGGCATGGAGGAGAGCATGAGGAACGTTCTGGTCACCGGTGGAAGTCGCGGCATCGGTCGCGCTGTTATCCTGCGCAGCGCGGCGCAGGGTTGGTCCGTGGCCTTGAATTATGCCGGGAACGAACGGGCTGCACAGCAAACAGCGGCCGAAGCAGCGAGGCTTGGTGCGAAAGCGCTGGCCATCCAGGGCGACATATCCAGCGAAGAGGACGTGATCGCCATGTTCGACAAGGCCGAAGCGGAGCTTGGTCCGCTGAAAGGCGTGGTCCTGAACGCCGGCATCGTGGCCCAGACGATGCCGCTTGCGGACATGAGCGCCGAGCGCCTGAAAACCATGTTCGACGTGAATGTTTACGGCACCTATCTATGCGCCCGCGAGGCAGCGCGACGCTTGCAGCCCGACAGCGCCATCGTCATCGTTTCGTCCATGGCGTCACGTCTCGGGTCGCCCTTTGAATATGTGGATTATGCCGGAACAAAAGGCGCGCTCGATACGCTGACCATCGGCCTGTCGAAGGAACTGGCGCCAAAGGGCATCCGGGTCAATGCGGTGCGACCGGGCCTGATCGATACCGATATTCATGCAAGCGGAGGCAACCCGGATCGCGCGGCGCGACTGGGCGCCGGTACGCCGGTGGGGCGGGCCGGAAAGGCGGAGGAGGTCGCCGAAGCCATTTTCTGGCTGTTGAACGACGCTCCCGCTTATGTAACCGGCACATTCATTGATGTTGCCGGCGGACGCTAGAGCGCTTCGGATTTAACGGAATCGCCGGAAGCGCTCCAAGTATTTGTTTTCCGCATTTTCCAAGGCAAAACCGCTTCGCACTTTTGCTGGAAATGCTCTGGACGAGCGGTCATCGCTCGAAACTATTTCTCACGGAGCTGATAGGTTTCCGCGATGTAGCGATAGCCCTCACCTTCCCGCTTGAGATAGGCCAAGGCGGGAAACGGCATATGATAGCCGATGAAGGGCAGCCTGTCCGTCGCGATCATGTCGAACATGCGCTTGCGGGTCTGGACGGCGGCTTCCTTGTCGATATCGAAGGAAACGTGCCATTCGGGCCGCTGCAAGGTGATGACGAAATGGTTTGCCGTGTCCGAGATGAGCATGAGTGACTTGCCGCCCGTTTCGATCCGGAAAGCGAGGTGACCCGGCGTGTGGCCGTAGGCGGCCACGGAACGGATGCCGGATACGACCTCGCTGTCATCCCCCAGAAACGTCATCTTGTCGGCCAGAGGCTTGACGTTTTTTGCCACCATTTCGGCAACTGTCTTCGCGGTACTGTCAAGCCGCGCGGGGTCTGTCCAGAAATCGAACTCCTTCTGTCCGGCCGCGTATCGGGCATTGGCGAAGGCTGGCTTGCCGTCTTCCATCAACCCACCGATATGATCGGGGTGGAAATGGCTCAGCACGACCAGCGAGACATCATCCGTCTTGTAACCAGAGGCTTCCAGCGCGCTGGCCAGCCTGCCGAGCCCCGCCTCGCGAGCGCCAGCCCCCATGCCTGTGTCGAACAGCACAAGCTCCTTGCCTGTATTGATGAGCACCGGTGTGAAACTGTTGACGAAACGGTCAGCGGGCAGAAGGTTTTCCTCGAGAAGTGCGGCGACCGCCTTCGGGTCCTGCCCCACCGCATAAGTCTTTTCAGGCGCCTCGCCTGCCCTGCGCCCATCGGAAAGCGTGGTGATTTCGAAATCACCGAACTGGAAACGATGGAAGCCCGGATTTTCTACCTGGGAAGGATTTTGCACTTTGGAACCGCCTGTTTCGGCTGCTGCCCTGGCAAGCTCCAGCGGCGACAAGGCCAGTCCGGCCCCGGCAGCAGATGCTGTAACAATGAAATTACGTCTTGAGATGGTCATCGATCGATCTCCCGGCATAATCTGTGGTTAAGAACGGTAGAATACGCGAAAAAGCTCCCTGATACATGGGATGCGAGATCAAGTTTCTGTTGAACGCTCCAGAAGCGTCAATTCTCTTGCCTCTCCCAGCAAGAATCACTATTTAAAATGCCGCGCGGGACGACCTGCGCCAGTGTTCGCATCGGGGACGGCCCCATAGGAGGAAGTCCTATGGCAGGACCGATCGAACAATTTGCAATCAAGCCCATCGTTGAACTTGGCGAAATCGGCGGACAGCCGGTTGCTTTCACCAATTCCGCACTTTTCATGGTGCTGACGGTGCTGGGCGCGGCTGCATTCATGTTCCTCTCGTCCAAAAGGGGCGGCGTGGTCCCCGGACGCTGGCAGTCCTCCGCCGAAATCCTCTACGAATTCGTGTCGAAGACATTGCGCGAGAATGCCGGTGAGAAAGGCATGACCTTCTTCCCTCTCGTCTTTTCGCTGTTTCTGTTCATCCTGTTCGCCAATCTGATCGGCATGTTCCCCTACGCATTCACGGTGACGAGCCATATCATCGTGACCTTCGCGCTGGCCATGCTCGTCTTTCTGACAGTGACGATCTACGGGCTTGTGCGCCACGGCTTCAGGTTCTTCCGCCTGTTCATGCCTGCGGGCGTACCGATCGTGCTCGCACCGATCATCGTGCCGATAGAGATCATGTCCTATATCTCGCGCCCCGTCAGTCATTCAGTCCGTCTCTTCGCCGTCATGCTGGCGGGGCACATCACGCTGAAGGTCTTTGCCGGCTTCGTCATCGGGCTCGGCAGTCTTGGAACGCTTGGCATATTGACCGCCGTACTGCCGCTTGCCATGACCGTCGCGCTGACGGCGCTCGAATTGCTGATGGCGATCATTCAGGCTTATGTCTTCACCATGCTGACCTGTATGTATCTCAACGATGCACTTCATCCGTCGCACTGATCAAGGACTTCGCGGGAAGGACGGCCTTCCTGCCCTCATCAACGAACGGGACGGCCCGTTCAGAACCCTCATCAGGGAGCATTAAAATGGCATGGATTTATCTGGCCGTGGCCGGGATTCTCGAAGTTGTCTGGGCCTTCTTCATGAAAAAATCGGAAGGGTTTTCCCTTCTCACACCGAGCGTCATCACCATCGTGACCATGATCGGCAGCTTCGCTCTGTTGTCGATAGCCATGCGCAGCCTGCCGCTCGGCACGGCCTATGCAATATGGACGGGCATCGGCGCGGTGGGCGCTTTCGTGGTGGGGATCGTCATCCTCGGCGAAGCAGCCACCTTCTTCCGCGTCGCAAGCGTGACGCTGATCCTCGCCGGTATCATCGGATTGAAACTCTCATCAAGTTGATCCAGTTCGGCTACAAAAGAAAAGGGAGGCAAAAGCCTCCCTTTTTCATGGGTTAGAAGTCGATCATCGCACCTGATCGAGAAGACGCTTGCATTCGAGCAGATCGAATAATGCCTCCTGCAGCAGCGAGCGATTATCCTTCGACGGACGCCGTCCATCGGCACCGATGGGACCATCTTCCTCGCCCTTCAGGAGACCGAAAAGCTTGCGGGCCGGTTGCGGCGCCTTGATGCCGCTTGGCAAAGCCATTTCATTATCCGCCGCCTCTTCGGCAGCGCGCTTGTCGGCGGCGGCCTGCTTCTGGCGCGTGATCGCCTCTATGGCCTGCACATCGCCATTGCCAAGCGCGATGATGAACTGCGCATTGTTTTCGCGGAGCAGACGCTGCACACCCTTGATGGTGTAGCCCTGATCATAGAGCAGATGGCGAATGCCCTTCAGCAATTCCACGTCGAGCGGGCGATAATATCGGCGGCCACCGCCACGCTTCATTGGCTTGATCTGGGTAAAGCGTGTTTCCCAGAAACGCAGCACATGCTGCGGAAGATCGAGGTCCTCCGCTACTTCGCTGATCGTCCTGAATGCATCAGGGCTCTTGTCCATTCCACTTGCCCTTTCCAGAGGTTCGGGTTTCGCCGTCGCGGCGCAACCTCGCCGATCCAGATAGTTCAACTCGCCAACGCGAACGCGCTTGCTACACAAAAGGCGTTTCAGCATCGGATTTTAAAGGACGGGAGTTAACAATCTCCAGCATGCAAAAAGGCACGGCTCAACGTCATTCAAAACCGGACGGCGCTCAACGCAAACTCTTTCTGAAAAACCTGCCGTTTTTCAGATTGCAATATTAGCAAAGCGATTCGCCCTGCAAAATCCATTATATAATATCAGAGCTTTATAAGCATCCCTTCACGCAGAACGGAAGGCAGCGCGGCTGGCACCGGCGCACAGTAAGAGCCGGTTCCTGTTCTAACAGAATCGCCGGAACCGCTCTGACTACTTGTTTTATCGCATTATCCAACACATCGAAGCGAGTTAAGAAATCAGTCCAGTGAACTGATTTCCCCGCGTAGACGTTTCACACTTTTGCTGGAAATGCTCCAGCCATGCAATGGCAACCTGCATCAGGCAAAAGCCAGTCCTTGCGCTTGACCCAGGGGCAAGCGCAGAAGGAACCGATGTCAGTTTGAGATGATGGCGCAAAAACAAAAATGCCGCCCGTTGGGCAGCATTTCAGGAATTATTTCTGGCTTTTGGCTTCGCGCTTCTGATGTTCCTGCAGGATACGCTGCTTGAGAACGTTGGAAGCTTTGAAAGTCATCACACGGCGGGGAAGAATTGGAACTTCCTCGCCTGTTTTCGGATTACGGCCAATGCGCTCGTTCTTGTCGCGAACCTGAAATGTCGCGAAGGACGACAATTTCACCGTTTCGCCGTTGACGATAGCGTCACAGACTTCGTCGAGGATCATCTCGACAAGAGCCGCCGACTCCGTTCTGGAAAGGCCTACCTTCCGGTAAACAGCCTCTGCCAGATCAGCTCGCGTGACCGTTTTACCTCCCATGACCGAACCTGCCTGGTTAGCGTTTGAACAGATAATATCCTTACGTGACAGGACGTTACACAAATAAAAGCGCAACGGTCAAGCAGCGAGTTTCCTCACGGCAGATCAAATTTATCGCTTACCAACGCAACAGAACCGCGCCCCAGGTGAATCCGCCGCCCATTGCCTCCAGAAGAACGAGGTCGCCCTTCTTGATGCGACCGTCCGCAACAGCGGTTGCGAGCGCCAGCGGAACCGAGGCAGCAGAGGTGTTGCCATGACGGTCAACGGTGATGACCACCTTGTTTTCCGCAATATTCAGCTTCTTGGCGGAAGCGTCGATAATGCGCTTGTTGGCCTGGTGCGGGACGAACCAGTCGATATCCTCGGCAGTAAGGCCGGTTTCGTCGAAAGAGGCCTCGATAACATCGGTGATCATGCCGACTGCGTGCTTGAAGACTTCGCGGCCTTCCATGCGCAGGTGGCCGACGGTCTGGGTCGTGGACGGGCCGCCATCGACAAAGAGCTTCTCCTTGTGATTGCCGTCCGAACGCAGGTTGGCGGCGAGAACGCCGCGATCCGAGGTCAGGCCATTGCCCTCGGCGGCTTCCAGCACGAGCGCACCAGCGCCATCGCCGAAAAGAACGCAGGTCGTGCGGTCACTCCAGTCGAGAATACGCGAGAAGGTTTCCGCGCCGATGACCAGCACCCGCTTCGCCATGCCGCCGCGGATATAGAGGTCCGCCGTGGTGATGGCATAGATGAAGCCGCTGCACACGGCCTGCATGTCGAATGCAAAACCACTGGTGATTCCCAGCTCGCGCTGGATTTCCACGGCACTGGCCGGAAACGTATGGTTGGGTGTAGAGGTGGCCAGCAAGACGAGATCGATATCGGTCGGCTGCAAGCCTGCATTCTCGATCGCCGCGCGCGCTGCTGCGGTGCCAAGCGAAACCGTAGTTTCATCGTCGCCTGCAATGTGACGTTCACGGATACCCGTGCGCTGCACGATCCATTCGTCCGAGGTTTCGATGATACCTTCGAAATCGGTATTCTTCATGACCCGCTTCGGCAATGCCGAACCGATACCCCGCACGACAGATCTTATCATCTCTTATTTCCTGTCCTTACATGCGACCGGCGCGGCGAACATCGTGCGCGCAGTCGAGAATTCTGGCCCTACACATAACCGGCAAAAGTTACTTCACCGCTTCGGCGCCGAAGGATATCCGGCAATCCGCAAGTCTTTCAAATGCACTTCCTGGATGGCGTTGCGGAATTCAAGCCTTCGCAGCCTCGTCACCTTCACTCGAAACATGCGGATGACTGTGGTGGAAATGCGCCAGATCGGCCTCGATCTTTTCCAGAAGGCGATTTCTCACCATGTCATAGCCGACTTCCACCGCCGAACAGAAGCCTTCGGCATTCGCGCTGCCATGACTTTTGATGACAATTCCGCTCAAGCCAAGGAAAACCCCGCCATTGACCTTGTTCGGGTCCATTTTCTCACGCAGGCGGTCGAACGCACCCTTGGCGAAAACATAGCCGATCTTGGCAAGCAGCGTGCGGCTCATGGCCTGACGCAGCAGCTCCGCCATCTGCCGGGCCGTACCTTCCGCGGCCTTGAGCGCGATATTGCCGGTGAAACCTTCGGTCACAACCACATCCACCGTACCTTTGCCGATGTCGTTGCCTTCAACGAAACCGGAATAGGCAAGTCCTTCAAGCGGCGTATCGCGCAGAATCTGGCCTGCCTCCTTGATCTCGTCGAGGCCCTTGACCTCTTCCGTGCCGACATTGAGAAGCCCGACGGTCGGCTTGCGCACCTCGAACAGGGCACGCGCCATACCGGCGCCCATGACGGCGTAGTCGACAAGCTGGCGCGCATCGGCGCCGATGGTAGCGCCAATGTCGAGCACGATGCTTTCACCACGTAGCGTTGGCCAGATGCCCGCAATCGCCGGACGTTCGACATCCGACATCATGCGCAGGCAAAACTTGGACATGGCCATAAGCGCGCCGGTATTGCCGGCGGAGATACACGCCTGTGCGTCGCCGGTCTTTACGGCCTCGATGGCCTGCCACATGGACGATTTGCCACGACCGGCGCGCAGGGCCTGGCTTGGCTTGTCGTCCATGCTGATGGCAACCTCGCTCGCGCGGAACTCCGATGCGGC
This sequence comes from Brucella sp. RRSP16, assembly GCF_052246815.1. Lineage (NCBI taxonomy): Bacteria > Pseudomonadati > Pseudomonadota > Alphaproteobacteria > Hyphomicrobiales > Brucellaceae > Brucella > Brucella sp. RRSP16. The sequence goes on from NZ_JBQQAM010000008.1 coordinate 51,119, forward strand.
CTTCAGCTTCGGATAGCGCGCCAGCACCGGCTCTACCTGCGCGGGGAGACCGAAGAATATAAAGCGGATGTCAGGATGACGCTCAAGCGCCTTCGCTGCGCCGGGGATGACCACTTCAGGGCCAAAATCACCGCCCATCGCGTCAATCGAAATTTTGATCACTCTTGATTATTCCTGTGCGACCCTGCTCCTGCTCTGCCTTTTGCAGCAGACAGGTTTCGGCGAAAATAGTGCTTTTGCGTTTCCACACAACCAAATTCTGACAAACTCACTGTGAATTACGGCTTCTTTTGCCATTCCGAAAGTTTCGCAAATGGCGAAACGGGCTTCTCTTCCCCGTCATCGTCCCCGAAAACCTTCGGCTCGCTATCGTCCGGCAAACCCGGCTTGCGGGGATAGGGATCAATGGCGAGATCGAAGAATTCCTCCGCAATCGCACCGACATCGATCTTGTCGCCGACAAAAACTTCTGGACTGTCCGCGCCTTCCGCATCGAGCAGCATTTCGCCGCTATCATCAAGCTGAATTCGCGCCAGCCGTGAATTTTCCGGCACGAAAATCGTATCGACTTCCTCGGCAATGCTGTTGGTCAGCGGTTCCAGCGTCACGACGCAGGATTGAACGATTTCCGCGTCGATGCGGCCACGCACCCGGATACCGTCCTTTTTCCAAGGCGTAATCAGAAACTCCGCGGCAAAGGCATTCACGGCCTCAAGCCCATGGTCTGCCGCGAGCGCTGCGCGCTCTTTCTCATCCGTGCCTATTTTCACCGTCACGCCCTTTTGCGGCAGGTGAAGAACCGGAACAGGATAGGTGAGCGCCGGTTTATCAGTCATTCTCATTGGCCTTTTTCAGCATTGTTCGTTGGCGCAAAGTCGCCTTTGGCGCGCATCTTATCCGAAACCGTTTTACACTTTTCAGGATGCGCTCTTAAGTTTTGTTCCCAGGCAAGTCTCCCAAAACTGGTTCCCACTTTTAGGAGACATGCTTTAGTCTGCATCCATATAGGAAATGTCGCCTGCCGCCAAAGCGTCGTCTGCAATTTTTTGCAGCCGGTCGCGGCACGCCAGAACATATTCAGCCAAATGGTGGGCGTGCGGCCAGAATTCGAGGTCCGGGCGGATGTTTCGCGTCAGGGCCGCCGCCAGCGCATCGCCATCATTTGCGTCGAGCGCCTCGCCATAAGCCGCGACGCGGCCATAGAACATGCGCGCAAGCTTTTTCATGCGCTTCGGCACGCCCTGGTCGCCGATGCCCAGTTCGCGAAGCGAATGGTCGACATCCTTGAAAAACTCGTCGGCGATTTCCTGCGCGAGGTCGGCCAGCGCCCTGTTTTCTCCCCTCATGCGGTGAAGCGCGAGGAAAATATGCAGGGAAAGCATTTCATAACGGCCCAGCGGCGTGTCAGGCACCTGAAATTGTGCATAGAACCGTTTTTGCCGCGCCGCCGCCACGATCACCTCGTAAACGCGAAGCATAATTGCCTCGTTTGCTTTGGATTTGCGGCGGAAAAGTTGGAGAATCATATCCGTACGACCGTTCCAGTTGCATAAATAAGCAAGGTGGTTTACCGAAGTTCTCCCGACGGCGAAAGTGCCGCGCTGATTTAGAATGTATGGAGAGGTCTTTGTTGCAGCGAATTTTTCCAAGCATGCGCACGCAGCGTGCTCTTCTCGCAGGCACGACAATTCTCGTCTCAGTGGCGCTTGCGGGGTGCAATACTGCATCCACGCTCAATCCGTCCGAAACTCTGACAGAGGGTTACGTGCTCGATCAGAACGCGCTTGATTCGGTCCCTGTCGGCTCCAGCCGCGAGCAGGTGCTTCTGGCGCTCGGCACGCCGTCGACCACCGCGACCTTCGACAATGAAGTGTTCTATTACATTTCGCAGAAGCGTTACCGCGCCGCGCAGTTCATGAAGCCGAAGATCATCGAGCGACAGATCCTCGCCATCTATTTCGACAAGGACGGCAAGGTCGAGCATATCGCCAATTACGGTCTGAAGGACGGCAAGCTGTTCGACTTCGTGTCGCGCACGACGCCGACCGGCGGCAAGGACCAGAGCTTCCTCGGTCAGATCATTCAGGGCGTGTCCAAGGCCCCGACATCCCTGCCGGGCGCCGCAGGCGGCCCCAGCAACTGATCCTGCCGATACCTCCAAAACGAAAAACCCGCCTTCAAGGCGGGTTTCTTTGTTTGAAGCTCAGTCCGTCAGGACATATGCGCCAGCACAGCCAGCAGCAACAGGGCCACGATGTTGGTGATCTTGATCGCCGGATTGACGGCTGGACCGGCAGTATCCTTGTAGGGATCGCCGACCGTATCGCCCGTCACCGATGCCTTGTGCGCTTCCGAACCTTTCAGGTGCTTCACGCCATCGGCATCGGTAAACCCGTCCTCGAAGCTCTTCTTGGCGTTGTCCCATGCGCCGCCACCAGATGTCATGGAAATTGCCACGAACAGGCCATTGATGATGACGCCCAGAAGCGATGCACCAAGGGCTGCAAAGGCCGCAGCCTTGGAGCCTGAAATAAGCAAAACGCCGAAATAGACGACAATCGGCGCCAGCACAGGCAGGAGCGACGGGATGATCATTTCGCGGATTGCCGCCTTCGTCAGAAGATCGACCGCGCGGGCATAATCCGGGCGTTCCTTGCCGGTCATGATGCCCGGCTTCTCGCGGAACTGGCGGCGCACTTCCTGAACCACCGCGCCCCCGGCCCGGCCCACGGCGGTCATCGCCATGCCACCGAACAGATAAGGGATAAGCCCGCCAAAGATCAGTCCCGCGACCACATAGGGGTTGGAGAGATCGAAGGAGACAGGCCCCATATCCGCGAAATAGGGATAGGTCTGCCCGTTGGCGGCAAAATAGGCCAGGTCGTTGGAATAAGCCGCAAACAGAACCAGCGCACCAAGCCCCGCCGAACCGATGGCGTAGCCTTTGGTGACAGCCTTGGTTGTGTTGCCCACGGCATCCAGTGCATCGGTGGCCTTGCGGACTTCCGGGTCGAGACCGGCCATTTCCGCGATGCCGCCCGCATTGTCGGTAACCGGGCCGAAGGCATCGAGCGCCACGATCATGCCCGCAATGCCGAGCATGGCGGTGACGGCGATAGCGGTCCCGAACAGGCCCGCAAGCTGGTAGGTCGAGATAATGCCGCCAACGATCACGATAGCCGGAAGCGCGGTCGATTCCAGCGAAACTGCCAGCCCCTGGATGACGTTGGTGCCGTGCCCTGTCACAGAGGCCTGCGCGATGGAATTGACCGGGCGCTTGTTGGTGCCGGTATAATATTCCGTAATCACCACGATCAGCCCGGTAACGATGAGACCGATCAGCCCGCAGATGAAGAGATTGGTGCCCGTGATGCTTTTTCCGGCGACCGTTCCGATCTCGCCCCAGCCGATTGTCAGCGTGTTGGCGACGGCAAGCCCGACAATAGAAAGCAGGCCCGTTGCGATCAGCCCCTTGTAGAGCGCGCCCATGATGGAGCCATCGACGCTGAGCTTGACGAAGAAAGTGCCCACGATCGACGTAATCACGCAGGCGCCGCAGATCATCAGCGGATAGAGCATGACGCTTGAAAGAACGTCCGATCCGTTGAAGAAGATCGCGCCCAGAACCATGGTGGCAACGACTGTCACCGCGTAGGTTTCAAACAGGTCGGCGGCCATGCCTGCGCAATCGCCGACATTATCGCCGACATTGTCCGCAATGGTCGCGGGGTTGCGCGGGTCATCCTCCGGGATACCGGCTTCCACCTTGCCGACGAGATCTCCGCCAACGTCTGCGCCCTTGGTGAAGATGCCGCCGCCAAGACGCGCAAAGATCGAGATAAGCGAAGCGCCGAAGCCGAGCGACACCAGCGCATCGATAACGGTGCGGTCAGAGGGCGCGTAACCAAGCCAGACGGTGAGAATGCAATAGTAGACGGAGACGCCAAGCAGCGCGAGCCCTGCCACCAGAAGACCGGTAATGGCCCCGGACTTGAAGGCCAGTTCAAGCCCTCCGGCGAGGCTGAGCGATGCCGCCTGCGCAGTGCGCACATTGGCGCGAACCGAAACGTGCATTCCGATGAAGCCGGTGACGCCCGACAGAACTGCGCCGATCAAAAAGCCGATTGCCGCACTGATCGACAGCAGATACCAGGCGGCGAGGAAAACCACGACGCCAACGATGGCAATCGTTGAATATTGTCTTGTGAGATAGGCTGAGGCACCCTCGCGGATGGCTTCAGCAATTTCCTGCATGCGCTGCGTCCCCTGATCGGCTGCGAGAACCGAACGGATCGCCCATATGGCGAAAAGAACGGAAAGCACGCCGCAGGCAATGACGAGAATTAAGACTGCCACTCCCATTTGCATAAAGGCCAACTCCCATTGAGCGCATCCCGAAAAATGTGAAACGATTTTCGGGAAATATGCGCGGCCACCCAGACAATTGGAGCGCCGGCCTGTCGCAACAGATCGGAACGCGCTCCATAGCTCGCGCTGGCTGCCGTCTGACCGCGAGCCGCGATTGTCGGCAGACACGTGCGCAGGATAGGCCCGAAAACCCCTCCCCGGACCCGACTGAGCGGCATGGAAGTGCCTGAAGCCAATGCAAGATACCGGGCTTCTTCGGTATATTCGCCAGGAAACTTACGCCTTGGATTCAATGAATTGGCGCGATTCCCTGCATTTCAGCATTCTCAATGCCGCGCGACCAACATGCGAAACGGTTTAACAAACGTCAAGTCGTTCTTTGCCAGCGTACAATGAAAGAAGGGCTGCGATTTCTCACAGCCCTTCTTTCATGATTATCGTCGGCGAAGCCGGATCAGCGCGGCTTCACGCCACGGCTCTCGCCACGAATGACAAACGCCAGACGATCGAGCACGGCATTGACCAGCTTCGGCTCTTCCTCCGTATAGAAGGCCTTGGCGATATCGACATATTCCGACACGATGACTGCCGTCGGCACGTCCTTGCGCGTCTGCAATTCCCATGCACCCGCGCGGAGAATGGCGCGCAGCGTCGAATCGAGACGCGACAGCGGCCAGTCCTCCGTCAGCGCCTGATGGATCATTGGGTCGAGCTTCAGCTGCTCATCCACGACACCGGCTACGATTGCGCGGAACCATTGCGGATCGGCGTCGAGATACTGCGTGCCGTCCACTTCCTTGCCGAGGCGGAAAGCTTCGTATTCGGCCACCACTTCCAGGACGCCCGTCCCGGCCACATCCATCTGATAGAGCGCTTGCACGGCAGCAAGACGGGCGACGCCGCGCTTGTTGGCCATGCGCGGTGCATTGGGAGTCGGGCGGCCTCCGGTAGAAGAACTCATAACGATCAGACTCCGAACTTCTTGCGCAGGTCGATCATGGTCAGTGCGGCGCGGGCAGCAAAACCGCCCTTGTCCTTGTCAGCGCGGCGGGCGCGAACCCATGCCTGCTCTTCGTTCTCGACGGTCAGGATGCCGTTGCCGATGGCGATGCTCTCCTCGACCGAAAGGTCGGTGAGCGCGCGGCAGGATTCATTGGCAACGATATCGAAGTGATAGGTTTCACCACGGATGACCGTGCCGAGCGCGACATAGCCATCATATTCCGTGCCGCCATTTTCTTCACCGTCGAGCGCGAAGGAAATCGTCGCCGGAATTTCGAGAGCGCCGGGAACCGTCACGACATCATAGGTCGCCCCTGCCTCATCCAAGGCTGCCTTTGCGCCATCCAGAAGCGCGTCGGCGAGATCATCGTAGAAACGCGCTTCAACAATAAGCAAATGCGGCGCATGCGCCTCGTGCTTGGACATGAGAGACTCCATGACAAATCTTGCGGACCGCAACGATTGCGGTCAACGCTTAAAATCGGGAAATGCTGTTACAGCTTTAGAGTTTTAGGCTCTAAGCCTATTTCTGATATTGCGCAAGCCTTGCTGCGTATCGTGCCAGCTGGTCGATCTCGATATTTACCTTATCGCCCGCTTTCCGCTCGCCCCATGTCGTGACTTCCAGCGAGTGGCGGATCAGGAGCACATCGAACTCGTTTCCATCGACACCATTGACCGTCAGCGACGTACCATCAAGGGCAACCGACCCCTTCTGGGCGATGAACGGCGCCAGTTCTTCCGGCGCGCGCAAGGTGAAACGCACGGCGTCGCCCTCTTCCTTGCGGTCGATGATTTCAGCCTGTCCGTCAACATGGCCGGAAACCAGATGACCGCCCATTTCGTCGCCAAGCTTCAGCGAACGCTCCAGATTGATGTTGCGTCCGTTCTGCCAAGCGGAGATCGTGGTGAGACGCAGCGCCTCTTCCCATGCCTCCACCTCGAACCAGCGGGCATTGGTGCCTTTTTCCGGCAGCGCCACCACCGTCAGGCAGACGCCGGAACAGGCAATCGACGCGCCCAGCTCGATCGTTTCCGGGTCATAGGCGGTCTCGATACGCAGAAGGACTCCTTCATTCAGCGGCTTGATCCGGTCAACCTTGCCTATATCGGTGATAATGCCTGTAAACATCAAATCTTCCTTACATATTTTGCATAGGCATCGTCGCCATAGCGCGCCTGCCTCAGAATTTTGAATTCGTCTGCGATATGGGTTTCAAGGCCGTCCACGGCAACCCCATGTTCCGAGCCGATTTCAACCGGCGAACGGAAGATGGCAAGCCGATCCACCAGCCCCTCATCCAGAAAGCTCTTTGCAACACCCGCGCCGCCCTCAACGAGAACCGAGGAAATGCCCTGCGCGGCAAGGTCGTCCATCAACTCGGGCAATGCGATGCGGCAATCGTCGGCTTCGGTCGCGAGGATGCGGCAACCGGCAGCCGTCAACTCATAACGCCGTTCGGGCGAGGCCTCCTCGCCGCAGGCGATCCACAAGGGCTGGGCATCGGTGGTCTGTACGAGTCTTGACGAAAGCGGCAGGCGCAATCCGCCATCGAGCACAACGCGGACCGGCGAACGCTGTTCCAGTCCCGGCAGGCGGCAGTTCAGAACGGGATCATCCGCAAGCGCGGTTTCAATACCGATCAGGATAACATCCGTCTGTGCGCGGAGGATATGGGACTGCGCACGCGCAATCGGTCCCGTTATCGCGACCTGTCCCTCGCCCCGCCTGCCGATCATGCCATCGGCGGAAAGCGCAAGTTTCAGAATCACTTCCGGGCGTTTCTTCGCAGATCGATTCAGATAGCCCGCCAGATCGTCGGCAGCCTGATCGGCGAGAATGCCGGGCACGACCTCTATCCCTGCCTCACGCAGGATGGCGAAGCCCTTTCCGCTGACCCGTTCGTCCGGATCGGTCGCCGCCGCCACGACACGCGCCACCCCTGCCCGCACCAGCGTTTCGGCGCAGGGCGGCGTGCGCCCGTGATGGGCGCATGGCTCCAGCGTCACATAAGCCGTCGCGCCACGCGCGGCGTCTCCCGCCTCCGCCAGCGCCTGTGGTTCCGCATGGGGCCTGCCGCCCAGTGCGGTAACGCCGCGCCCGACGATGACGCCATCCTTGACGATGATCGTGCCGACGGACGGGTTGGTGCCGGTCAGCCCCTTGTGACGGCGCGCATATCGGATCGTCGCCTCCATGAAGCGAACATCATCCGAAGTCACGTCCGAATGCGGAAACTTGCTGCCACTCATGCTCAAGCGTCCAGATCGTCCTCGGTTTCAGGAACCGTCAGCTCGTCGATGACATTGTGGAAATCGACAGCCTTGCTGAAATTGCGATAGACCGACGCAAAGCGGATATAGGCGATATCGTCGATGCCTTTCAGCGCATCCATGGCCAGCCGCCCGATCTCGTCGGAGGTGACTTCCGCTTCGCCTGAACTTTCAAGCTGGCGGACAATGCCTGAAATGGCCCGTTCAACCCGGTCATTATCGACATCGCGCTTGCGCAACGCCACCTCGATGGACCGCGTGAGCTTGTCGCGATCGAAAGGAACGCGACGCCCGCTTTTCTTCACGACCATCAGGTCGCGCAACTGCACACGCTCGAAGGTCGTGAAACGCCCGCCGCAAACCGAACAGACACGACGCCTGCGAATGACAGCACCGTCTTCCGCCGGGCGGGAATCCTTCACTTGCGTATCTTCAGACTGGCAATAGGGACAACGCATGGAACTCTTTCAATTTCAATATCGGCAGCTTCAAAACTGGCAACCTTAACACTGGCAATGGACCGCTCATATGTGGGGTCACTCCCCTTGAAAACTCAAGAGCGCGCCCTCCGTAGCCGATTCCTGCCAATCATAGCCGATTAGTGGCAATCCACCTACCGGATGGGAGAATGAAAAAACCCCGCTCAACAGGGTTGAACGGGGTTTTCTCTCGATCATGGAAACCGGCTTATCCTTGATAACCGTACATCGGGAAACGGTCGGTGAGCGCGATGACCTTTTCCTTCACTGCCTGTTCGACAGCGGCATTGCCTTCGTCGGAATTGGCAACCTTCAGGCCGTCAAGAACTTCGGCGATCAGCGAACCGATTTCCTTGAATTCAGCAACGCCGAAACCGCGCGTCGTGCCGGCAGGCGTGCCAAGACGAACGCCGGACGTAACAAACGGCTTTTCAGGGTCGAACGGAATGCCGTTCTTGTTGCAGGTGATGTTGGCGCGGCCAAGAGCAGCTTCTGCACGCTTGCCCGTCGCGTTCTTCGGGCGCAGGTCAACCAGCATCAGGTGGTTGTCGGTGCCGCCCGAAACAATGTCGAGGCCGTGGGACTTCAGCTCTTCGGCCAGTGCGCGCGCATTGTCGACGACGTTCTTCGCATAGAGCTTGAACTCCGGCTTCAGTGCTTCCGCGAAGGCGACAGCCTTGCCGGCGATGACGTGCATCAGCGGGCCACCCTGAAGGCCGGGGAAGACAGCCGAATTGATCTTCTTGGCGATGTCGGCATCGTTGGTGAGGATCATGCCGCCACGCGGACCACGAAGCGACTTGTGCGTCGTCGTGGTGCAGACATGCGCATGCGGGACCGGCGAAGGATGAACGCCACCGGCGACCAGACCGGCGATATGCGCCATGTCGACCATGAGATAGGCGCCGACTTCGTCGGCAATCTCACGGAAGCGCTTCCAGTCCCAGATACGCGAATAGGCGGTGCCACCGGCGAGAATGAGCTTCGGCTTGTTTTCGCGTGCAAGGCGGGCAACTTCGTCCATGTCGAGCAGGTGGTCGTCCTTGCGGACGCCATAGGAAACGACATTGAACCACTTACCGGACATGTTGACCGGCGAACCATGCGTCAGGTGGCCACCGGAATTCAGGTCGAGGCCCATGAACGTGTCGCCCGGCTGGAGCAGCGCGAGGAACACGGCCTGGTTCATCTGGCTGCCGGAATTCGGCTGAACGTTGGCAAATTCGGCGCCGAAGAGCTTCTTGGCGCGTTCGATGGCCAGTTCTTCCACGACGTCGACATACTGGCAGCCGCCGTAATAGCGCTTGCCCGGATAGCCTTCGGCATATTTGTTGGTGAGGATGGAACCCTGTGCTTCCAGAACAGCGCGCGAAACGATGTTTTCCGAGGCGATCAGCTCGATTTCATGACGCTGGCGACCGAGTTCGTTGCGAATTGCACCGAAAATCTCGGAATCGATGTCCTCGAGGCTTGCATTGAAGAAAACGTCGGAAGACGCGTTCTTGGCGGCGGCGTTGGCTTGAGACATGTTTCACACCCTCCGGGTTAGCCGGTAAAAGCTATATGGATGAGGCGCATTATCACACTTGAGCGCACAAGGCCAATGGCCGCAAAGCGAAAAGCTTATTCCAAAATGCGGCAAACCGATTTGATAATTGAGCCAAGACGAAAAAGCCGCCCGGAACGGGTCCGGACGGCTTGAAACTCGCAGTCGAGATGAGAATCAGGTGTCAGTGCCAAGCGCGAGGGCCGTTGCACCGTCCATCTTGTAAATGTCGTCGCGGAACTGCACCACGCCGTCGCCGGTGGACCATGCGGAAATGTAGACGAAGTGCAGCGGAACCGGATCGGCAACCTGGATCGGCGTGTTCGTACCCGACTTGATCGTGTTTTCGATGGTCTGGCGATCCCAACCAGCCGTGTTCTTCAACAGCCATACGTCGAGATCGCGGACATTCTGGACGCGGACGCAGCCGGAAGAGTCGAAGCGCATGAGCTTGTTGAAATAGCTCTTCTGCGGCGTGTCGTGCATATAGACCTGATGCTGGTTGTGGAAGTTGATCTTGGTCGAGGACATGGCGTTGATCTTGCCCGGGTCCTGACGGAACATCAGCTTAACTGCATCATCCGTGTTCCAGTCCACGGTTTCAGGCGCAACTTCCTGGCCGGACTGGTCGTAGAGACGAATCTTGTTTTTCGCCAGATATTGCGGATCCTTCCGCATCAGCGGAATGATGTCCTTCTGGATGATCGACTTGGGCGCGGTCCAGTAAGGATTGAGAATGACCTCGTGAATCTTTGAGTTCAGGATCGGCGTCTGGCGGTCGATCTTGCCGACAACCGCCGTATGACGCTGCACGACGCTGCCGCCTTCAACGGCTTCGATGCGCGCGGCCGGAATGTTGACCATCACGAAACGCTGTTCCTGCATGCCCTGATCGGCCAGAGGCGAAAGCCGCTGGAGATTGGTCTGGAGCTGTCCGAGGCGCGTATTCGCGTCCACGTTCATCGCGGCATAGGTGAACTGCCCCATGACGCCATCGGCAGGCAGCCCATGACGGGACTGGAAGCGCTTGACGGCTGCATCGACATAGGTGTCGAACGAGCTGGAAAGACCGGCTTCCTGTGGGAGGTCGCCGGAAATCATGAGACGCTTGCGCAGTGCCTGCACGGCGGGATCGGTCACGCCGATCTGGAGCTTTGCATTGCCCGGCACGCTCGGCCAGCCGCCGCGACCGGCAATGTCGGTATACTGCGCGATGGCAGTCTGGAGATTGCCGACCGTCTGGGGGCTCAGAACCGGCTGGTTGGTCGCGACGCGTTGCCCGCCCGTCGCACGGGCATCGAACTGGTCGTCCCAGTTGCCGCGCCGCGGCGCTGCGATAACATCAGTCAGAACCTGCTGGGCATAGGCCGAGGAAACCATGGCGGAGGCTGCCACGGAAAGGCCGGCGGTTGCCGCGCCGCGCAGGAAACTGCGGCGATCTACTTTCAAAGCATCGGCTGATCTGTCGGTCTTGGTCATCTTGCGTAGTCCCAAAAGGCTAACCGCTCGCGCGGGATCTTCCCAGAGAATATCAGCAATAGTTCAGCAAGGCGATATCCGGACAGAAAGCGATGCGACGATGCCCGCTTATCCGAAATTCGACTTTCGAGCCCATTCCTGAATGAAGGAGGCACAATATTGCCCGTGCCACTGTAAAACGCTTATGTCGTTTTTTATGGCTTAATCATGTCGCATGGCCGGAATTTCAAGCCATGCGCCTTACGATTGAGAGCTTCACAGCGCCTTATTCTTCTCAATGGCAGCCTGTTGTGACAGTTCTGCAACAAACCATCAGTCAGCCAGCGGCGGCGAGCCGCTCAGAGGCGGTATGCGATGCTGTCGTTCCAGAAGCGGTCGAGACGCTGCAGCGACTTATTCATCGCCATGAATTCATCGACCTGAATACCGCCAATCTGTTCGATGGAAGAGATATGGCGTTCGTAGAGCGCGGCCACCTGATCGGCGATGGCATTGCCCTTGTCCGTCAGGCTGACGCGCACCGAACGGCGGTCGACACGCGAGCGCTGATGATGGATGAAGCCCATCTCGACCAGCTTCTTCAGATTGTACGAAACGTTGGAGCCGAGATAGTAACCGCGCGAGCGCAGTTCGCCTGCCGTCAGTTCCGAATTGCCGATGTTGAAAAGCAGAAGCGCCTGCGTCGCATTGATGTCGCTCTGGCCGTTGCGGTCGAACTCGTCCTTGACGACGTCGAGCAGGCGGCGATGCAGGCGCTCGACCAGCTGGAGGGCTTCCAGATAAAGCGAGCGAAGTGCGGTTTCCGGTGTCGTGAGCGGAACGGACAAGTCCGTCTTGCGCTGTGCGTTGATCATTTCTTTTGCCTCTCTGCCGGAGCCACATTCCATGAAACCATGATGCAGCTCCCTGTCCTGTTTTACGCGGTGTATTGTTTCTCACCGTCTTGAGAGCAATTTGGGGGAGATGCATAAAATTCGACTTAAAAGTCAGCCTTAACAGTAACTTACCGGCAAAATTGGCCATTCAGGCTTAATGTTTGCTTACTCCGCGCCGTCCTTGAGCCTGCTCCGCAATGCGCTGTTTTGGCGTAAAATGCCGGTTTTCCGGGGCTTGGAAAGCGCGTCACATTAAACTTTCGTCATTTGAGAAGTATGTGGACAGGCGCTAGTTACCGGCTATCAACATTCCATTGGAGGGACCATGACGCTTCGTTTCGCACAGTATTTTGTGGTCGGCGGACTGATAAGCTTTACCGGCTTCACGAATTTTGCTCATGCCGAACCCGTTTTCGCCGCTCCGCAAATGACCATGTACAAGGACCCTTATTGCGGCTGCTGCGACGGCTGGGCCGAACATATGAAAGCCGCCGGGTTCAATGTGACCGTGAAGGTCGAGGAAGCGATGGAAAGCGTAAAGGCAAAACATGGCGTCGCCGCCAATCTTGCCTCGTGCCACACGGCGGTCGTCGATGGATATGTCATTGAGGGGCATGTGCCGGCTGGAGCGGTCAAGCGGCTACTGGCGGAACGTCCGCAGGCAACGGGGCTGACCGCGCCCGGAATGCCCATGGGTTCGCCGGGGATGGATATGCCGGGCAGCAAGGCCGATACCTATGATGTGCTGCTTTTCAAAGGGCAAATGACGAAGCCCTTCGCCCGCTATGAAGGAACGCAGCCCCTATAAATCTATATCGGCAGGCTCGCGCGGGCCTGCCGTTTCTTCTCGAAGAAGAGCAGAATACGAAATGCGATAAATATGACGATGCAGACCGCGTTGAACCCGACCGTCAGCGGCTTGTATTCGAAATGCCGCGAAAAAACGGAATAGATGGCGATTTCGCCGAGCGCTGCCACGAACCATAGCACAGGCCCCCAGGGCGCCCGCATCCATAGTCCCGTTGCCGCGACCGGCATCAGAACAGCCAGAGCGACCACCGCCGTCTGCCAGGTCCATGGCATCAGGTCGAACCGCCACAGAAGCCCGGGATGAATACCGATCAGCCTGACCCAATAGAACACACCGCTGGCCAGCGCCACGAGAGCGAGTATCCGGACGAACCATGTGAAGGCCCATTCGGTTCCGCTCGGCTGGATATGCTGGCGCAGCTCGTTCATATGCATCAGGAGATCCTCACAAGGTCAGTTCCCCGTCGCCGAGATTTGCAAAATAGGCGTTGACCTGTTCGGGCTTCACGTCATCGAGCGTTGCAGGCTTCCATGTCGCGCGCCGTCCTTGTCGATAAGCAATGCGCGAACGCCCTCATAGAAATCATACCCTTCCAGCATGCGGTTGGCGATGCGGTATTCCATGCGCATGCAATCGTCGAGATCGAGCGCGCGCCCATCGGCAATCTGGCGGAAAGTGACAGCGACACTGGTCGGGGAGCGCGTGGCGATCACCTTTACAATGTCCATTGCGGCCTTGTTGCCGGCTTCCGCTTCCTTTTCCAGCGCGGCTATGCAGTCGGCAAGCGTTGCGCCGGAAAAACACTCCGCAATGATCTGGCGGGTTTCGACAGAGGTTTCAAAATCGGGGTACTGGCTGCGTGTCAGCGCCGCGTCGATGTCAGCGGTAGCGATGATGTCTTCGCGCAGGTCATGCAGATCGCTTGCGGCGACCGCATGGGTAGCGATCCCGCTCTGCAGGCAGTCGCCCCAGCGGATGCGGTTGCCGGTGAGCGCCAGATAATACCCGAAATTATCATGCAGATGCGGGAGGAACGCGCTGCCGCCTACATCAGGAAAGAAGCCTATGCCGGTTTCCGGCATGGCAAACATGGTGTTTTCGGTCACGATACGATGCGAACCGTGAACGGAGATGCCGGCGCCGCCGCCCATGACGATGCCGTTGATCAGGGAGATATAAGGTTTTGGAAAACGGCCAATGCGCGCATTGAGCCGATATTCGTCGCGGAAGAATTCGTAAGCTGGTGTTCCGGCCTGACCGGCCTTGTAGGCAGCGACCACATCGCCGCCGGCACAGAAGGCCCGCCCCTCGCCTTCGAGAATGACGCATGCCACTTCAGGATCGTCTTCCCAAGCCTGCAATGCGCGGTCGAGCGCCAGAATCATCTTATGCGTGAGCGCGTTGAGGGCTTCGGTCCGCGTAAGCTTCACAAGCCCCGCTTTTCCCTTGCGTTCAAAGCTGATTTCGCTGCCACCGCCGAAGTCAATCTGCATATCGTGTCTCCCGTTCCTGTAAATGGGTAGAAAGTGAGACGCCCCGCGTCAATCCTGCACAGGTCAATGTTCTTGGTTTCGGCACTTTTCCCATGATAAACGAAGCGCATCCGATACTAGTGGATTGAATTTGACGTTTGATATCCGTCCGATATTAATCCCGTTTCAAACGTCAAATTCGAAAATCCACTAGATTCATAAAGTTACCGGTGGTCTTTTTGACCAGCCCTGCGATTTCATGTTCCAGGGCCTCCATTCTCGGGAATAGCCTCATGACCGATCGCCAGTCCAAATATCTGCCCGCCAATATCAGCCAGCATGTCGATGACGTCACCGGCAGCAGACGCCTGCGCCGCATGCGCAAGGCCGACTGGTCGCGCAGGCTCGTGCAGGAAACCCGTTTGACGGTCGATGATCTTATCCTGCCGTTCTTCCTGACCTATGGCACCGGCGTTGCCGAGCCTGTCGAAGCCATGCCCGGCGTCGAGCGCTATTCGGTCGACATGGCAGTGCGCATGGCGGAGAAAGCCGCCAAGCTCGGCATCCCCGCCATTGCCCCCTTCCCGCGCGAGAAGCTGGAAGTGAAGACCGAGGACGGCGCTTTCGTCGCAAGCCCCGACAATCTGATCAATCGCGCCGTGCGCGCAATCAAGAAGGAAGTGCCGGAAATCGGCATCATCACCGATGCGGCGCTCGACCCGTTCACCACGCATGGCCATGACGGCATCCTGCGCAACGGCGAAATCATCAACGACGAATCCGTCGCCATGGTGGTTCGGGGCGCGCTTTCGCAAGCCGAAGCAGGTGCCGATATCATCGCACCTTCCGACATGATGGACGGCCGCGTCGGCGCCGTGCGTAAGGCGCTGGACGAACACGGCTTCTGCCACATTCCAATCATGTCCTATGCAACCAAGTTCGCTTCCGCCTTTTACGGGCCATATCGCGATGCCATCGGCACACAGGGCCTGCTGAAAGGCGACAAGAAGACCTATTATCTCGATCCGGCCAATCCGGAAGAAGCCGTGCGCGAAGCCGAGCAGGACATTGCCGAAGGCGCGGACATGCTGATGGTCAAGCCGGGCCTGCCCTATCTCGACATCATCCATCGCCTGAAGAGTGAATTCCGCCTTCCCACCTATGCCTATCAGGTGTCGGGCGAGTATGCGATGATCAAGGCCGCCGGGATCAATGGCTGGATCGACGAAGAAAAGGTGATGATGGAAAGCCTGCTCGCCTTCAAGCGCGCCGGCTGTGACGGAATTCTCACCTATTTCGCAATCGAAGCAGCTGAAAAGCTTAAACAGCAAGGCTGACCGGCAAGGCACGCTTTCGGGAAATCATCACATTTCCTTGAATCCGCCGGTTTTGGTTCCCATGTTGATGACTGTTCCGCCGAGGTGGCTGGGCAGCGCCGGTTGTCACATCCCCTGGGCGCTTCTTTTGAAACGACTGGAAGGAAAAATGTCCGACCATATCCTGCACGGCGAAGTCATGGGCCCGCGTTATGAAAGCCGCGCATTTTTTGAAGGCGTGCGCACGCGCCGCATTATGGCTTTTCTCATCGATTACCTGATTGTTTTCCTGCTCTGCATCCCGGCAGCAATCGTCATCGCGATCCTGGGCATAATCACGTTCAGCCTCGGCTGGATGCTCTACGGCATTATGTTCCCGATGGTGGCGCTGTTTTATGTCGCGCGGACCCTGGGCGGGCCGCAGCAGGCCACCAAGGGCATGCAGATGATGAATATCAAGCTCGTCCGGCTTGAAGGCGGCACGGTCGATCCCATGCTCGCAATCGTCCATACGGTCCTTTTCTGGGGTCTGAATGTCGTCCTGACGCCGCTGATCCTGCTTGCAACGCTGGTTCTCGACCGCAAGCGCACTGTGCACGATCTTCTGCTCGGCACGGCTGTCATTCGTTCTGATCGATAAACGACAGAGCATTTCCTGATTTTCATGAAACACCGGAAATGCTCTGCTTTTTATCGCGCATCCTGACCCGAAAACCGGGTCCCACTTTTCGGGGTGCGCTTCAGATCAAAAAAATTCAGAGCCGGCTGCGCAAAATGCCTATTGACGTTTTGTGCGGTCGGCTCAATCCTTACAAAAAGTATCGTGATGGTTTCGGTATTGCCATTTCGTGGATATTGAATGACCCATCAACCGCAACAGTCTCCGCAGTTCTTTCTGACAGCTCCGTCTCCCTGCCCGTATCTCGAAGGCCAGATGGAGCGAAAAGTCTTTACGCATCTGGTCGGCGACAAGGCGAACGAAATCAACGATCTCCTGACGCAGGGCGGTTTCCGCCGATCCCAGAACATAGCCTATCGTCCGGCCTGCGAATTGTGCCGGGCCTGCATATCCGTTCGCATCCTTGCCGGAGAGTTCAAGATGACGCGTAACATGCGGCGCGTCTGGACGCAGAACAACGATCTGATCGGACGCGTGCACAAGGCCCAGCCCAGCACCGAGCAATATGCGCTTTTCCGCGATTATCTCGATGCGCGCCATCGCTCGGGCGGCATGTCGGACATGACGGTTCTCGATTATGCGATGATGATCGAGGATACGCATGTGAACACGCAGATCATCGAATATCGCAAGCGCGGCCCGGAAAGCTTCATCAGCGCCAAGGGCGATGGAGAGCTGGTCGCGGTAGCACTTACCGACGTGATGGCCGACGGGCTGTCGATGGTGTATTCGTTCTTCTCACCGCATATGCATGAGCGGTCGCTTGGCACCTATATGATCCTCGATCATATCCAGCGCGCGCATGCTGCCGGTCTGCCGCATGTCTATCTCGGCTATTGGGTCGAGGGATCGCGCAAGATGCAGTATAAAATCCGCTTCACACCGCAGGAGCATCTGGGCCCCCGCGGCTGGCAGAGGTTTGAAGGGTAAAAGCCCCTCACAAATCCAGTATAGAGTGCCTTTTTTGAATCTCCGAAGCCAATGCCTCCAGAACATCTGGTGCGGTTCCGGGATAATCCATTATGCTAAAATTCCCATCTCGCGCTGAACCAGAAAAGAAATAAAGCTCATAATGGTCATCATGAACCTCAACTTCTATTTTTCCGTCCTTCCATAATAGGCGTACAGTCGGCCAATATCCTCTGCTTGCTGCTTCGGGTGGGAAGCCAGCAGCGCGGGTGGCAGTAATAAGGCTGGCAGCGTGTTTGAGAGCAGCTTCGGTCGGGCGCTCGTCCTCCTGCCAAAAGCACCTGATGCCGCTCCAAATATTATCCATCCGATCAGCCTAAGCCTGCGAACCCATCCTCACAACGCCCAATTCAGAATTTACCCGAACGCGGGAAGCCCTTCGGCACCAGACGGCCCGCAGAGGCGCGCGCGCCGATCCATTCCACAAGCTCTTCCTTGCTGCGATTGAAGGTGCGCTCTGCCGAATCCTGCCAGGAAAGCCCGTCGGCAATTGCAAAGGTGCGGACGTCGGATACACCGCCATCCTTGTATTTTTGCAGGCGCACGCCCTTGCCGCGGGTCATTTCCGGAATGTCGGAAAGCGGGAAGACCACCATCTTGCGGTTCTCGCCCACCACTGCGATATGATCGCCGGAAACACGCTGGCAAAGCTTCGCCTCGTCCGGCGCCTTCACGTTCATCACCTGCTTGCCCTTGCGGGTATTGGCCACAGCCTCGCTTTCGGGAACGATAAAACCGTTACCCTCGTGGCTGACGAGAAGCAGTTTCGCCGCCGGATCGTGCACGAAGGCTGTCAGAATGTCCTGATCGTTTTCCATATCGACAAGGATGCGGATCGGCTCGCCATGGCCGCGACCGCCCGGAAGCGTGTTCGCGCCGATGGTGAAGAACTTGCCGCCTGTCGTGAAGAACAGGAGCTTGTCGGTCGTCTCGGCATGGAAAGCGAGCTTGAGCTTGTCGCCCTCCTTGAAGGCGAGCGTCGAGAAATCGGCCAGATGCCCCTTCATCGCGCGCAGCCAGCCCTTTTCGGATACAACGATCGTGACCGGCTCGCGCTCGATCATTGCCTGATGGATATCTTCCAGATCGTGGGTTGGCGCGTTGGCGAAGGTCGTGCGGCGCGCACCAAGTTCGGTCTTCGGGCCGAACTTTTCGCGTACCGACTTGATTTCGGCGCTGATCTTCTTCCATTGGCGCGTGCCGGAAGCGAGCAGTCCTTCAAGGTCCGTCTTCTCAACCGTGAGTTCATCGAACTCCTTGCGGATTTCGAATTCCTCAAGCTTGCGCAACGAACGCAGGCGCATGTTGAGGATCGACTCGGCCTGAACGTCGGTCAGCTCGAAGGTGCGCATCAGGTCCTGTTTCGGCTCGTCCTCCTCGCGGATGATGCGGATCACCTCATCAAGGTTGAGATAGGCGATCAGCAGGCCGCCGAGAATTTCCAGGCGCCGTTCTATTTCCGCCAGACGGAATTGCGAACGGCGAACGAGCACTTCCTTGCGATGGTCGAGCCACTCGCGCAGGACAGCGCCCAGCGACAGGACATTCGGCACCTTGCCGTGCGACAGCACGTTCATGTTGAGCGAAACGCGGCTTTCAAGCTCGGTCAGCTTGAACAGCGATTCCATCAACAGCTCGGGATCGACCGTCCGGTTCTTCGGCTCCAGAACGATGCGAATGTCTTCCGCCGACTCGTCGCGAACATCATCGAGCAATGGCAACTTCTTTGCCAGAAGCAGTTCGGCGATCTTTTCGATGAGGCGCGACTTCTGCACCTGATAGGGAATTTCGGTGATGACGATCACCCAGGTGCCGCGATTGCCCTCTTCCTTTTCCCAACGTGCGCGGACACGAAACGCGCCGCGGCCCGTGCGATAGGCATCAAGGATATTGCCGTGCTCTTCGACAAGAATGCCGCCGGTCGGGAAATCCGGGCCTCGCACCTTGCATTTCAGCAGAGCAGCCGGATCGGTTTCGGCTTCGCGCTTCAGTTCTTCCCATTGTTCCGGGGAGGTAACGAGCTCCTCCACCGGCGCTTCGGGATGATTGATCAGATAGAGCGCGGACGAGCAAAGCTCCGCCACATTGTGCGGCGGAATGTTGGTCGCCATGCCGACCGCGATCCCGGCGGAGCCGTTGGCCAGCAGGTTCGGGAAAGCGCCGGGAAGGACGATGGGTTCCTCGTCTTCCTCATTATAGGTCGGACGGAAATCGATGGCGTTTTCGTTGATGCCTTCGAGCAGCAGCGTCGCGACTTCCGTCATACGCGCTTCCGTGTAACGCATGGCGGCAGCATTATCGCCGTCGATATTGCCGAAATTGCCCTGCCCGTCCACGAGCGGATAACGCACCGCGAAATCCTGCGCCAGACGCACCAGCGCATCGTAGATCGACGCATCGCCATGCGGATGGAACTTACCCATCACGTCGCCGACGATACGGGCGCATTTCGCATAGGCCTGATCGGGATTGAGGCGCAGCAGGCGCATGGCATGCATGATGCGGCGATGCACGGGCTTCAGGCCGTCGCGCACGTCCGGCAGCGCGCGATGCATGATCGTCGACAGCGCATAAGCGAGGTAACGTTCCTCGAGAGCCGATTTGAGATCGACCCGCTCGATGTGTTCTTCGCCGTCGTCCGGCGGAATCAGACTTTTTCCCATGTCTCTTCGTACCAACTGCGCGATTCGCCAGCAAGAGTTCAGGAGAACCAATCCAGTACATTAGTGTGCAATAGTCGCAATCCTGCCGCCATTTGCGTCCTATAGAGCTATCAGGGTGAATTTCCCCCGCTGCAATCGCAGGCTGAGGAAATCATGTTGTTATTGCGAGTGATTTCCGCCTATGAATGCCGCGCTACATCAGAGCGCCGATCCGATTGAATCAGATCGGCGCTCTGATCCTTTGTTTTGACGCGCATCTCATCCGAAAGCCGTTTCACGCTTTTCGGGATGCGCTCTAAAGATCAGGCAGGAGCTTCGAATGCAGGTTTTCGTCAATATCAGGCCAGCGGCACGTGTTCTGGCTGCCGGAACAGCGCTTTCGCTGGTATTCGGCAGTGCTGCCATGGCCGCAGACGCCAATGCAGTCGCCGAGCGCATCAAGGCGCTCTACGCCAAACAGGGTGGCGAACTGAGCTTCGCCAATGTCCAGGCGAGCGGCTCCGACATCGTGCTTCAAGGCACCAAGATCAAGCTGCCGACCATCGGCGAAAAGGAAACCGCCATCGGTGACGTGACGCTGCAGAACGTTCAGGATGCACCGGACGGCGGCTACAGCATCGAGCAGGTCACCGTGCCCGACCTGGCGCTTGCCGGTGAGACCGACAAGAACGACAAGGCCGAAATGAAGGGCCTTGCCCTGCAGAACGTGCACATTCCGTCGGAAAAGGCCAAGGGCCCGCTCGACAGCGTCGTCATGTATGACAAGCTGAAGGTCGATGAAATCCTGTTCGGCACGCCGGGCAAAGACGGCGCCACGGTGAAGGGCTTCGACCTGTCGCTCGACACCACCAACAAGGCCGAGAAGATCGGCTATGTCTGGACCATCGCCAATATCGACGCGACATTTGAAAAGGGCGGCAAGAACCCGCTGGCGCCGCTCGACATGAACACGTTCAACGGCTCGCTGACCTCGAAGGGCAGCTGGTCGCCGGCTTCCGGCGACACGTCGCTGGACCAGTTGGAGCTTGAGGCGAAGGAACTCGGCAAGATCAACATCACCGGCAGCCTCGGCGGGTATGATCTGGCATTCCTCGAAGCCGTCCAGAAGACGCAGGAAAACATGAGCAAGGCCGATGCGGACAAGGACGCCGCCGGTCTCGCCATTCTTGGTCTGGCGGAACAGCTCAACCTCAAGAACCTGTCGATCCGCTTCGATAACGATACCCTGACCCAGAAGGTCCTGGATTATTATGCGAAGCAGCAGGGCGCGGACGGCAAGCAGCTCGGCGAGCAGATGAAGATGATGGTTCCGCTGATGGCGACACAGCTCAAGAACCCGGAATTCGCCCAGCAGCTCAAGGTCGCGGCCGACAAGTATTTCACCGATCCGAAGTCGCTGACCATCAGCGCATCGCCGGATCAGCCGGTGACCTTCGCGTCCATCGTTGCGACCGCATCGCTGGATCCGACCAAGATCATCCAGCTTCTGAAAATCAGCGTCGACGCCAACAACTAGAGCATTTCCAGCAATAGCGCGAAGCGGTTTTGCGCTGAATAATGCGGCAAAACAAATACTTGGAGCGATTCCGACCATCCCGTTTCAATCGGAAGCGCCCCAGAATGAAAAAAGCCCGGTGCATTTCCACCGGGCTTTTTCTCTCAGCTGATAAAAAACCCGGCTCAAGGCCGGGTTTTTTCTTTCTGTAATACCGCTTAGCTCTTCTGTACCGGAGCCAGACGGATATGGAGGTCGCGCAGTTGCGCGGGCGTCACATCCGAAGGCGCGTTCATCAGGAGGTCGAGCGCCTGCTGATTCATCGGGAACAGCGAGATTTCGCGCAGGTTCTTCGCGCCGACCAGAAGCATGATGACGCGGTCGATGCCAGCGGCCATGCCGCCATGCGGAGGCGCACCGTACTGGAATGCGCGATAGAGACCGCCGAAGCGCTCTTCCACGTCCTGCTGGCTGAGGCCGACCTTCTCGAATGCCTTGACCATGACGTCAGGCAGCTGGTTACGGATCGAGCCGGAAGCAATTTCAAAGCCGTTGCAGACGAGATCGTACTGGTAAGCCTTGATCGCCAGCGGGTCCTGGTTTTCCAGCGCGTCCATACCGCCCTGCGGCATGGAGAACGGGTTGTGCGCGAAGTCGAGCTTCTTGTTGTCCTCGTCCCATTCGTAGAACGGGAAGTCGATGATCCATGCCAGTTCGAAACGGTCACGATCGACGAGGTTCAGTTCTTCACCGGCGCGCGTGCGGGCGTCGCCCGCGAACTTGTAGAACTTGGACGGCAGGCCAGCCACGAAGAAGCAGGCGTCGCCATCGCCGAGGCCGAGCTGGTTGCGCAGCGCTTCGGTGCGTTCTTCGCCGATGTTCTTGGCAATCGGGCCGGCGCCTTCAAGCTTGTCGCCTTCCTTGCGCCAGAAGATATAGCCGAGGCCCGGCTGGCCCTCACCCTGCGCCCAGGAATTCATGCGGTCGCAGAATGCGCGGCTTCCGCCGGTCTTGGCCGGGATTGCCCAGACTTCGACCTTCGGGTCGTTGGCGATCATGTTGGCGAAGACCTTGAAGCCCGAACCTGCAAAATGTTCGGTCACGGCCTGCATTTCAATCGGGTTGCGCAGGTCCGGCTTGTCCGAACCATAGGTTCGGATCGCATCGTCATAGGCAATGCGGCGGAATTTCTGCGTCACCGGCTTGCCTTCGGCAAACTCTTCGAAGATGCCGCGCATGACGGGTTCCATCGTTTCCCAGACTTCTTCCTGGGTCACGAAGCTCATTTCGAGGTCGAGCTGGTAGAACTCGCCCGGCAGGCGGTCGGCACGCGGGTCTTCGTCGCGGAAGCACGGCGCAATCTGGAAGTAGCGGTCGAAACCGGCAACCATCAGAAGCTGCTTGTACTGCTGCGGCGCCTGCGGCAGCGCGTAGAACTTGCCCGGATGAATACGGCTCGGCACAAGGAAGTCGCGCGCTCCTTCCGGCGAGGAAGCCGTCAGGATCGGCGTGGTGAACTCGTTGAAACCGATCTCGGTCATGCGGCGGCGCATCGCGGCAATGATCTTCGTGCGGCTCATGATGTTCTTGTGCAGCGTTTCACGGCGCAGGTCGAGGAAGCGGTACTTCAGGCGAATGTCTTCCGGATAGTCCGGTTCGCCGAAGACTGGCAGCGGCAGTTCCTTGGCAGCCGCCAGCACTTCGATTTCCGTTGCGAAGATTTCGACTTCGCCGGTCGGCAGGTTGGCGTTGACCGCATCGTCTGCGCGGGCCTTCACTTCACCATCGACACGGATAACCCATTCGCCGCGAACGGTTTCGGCAACCTTGAAGGCGGGCGAATCGGGATCGGCCACGATCTGTGTAATGCCGTAATGATCGCGAAGATCGATGAAGAGAATGCCGCCATGGTCACGGACGCGGTGAACCCAGCCGGAAAGGCGAACGTTGGAACCAACGTCCGTCTTGCGAAGGGCTGCGCAGGTATGGCTGCGGTAACGGTGCATGATTTCTGCCTTTTGGTAAGATAAATCAGTGCAGGCAAAGCGCTGCAAATTCTGGCGGAAAAGCGCATTTTGACCAGGTTTTGTCAAGTCTGCACTCTCTGCAAGCGTCGAGGTTCGGGCGCCTTGACGCAAAGTATCGACAAAAAACACTATTTGCACTTGTTATACGGCGCGTTTTGCGCATTCTTTCGCGACAAGCGGCCGCGCTTTCTCTAAAAGGTAACCATGCATCTTATTACGACGACAGAGGCCCTCGAAGAGGCCGTATCCGCCCTTGCCAAATCCGATTTCGTCACAGTCGATACGGAGTTCATCCGCGAAACGACGTTCTGGCCGGAATTGTGCCTTATCCAGATGGCCTCGCCCGACCACACGGCGCTTGTGGACGCTCTCGCGCCGGGACTGGACCTCGCGCCCTTCTTCCGCCTGATGGCCGACGAAAAGGTGGTCAAGGTTTTCCATGCCGCGCGGCAGGACATCGAAATCGTCTTCCACCTCGGCGACCTGATCCCCTCTCCCGTCTTCGACAGTCAGGTGGCAGCAATGGTCTGCGGGTTTGGCGACGCCATTTCCTACGACCAGCTCGTTCAGAAGGTTACGGGCAAGCACATCGACAAATCATCGCGGTTTACCGACTGGCGACGCCGCCCCCTTTCCGAGAAGCAGCTCGACTATGCGCTGGCGGACGTGACCTATCTGCGCGACATCTATCTCTATCTGAAGCAGGAACTTGAGAAAGAGGGACGCAGCGAGTGGGTGAACGAGGAAATGGCGGTGCTCACTTCCCGCGAAACCTACGACCTTCATCCCGACGACGCATGGCGGCGGGTGAAGGCGCGCGTTCGCAAGCCCATCGAGCAGGCAATCGTGCAGGCCGTTGCCGCCTGGCGCGAGCGCGAAGCCCGCGAACGCAATGTGCCGCGCGGACGCATCATCAAGGACGACACGATTGCCGAAATCGCCCAACAGCAGCCGCGCGACGCGGAAGCGCTTGGACGTCTTCGTTCCATCCCCAAGGGCTGGGAGCGTTCCGCGCAGGCTGCCGGTCTGGTCGCTGCGATCCAGTCGGCGCTTGAAATCCCCAAGGAAGACCTGCCGAAATTGCCAAAGCAGTCGCACTCGCCGGAAGGCAGCGCGGCGGCAGCCGATATCCTCAAGGTCCTGCTCAAGCTTGTGACAGAGGAACACGGCGTCGCGGCAAAGATCGTGGCGAGTTCCGACGACATCGACAAGATCGCAGCGGAAGGCGACAATGCAAACGTGCCTGCCCTGCATGGCTGGCGCCGCGAGGTTTTCGGTCAGAAAGCGCTCGATCTCATCGACGGCAAGATCGGCATCAAGTTCGAGAACCGGCGGATAAGGGCGGTGGAGTTAGGGCAATAAGAGTAAGGGAGTAAGGGAGTAAGGGAAGAAGATTGCTTATTCCCGGTCAAGGCCAAGATTTTACTTGCCCCGAACTTCACCTGATCGCACCCTATTCCCCTATTCCCCTATTCCCCTATTCCCCTAACTTATTCCCTTGTCCCCTCAATCGCGCCGTCGCCGACTGCGAAATAGATGTTCTTGCCCGTCAGTTTCGCCAGTTGCTGCAACCGGCCTTCGGGGCGGTCCGAAATCAGATCGGCGAGATCGCCGGGAACGACCAGCGCAATCCCGTTTTCTTCCTCGCGCCAGAAAAGACGCGGGATGACGCCCGGCATCGAAGCCGACAGAAGGTAGACCACGCGCAGAAGCGCCCCGAGCAGTTTGGCCCGTTCGCGCAGACGCGGTGTGGCGAGCTGCATGATCTCCGGTGCGATTTCGTCCTCGATCAGCCCTTCGTGACGATAGTAATTGGCAAGCGCCATGAAGGAACGTCCCGCATGGTCGATGCCCCCGAACGAACCGTGGGCGATGATGTTCAGCGCCTGCGAGCCGCGATAATCGGGATGCGCGCGCCAGCTTATGTCCGCCACGAGGCAGGCGGCCTGCCTGTAGCGCGCCTCGTCGTCGGTTTCGTCAAAACCGAGTAACGGCAGGGACAATGTCGTCCACGTCGCCAGCTCACGGGCATGGCGCGGAGAGCGCGAGCGCAGAATGGAAAACTCTTCCGCCGAGGCCAGCAGCGGATCGAGAAGCTGCTCATTCTTGGGCAAGAGCGAATAAAGATAGCCTTCGCGCACGCCGAGCGCCGAGAAAACGATCTTGGAAGGCTTCATCAGGCGGATCGTCTCAAGCAGCACCGTCGCGCCGTAGGACAAGAGCTGGCGGCGGTTCTTCGAAACTGCCTCGATGCCGCGCATCGTGTCGAGATTGCCCTTGGCGACGCGCTTCAGGAAGCTTTGCGCCTCCACCGGGTTCATCTCGTAACCGTGCATGACGTGCAGCGGATAATTCTTCGCCGTCATATGCAGCTTGGCAAGGTTACGCCACGTGCCGCCCACGGCATAGAAAACCTGCCCCTGATGGGCTTTCAGAAGCGTCGCCTTCGCCAGTTCCGCGCGCGCAATCTTCGTCGCCTCGGGCAGTTTCTCGTTGGACATATCCTGCAAGCGCAGGCCGCCGAGCGGCAAGGTGATCCCCTCGCCCACCTCGTGGTCATCCACGGCGACCAGTTCAAGGCTGCCGCCGCCAAGATCGCCCGTCACGCCCTTCGGCTTGTAGAAGCCGGAAATGATGCCGAGCGCCGAATAATAGGCTTCTTCCTTGCCGGACAACACCTCGATGTGCCGACCGAGAATGGCTTCCGCCTGGGCGATGAAGTCGGGGCCGTTCTTTGCTTCACGCGCGGCAGCAGTCGCCAGCGCATGAATGGAAACCGCGCCCGCCTGTTCGGCCAAGGCGCGAAAACGTTTCAGCGCGCGAAGGGCCGCCTCAACGGATTTCTCGTTGAGCTTGCCGGTCTTTGCGAGGCCTTTGCCAAGGCCGCAGAGAATCTTTTCGTTGAAAAGCACCGTCGGCGAACGGACGATGCCTTCATAAATGACGACACGGATCGAGTTCGAGCCAATGTCGATGACCGCAACGGGTTTCAGCCCCTTGAGGCGGCCTTGTGCTACAGCTGGACTCATGCAGTCGTTTTTCTTTCCGCCTGCGCACGCTTGCGATGCGCGATAAGGCGGGGGGCCGAAGACTTCAGCGACTTTCCGCGACCCGACAGGCTAGGATTGGTCATGAAATATTCCTGCGCGTTGAAAGCTTCCTCTCCTGCCTCTTTTTCTATCCGGCGAGAGGTGCCGTCCGCAAGTAGCTGATAGCTCTGTTGGTTATCAATTATGTTGGCAAACATGATTTGCGACAGGATTTGCTGATGCACTGTGGCATTTGTGATCGGAACGAGGGTCTCCACGCGGCGATCAAGATTGCGCGGCATCATGTCGGCGGAACCGATATAGACGATTGCCTTGTCGGAGGGCAGGTCGTTGCCGTTTCCGAAGCAGAAAATGCGGCTATGCTCCAGAAAACGGCCGACAATCGACTTGGCGCGGATATTGTCCGAAAGCCCCGGAACTCCGGGACGCAGGCAGCAGATGCCGCGCACGACGAGATCGATCTGCACGCCAGCCTGGCTCGCCATGTAGAGCGCATCAATTATCTGTGGATCGACCAGCGCATTCATCTTCATCCAGATCGCAGCCGGACGTCCGGCCTTCGCATGTGCCACCTCATCCTCGATGTGCTTGAGGATTCGGGCGCGCAGCGTGAAGGGTGAAATCGCGATCTTCATTTCCTCGGCAGGCTGGGCATAGCCGGTAATGAAATTGAAGATATGCGCCACATCGCGCGCAATATCCGCATCCGAGGTGAAGAACGAAAGGTCGGTATAGATGCGCGCCGTGATCGGATGATAATTGCCGGTGCCCAGATGCACATAGGAGCGCAGCTTCTGGTCTTCGCGGCGCACCACGAGCGACATTTTGGCGTGTGTTTTCAACTCGATGAAGCCGAACACCACCTGAACGCCCGCGCGTTCCAGATCGCGGGCCCAGCGAATATTGGCTTCCTCATCGAAACGGGCTTTCAGCTCGACCAGCGCCGTCACCGACTTGCCTGCCTCGGCTGCATCGACCAGCGCGCGCACGATCGGGCTGTCGTTGGAAGTGCGGTAAAGCGTCTGCTTGATGGCCAGCACGTCCGGGTCGGCTGCGGCTTGCCGCAGGAACTGCACCACCACGTCGAAGGATTCGTAGGGGTGATGGACCACGATGTCCTTTTCGCGAATCGCAGCGAAGCAATCGCCGCCATGTTCGCGAATGCGCTCGGGAAAACGCGGATTGTAGGACACGAATTTCAGGTCTTCACGCGGGATCGAAACGATCTCCGAAATCATGTTCAACGCCAGCAGGCCTTCGTGCACGCTGATCCGGTTTTCCGAAACGCCCAGTTCCGTCGCCACGAATATGCGCAGCGCTTCGGGCATTTCGCCGTCGAACTCGATGCGGATCACCTGGCCGCGGCGGCGGCGCTTCAACGCCGTTTCGAAGAGACGAACCAGATCCTCGGCCTCTTCTTCCACTTCGATATCGCTGTCGCGGATGATGCGGAACGTACCGGCGCCACGCACTTCATAACCGGGGAAAAGCCGCCCGATGAACAGGCTCACCGCATCCTCGATGGTGATGAAGCGATAGTCGTTGGTCTGCTCGGTCGGCAGCTGGATAAAGCGCTTCAGCGCGACCGGAATGCGCAGGAGCGCGGTCATCGGATGATTGTCGGCGCGGCGCGCAAGCTGCAACGCGATGGAGAAGCCGAGATTCGGAATGAACGGGAACGGATGCGCAGGATCGATGGAGAGCGGCGTCAGGACCGGGAAAATCGTTTCGAGGAAGTGGTTTTCAAGCCATTCCTTTTCCGGCCTGGAAAGCGCGGAGGGGCGGACGATCTCGATGCTTTCCTGTTCCAGTTCCTCGCGTAGCGCGCGCAGTCGTCCCTGCTGTTCTTCCTGCAGCCGCCCCACTTCGTCCAGAACGAAATCGAGCTGTTCCTGCGGCGTGCGCCCATCGGCACTGCGCAGCGCCACGCCAGCGCGCACCTGTGCGGCAAGTCCGGCGATGCGAACCATGAAGAACTCATCGAGATTGGCGGCGGAGATGGACAGGAAGCGCAGGCGTTCGAGCAGAGGCTGGCGCATGTTGGCGGCTTCTTCGAGAACGCGGCGGTTGAACTGCAACCAGGAAAACTCGCGGTTCACGAAGCGGTCGGCGCTCTGCATCAGTTCGCCGTTCAAAGCTTTGTGAACCTCGGGGTCCGCTTCCATATCGGGAACGACGGTTGGGTTGGGGGCCAGTCCGGCTGTCATCTCGTGGTTCCCGCCTTCGGTCACGCTGGGGGTTTCGCTCGCCATAACGCTGTTTTCGCTCATGTTTCCTGTCCCGACCGCCACCGGAACATTCCGGCTCCGTCTGTCTGTTTCTCCGCGCATCCTGATCGAAAATTGCTTCGCACTTTTCCGGATGCTCGATAAGCCTATGGCTGTCATATGACAGTTTGATAGCAAATAGCTTGAAATGTCCTCAGAATTGATGAAAACGCTTCCGGAAACAAGACTTTCGCGGTACACGCATGCCAATGTCCAGCATGATCCTGTCCGGCACCCGGCGCAAGACCATGCCCATACCGCCCATCGACCAGAACCGGAGCATGTTATGTCCGATCACATCATTCCTCACTTTCAGAACGACGCCGGCCATGCTGCCATCGAAATCGGCGTGAAGGAATTCATGTGCGTCGGTGCCAACCCGCCTTTCGATCATCCGCATGTGTTTCTCGACATGGGCGATGAAAGCGAAGCCGTTTGCCCGTATTGCTCGACGCTCTATCGCTACAATGCAAAGCTCCATGCCGACGAAACCGTTCCGGCTGGCTGCGCCTACGAAGCACCTGCCGATAAGGCAGCCTGATCACGGCTGTTGATCCGGGCTGAACTCCGGATGGTCTCACCGACATGAGCAAAGGGCGCATATTGATTGCCGGGGCCGGAGTTGCCGGCCTGTCGGCAGCGCTGGAACTGGCAGCGCGCGGCTGGAACGTCCGGCTCGTCGAAAAGGCAGAGACGCTTTCGGAAGTCGGTGCTGGCTTGCAACTTGCCCCCAATGCAATGCGCCATCTGCAACGGCTCGGCGTGGCCGATCGTCTCTCCACCCGGGCCGTCACGCCGGAAGCGCTCTACCTCATGGACGGGCGCAAGGCGCGTCCCCTGATGGAAATGAAGCTCGGCGACAAGGCCCGCCAGCGCTGGCATCATCCCTACGCCGTGTGCCATCGCGCCGACCTGCAATCGGCACTGCTCGACGCCTGCCGCGAACAGCCGGGCATCGAGATCAGCCTCGGCGCTGAAATCACAAATCATCACGTCGAGAACGGGGCCGTTGCGGCCACCGTCCGCCATGGCAATTCCGAAGAGCCTGCCGACGCTGCCTATCTGATCGCCTGCGACGGCGTCTGGTCGGCTGAACGATCCAAGGCAGGTTTCAGCAAGGCGCGGTTCAGCGGGCATATTGCGTGGCGTACGACGCTCGCCGCCAGCGCCCTGCCCGCTTCCTTCCTCAACGCCACGCCGGAACGCAAAGCCGTCTCCGCCTGGCTCGGCAACAAGGCGCATTTCATCGCCTATCCGGTCAAGGGCGGCAGTTTCTTCAATTTCGTCGCCATCACGACCGGTGAGAACCCCGGTGAAGTCTGGTCCAGAACCGGCGACCCCGCGCGTCTGCGCTCCATCTATGCCGATTGGGGCGCGCCCGTTCGCGACGTGCTGGCGGCTGCCGATGAGTGGACCTACTGGCCGCTTTTTGAAATGCCGGATGCTCAATTCGTCGGGCCGGACCGGACGATTTTTCTCGGCGACGCATCGCATGCGGTCACGCCTTTTGCGGCGCAGGGCGCTGCCATGGCGATCGAGGATGCGGCCGCGCTGGCGCAGGCGCTGGACGGCAGCGACCGCGAATCCGGGCTGAGGCGCTTCGATGCGGTCCGCAAGGAGCGGATCTCTGTTGTCGCCAAACGGGGCCAGCTCAACAGGTTTGCCTATCACGCCACCGGTATTTTTGCGCTTGGCCGCAACATGCTCTTCGCCCTGCGCAGCCCGGACAGCTTCCTCAAGGATCTGGACTGGCTTTATGGCTATGACGCTATTGCGGCCTTGCAGGATCAGGGCAGGTCCTGACCCTAGGCCGCGTCGCGTGCGGCTTCCAGCGCCCCAACATCGATCTTGACCATCTTCATCATGGCATCGGCGACGCGCTGGCGCACGTCCGGCGGACCGTCCTGCAGAATATCCAGCAGCATGTCCGGCACGATCTGCCATAAAAGGCCGTATTTGTCGGTCAGCCAGCTGCATTCCATCGGCGAACCGCCTTCCAGCAGCTTTTCCCAGAACGCATCCACCTCCGCCTGATCCCTGCATCGCACGATCAGCGAACTTGCCGGTGAAAACTTGAACTGAGGTCCGCCGTTCAGGCCACATATTTTTTGCCCGTCGAGCGTAAAGTTCACCACGACCGGCTGGTTCTCGTTTTGCTGATGGCCATGCCTGAAACGGATGGCCCCGTCGATCGAAGCCGGTCTTCCGCACGCGCGGAAGACCGAAACATAGTGGTTGGCGGCTTCTTCAGCATTTCCGTCGAACCAGAGACAAATCGTCAAACCTGACATTTTCTCCTCCATTGTCCGGGGTAGTCATTCTCCCGAATGCTAGCCCATGACCTTTTTGGCTTCTTCCATGTCCATCCACATGATCTCCCAGATATGGCCGTCGAGATCCTCGAAGCTGCGTCCGTACATGAAGCCGTAATCCTGCTTCGGGCCGGGGTCGGCCTTTCCGCCAGCGTTCACCGCCTTCTCCACCGTCGCATCCACTTCGGCCTTGCTTTCCGCCGACAGACAGACCAGCACCTCGCTAACCGTGTTGGCATCGGCGATCTTCTTCGGCGTGAACTGGCTGAACTTGTCGTGATCGAGGATCATCACGTGGATCGTATCCGAAAAGACCATGCCGGAAGCCGTTTCGTCCGAGAACATGGGGTTCCGGGTGGCGCCGATGGCTTCGTAGAAGCTTGTCGACTTCGCGACATTCTTCACAGGCAGGTTCACGAAAATCATTTTCGGCATGGGATTTCCTCCGTTGGTGGGCCGGCGGCCCGCTCCTGTTTTTTCGATTATCTATCGCCTGCCCGGTTCCCCGGCGATAACAAGGTCGAGCCTTCCGGCGCAGAACTCACGCAATTGGCATCGGAAGAACTCAAAGTTCGCTTGTACATAATGGCATATAAGTTATAATTAGCAACCATGAAGTTAGAAAAAATAACCAACTCGCAAAAACCATCGGCGAAGCGCAGCTATGACGATGCTTGTGCGGCGGCCCATGCCCTTGATTTGATTGGGGAACGCTGGTCGCTTCTGGTGATGCGCGAATTGATGTTCGGCCCCAAACGCTTCAGTGATTTGCGGGCTGACCTGCCGGGCGTGAGCGCCAATGTCCTCACGCAACGCCTTGAAGGGCTGGAAGAAGCAGGCATTCTTTGCAAGAAAAAACTGCCCCCTCCCGCCTCGGTCCAGGTCTATGAGTTGACCGAGTGGGGTTATGAGAGCGAACCTATTCTCCAGACACTGGGCCGATGGGCGGCGCGCTCGCCGAAACATGATCCCAACCTGCCGATTTCGACCGTTTCCTTCCTGCTTTCGCTGCGGACCATGATCGATCATGACAGGGCTGCGGGCCTGCGGGCGGTGATCGGCCTTTGTCTGGAGGGGGAAGACTTCACGGCTCATCTTGACGATTCCGGGGTTCGGATCGAACGCGGCGCGGCGCAGGAATATGACCTGCATTTCGAAAGTTCGCCGCGTATGCTGGCCGCTGCGATCTATGGCGGGCAACCTCTCTCGGCGCTGGAAAGCGCCAATGTTCTCAAGGTCATGGGCGACCGCGCGCTTGCAGAAAAATTCGTGACGCTGTTCCCCCTTCCCGACAAGGCCCCACTGCCTGAATAAGATATGCAACTTTTTGGTTGCTTATTTCGCCCCTACCCCTATATTGGCAACCATGAAGTTGCCAATTACGGAGGATGCAATCATGACCGTTGAAAGCAATACCGACCGCATTGTGAAGACTGTGGACATCCGCGCGGGGATTGACCGCGTATGGCGCGCCCTCACCGACCATGAAGAATTCGGGAGCTGGTTCCAGGTCAAGCTCGACGGCCCGTTCATCGTCGGCACCAGGTCGACCGGACACATCACCTATCCGGGTTTCGAGCATGAACCGTGGGAATCCTTCATCAAGGAAATGAAGGCTCCGTCCTATTTTGCCTTCACATGGCATCCTTACGCGGTGGACCACAGCATTGACTATTCCAAGGAGCCGCCGACCCTGGTGGAGTTCAGGCTGGAACCGATCGAGGCGGGAACGCGGCTGACGGTGATCGAAAGCGGTTTCGATGCCCTGCCCGCAGAACGCCGGCCGCTGGCGCTGCGGATGAACGAAGGCGGCTGGGAGGAACAGGTCGGCAACATCAAGAGACACGCCGAAAATGGACGATAGGCCAGAAATGACCGGCACGGACATGTCCATGGTTTTCGCAGCGCTTGCCGATCCAACCCGGCTGGCGCTCATCGAGACCCTGAGCGACGGCGAAAGCCGCTCGATCGTGGTTCTGTCGCAGAATGGCAGCATCACCCGGCAGGCCGTCACCAAGCACCTGTCCGTGCTGGAGCAGGCAAATCTGGTCGAACGCGAAAAGGTCGGCCGGGAAAGCCGGTTTCGGCTGCATCCCGCCCCGCTTGTCGACGCCCGCGCCTATCTCGCGAGCGTTTCCAGCCAGTGGGACGGTGCACTCCAGCGCCTGCGCCGGTTTGTCGAAGATTAGGGTTGCCTGAACAGAAGCGACGAAGTGCCCTTCACGAAGCCAAGCTTCTCGTAGAAGGGCACAAGCCGATCCGGGCAGTAAAGCTCGAAGCTTTTCACGCGCTTCAGCTTTTCATGGTGGAGTATGCGCTCCACAAGGGCCTGTCCGAGGCCCTGCCCGCGATAATCTTCGGCCACAATGACATCGAAGATCATCGCCTTGAAGGTGAAATCGCTCAGCACGCGCGCAAAACCCGCAATACGGTCATTGCCATCAGACAGAACAACAGCAGGTCGCAATGGGCCAGCATATGGGTGACGTCTTCCAAGCTGCGCTCCCTGGTCCCATTCGTTGCAATAGAATGTGTGGAACTCCTGATAGCGCTCGGCTGGAAGCTCTTCGATCCATTGAATATTCGTCACAATGCCCCCTGCTGTTCTCGTAAAAACACCCGCCGGCGGACCGGCGGGTGTTTTAATTTCGAGCGATGAGCCTGATCAGTGCAGGATCTGGCTGAGGAACAGCTTGGTGCGTTCGTGCTGCGGATTGTCGAAGAACTCGTCCGGCGAGTTCTGCTCGACGATCTGGCCCTGATCCATGAAGATCACGCGGTTGGCGACCTGACGGGCAAAGCCCATTTCGTGCGTCACGCAGATCATGGTCATGCCTTCGGCGGCAAGGCTCACCATCGTATCCAGCACTTCCTTGACCATTTCCGGGTCGAGAGCCGATGTCGGCTCGTCGAACAGCATGACTTTCGGGTTCATGCACAGTGCGCGCGCAATGGCGACGCGCTGCTGCTGGCCGCCGGAAAGCTGGCCCGGATATTTGTTGGCCTGTTCGGGAATCTTCACACGGGCCAGATAATGCATGGCGATTTCTTCCGCCTGCTTCTTCGGCATCTTGCGCACCCAGATCGGCGCCAGCGTGCAGTTTTCCAGAATCGTCAGGTGCGGGAAGAGGTTGAAGTGCTGGAACACCATGCCTACTTCGCGGCGCACTTCGTCGATCTTCTTCAGGTCATTGGTCAGCTCGATGTTGTCGACGACGATCTTGCCCTTCTGGTGTTCTTCCAGACGGTTGATGCAGCGGATCATGGTCGACTTGCCCGAGCCCGACGGGCCGGCCACAACGATGCGCTCGCCGCGCATGACCTTCAGATTGATGTCGCGCAGAACGTGGAACTCCCCGTACCACTTGTGCATGTTGGTGATTTCGATGGCGACATCGGTTTTGGAAACCTGCATCTTTGAACGGTCAACTTCCACTCCGAGCTCGGATTGCGGGAGGGCGCTTTGTGCACTCATTTCCATTATTCCCTTTATTCTTATCGTTTATGACCCGTATCGAGGCGTCGTTCCATGAATATAGAGTATCGCGACATTGCGAAACAGAAAATCCAGAAAACGAAGCCCGCAAAGATCAGACCAGTAGCAGGCGTCTGTGGAGAAGCCCAGTTAGCGTCGGCGAAGTTCTGACGGACGATGCCCAACAGGTCGAACATGCCGATGATGTAGACAAGGCTCGTATCCTTGAAGAGACCGATGAAGGTGTTGACGATTCCCGGAATGACCAGCTTCAGCGCCTGCGGCAGGATGATCAGTCCCGTTTTCTGCCAGTAGCTGAGGCCAAGCGCATCCGCGCCTTCATACTGCCCGCGCGGAATGGCCTGGAGGCCGCCGCGCACCACTTCCGCCATATAGGCCGAAGCGAAAAGCGCCACGCCGATCAAGGCACGCAGCAACTTGTCGAAAGTCACGCCCGGCGGCAGGAACAGGGGCAGCATGACGCTGGCCATGAATAGCACCGTCACCAGCGGAACGCCGCGCACCATTTCGATGAAGATGATCGAGAACGCCCTGATGACCGGCAGCTTTGAACGCCGTCCGAGCGCCAGCACGATCCCCAGCGGCAGCGACACGGCGATGCCGACAAAGGACAGGACAAGCGTGACCAGCAGCCCGCCCCACAGCGGCGTTTCCACATAGGGAAGGCCGAACCAGCCGCCGACCAGCAGGAAGAAGGCGACAATCGGAAAGACGAAGAAGAACAGGATCGCGTTGAGCCCCTTCTTCGGCGCCTTCGGAATCAGGAGCGGCACCAGAAGAACGGCGAAGATCAGCGCCGTCAGGTTGACGCGCCAGCGCTCCGAAATCGGATAGCGGCCATAGAGAAACTGCTCGTATTTCGCATTCACGAAAGCCCAGCATGCGCCCGACCAGCCTTCCGGCTGTGCGCCGCCCTGCGCGACGGTGAGGCAGGCGGTGCGATCCGCACCGGTCCACACGGCCTTGACGAACAGCCATTCGATGATCGGCGGAAGAAACCAGGCCACGACCAGCAGGCCGAGAATGGTCAGCGCCGCATCGACGGGCGTTGCGAACAGGTTGACGCGCAGCCAGTGGGAAAGCCCCTGCACCGAGCGCGGTGGCGCTTCGCCATCCACCATCTGCGTGCGTACATATTGGAGATCTGCGTTTTCCATTGTCATCTCTCCACCAGCGCCATCTTGGCATTGAACCAGTTCATGAGGCCCGAGGTAATCAGGCTGATGCCGAGATAGATCACCATCCAGATCGCCACGACCTCGACCGATTGACCCGTCTGGTTGAGGATCGTTCCGCCGACGGCGACAAGATCGGGATAGCCGATGGCGATTGCGAGCGACGAGTTCTTGATAAGGTTCAGATACTGGCTCGACAGCGGCGGGATGATGATGCGCAGCGCCTGCGGCACAATGATGAGGCGCATCGTCTGGCCGGGACGCAGGCCAACGGCATAGGCCGCTTCCGTCTGCCCCTTGTTGACGCCCAGAACACCGGCGCGGACCGTCTCAGCGATGAAGGACGCGGTGTAGAAGGACAGCGCCAGGAACAGGGCGAGGAACTCCGGCTTGACCTGCGCACCGCCGGTCAGGTTGAAGGTCCCCAGTTTCGGCAAATCGAACGAGATCGGAAAGCCGGTCGCGATCAGCGCGAGGATCGGCAGGCCGATGATGAGGGCCGCCGCCACGCGTATCGTGTGGAAAGGCTGGCCCGTCGCCATCTGGCGGCGCTTTGCCCAGCGCGCAATGACGATCGAAGCCACGATGCCGATGAGCAGCGCCACGGGCAGAAGCCATGCCCCCTCGCCCCATACCGGCGCGGGCATGAAGAAGCCGCGATTGTTCATGTATGTGCCGAGCGGCAGGGCGATGCTGTCGCGAGCCTGCGGCAGCACCGAAAGCACGCCGAAATACCAGAAGAAGATGACGAGCAGCGGAGGAATGTTGCGGAAGACTTCGACATAGACCGTGCAGATCTTGCGGATCAGCCAGTTGCGCGAAAGCCGCCCGATACCGACCAGAAATCCGATGATTGAAGCCGTCACGACACCGAGCGCGGCGACGTAAAGCGTATTCATCAGGCCGACCAGAAAGGCCCGGCCATAGTTCGAGTCGCTGCTGTATTGAATGAGCGTCTGACTGATATCAAAACCGGCGCGGCCACTGAGGAAACCGAAACCGGACGCGATGTTCGCACGCTGCAAATTGGTGACCGTGTTGCCCACGATCCAGTAGATTGCCCCGATGACCACCCCGAAGACGATCACCTGATAGAAGATGCCGCGAACCCGCGGATCATACAGGAGCGAGGTTCCGCCGCTATCTTGGCGGCGTTCAGTTGCAGAATAGGAAGCCATATGTTTCCTGTGCCTCTCGGCTGACAGCATCAAACCCGAAAAATTGACTTGGCCGCCTTTGCGGGCAACGCCTGAAATCGGAATATCGAATGCCGAACCGTTCGGTCCTGCCGTTCCTGTCCGGGCTCGGTTCGAGCCTTCGAGGACTGCAAGACGCGGTTGAATTCCCAAAAGCAGCTTGTCAGCATCCTATGCCCGGCAGATGCGGGATCGACAGCAAACGGACAAACTGCAAAGCCGACAAATCCGGCGGGCGCTGCTGCACCCGCCGATGATCAGTCCGGAGAGTAATGCCCGTCAGCGGACGGGGATGCCATATTGCAGGCCGCCCTTGTTCCACTGGGCATTGATGCCGCGTGCAATCTTGAGCGGGCTGCCGGAGCCGATGTTACGCTCGAAAATTTCGCCGTAATTGCCGACGCCCTTGATGATCTTCACCACCCAATCGTTCTCGAGACCGAGATCGGTGCCGATCTTGGTGTCCGCTTCCACGCCGAGAAGACGCTTGATGTCCGGGTTGTCAGACTTCTTCATCTCTTCGACATTGGCCTGCGTGATGCCATATTCCTCGGCGTTGAGCAGCGCGTTGTGCACCCAGCGAACGACGTCCGTCCACTTGGAATCGCCCTGACGAACGGTCAGGCCGAACGGCTCCTTGGAGATGATTTCCGGCAGGATGACATGATCGTCGGGATTGGCGAGCGCCAGACGAACGCCGTAAAGGCTGGACTGGTCGGTCGTATAGGCGTCGCAACGGCCGGAATCGTAAGCGGCGTTCGCTTCTTCGATCTTTTCGAAGACCACCGGATTATATTCCATCTTGTTGGCGCGGAAATAGTCGGCCATGTTCATTTCGGTCGTCGTACCGGCCTGAACGCAGATGGAAGCGCCGGAAAGCTGCAATGCGGAATTGATGCCCGACAGCTTCTTCGAATTGATCATGAAGCCCTGACCATCGAAGTAATTGATGCCGGCAAAATCGAGGCCGAGCGCAGTGTCGCGGCTGATGGTCCAGGTCGTGTTACGGATCAGGACGTCGATTTCGCCTGACTGCAGGGCCGTGAAGCGCTCCTTGGCGTTGAGCGGCGTAAACTTCACCTTCGCCGGATCACCGAAAATCGCAGAAGCCACGGCACGGCAATAATCTACGTCGAAGCCGGACCACTCACCCTTGTCGTTGGGGGAAGAGAATCCAAGCAGACCCGTATTAACGCCGCACTGTAGAAAACCTTTCGCCTTCACATCGGAAAGCGTGTCAGCGGATGCTCCCGAAGCTACGCAAAACAGCGCCGCCGCACCCAATACACCCGTCATAAGAGTTTTTTTCATCTGGCCTGCAACCTTTTTCGTTCCCTGGAGAGCGCCGGACCTATGGCCCATGGCGTCTCTTGTTGCTTTATTTTTTGCATAAACCCGTTGGATAAGTCGCGTGACCTCCCAAGCCCATGCCCTACAACAGCTTGCCCTCGCCCGAGACCGCTATCCGGTCTTCAATTTTTCTTTTGAGCGCAGTGACAAACCTGTCGCCTTCACGGGTCTTATCGAAGGCGAAATTTTGTCTTTGGTCAAGGCTTTAACGCAGGCGAGCGAAAAGGCTTTCAAAAAAGATGAGGGAGAAATATTCGAAAATTTACACGATTTCCCGATTTCTGGGTAGGAAGGTCGTCGGGTGCAGCCCACATTGCACGCGAGGACGGAGCACAGGTTTTTTCAAATAAACACAGATTGTTAGGCAGTACTACCATACC
This sequence comes from Brucella sp. RRSP16, assembly GCF_052246815.1. Taxonomy (NCBI): domain Bacteria; kingdom Pseudomonadati; phylum Pseudomonadota; class Alphaproteobacteria; order Hyphomicrobiales; family Brucellaceae; genus Brucella; species Brucella sp. RRSP16. The sequence continues at coordinate 89,800 of NZ_JBQQAM010000008.1, forward strand.
AGATGGGCCGCGATTCCGGCAATTTCCGGTAGAAATCAGACGCGCGGCATCGTGCTTTCGTCGTCCAGAGAAAAAATAATATTTCGCGTGGCCATATAGCGAGCCACCCACCAGGTCGTGACGAATCCGATTGTCAGACCGGCGACCACATCCGTGGGGTAGTGCGCCCCGGCTGCGAGCCTGCTTATTCCGAAGAGAATGCAGATCATAACGGTAAGGATGCGCCAGCGCGGCAGGAATATCCAGAGCGAAACCATCATGACGCCAGCCATCATGGAATGGCCGGAAGGGAAGCTTTCATAGAGGAACTGGCCCTTGAAAGGCGAGAAATAGGCTGCGCCGACGTCATCGAGCAGGAACGGGCGTGCCCGGCCAATCGCGAGCTTGCCGATTTCGACCGGCACACTTGCGACGATGATCGAGGTCAGGATGAGCGTTGCCCAGCCGTGGAGCTTCACCAGCCACGCTCTGGCGCCGGAACGCAATTTCGGTGAGAGCAGTATCGCCGTGGCGAGCCATACGACGATGCCGATTGCAAGCCATACGACGGTGCGAATCGCATCCGTTACCGTCCGCAGGAGCTGCATGATGAAATTGGTGCTTTGCGCGGTCACGCGAATGATGTCCGCATCCCACAGATGCAGCACGAGAATGATGAAGGGCAGAAGCACGACGATTGCTGTCATTTCCAGCGTCCACGAGGACGGCGCGCCCTTATAGGCCGGACGCAGAAGAGCTTGAAGGAGTTCCAGCGCTGCGCGAAAGGGATAAAGAAAAGTGCTTCCCGTGCCTGACGCCGCCATACTGAAATGTCCTTTCACAAGCTTATTACGCAACAAATGGCACGCGAGGTTGCATCCGGAACGCGCGCATCCTATCCAAGTATTCAAAATTTCCGCCGCAGACGGAATCGCAGATCTTTTTGCCGCAGCCGACCTTGATGCGACCCGGCAGAATCCTCTCTTTCGAGAATCGGCAGGCGAGAATCAGCGGGATAGCATGCAACATGGTCTGGAGGCATTTTCGTGACTAAGCAGCAGGTCAAGACAGAGAAGCTGGGTATAAACACGCGTCTCGCCCACGACGGTTATCAGCCGCGCGACTATCATGGCTTCGTGAACCCACCCGTTGTCCGTGCCTCAACCGTGCTTTTCCCCGATGCGGAAACAATGGCGACCGGCGGCCAGAAATACACCTACGGCACGCGCGGCACGCCGACCAGCGATGCCCTTTGCGCCGCGATCAACGCGCTGGAAGGTTCGGCGGGCACGATCTGCGTCCCGTCCGGCCTTGCCGCCGTCACGGTTCCGCTTCTCGCTTTCCTGTCGCCCGGCGACCATGCGCTGTTCGTCGATTCGATCTACAATCCGACCCGCCATTTCGCCGATACGATCCTCAAGCGCTTGGGCGTGGATGTCGAATATTACGATCCGGAGATCGGGTCCGGCATCGCGAAGTTGATGCGTGCGAACACCAAGGTCGTGTTCACGGAATCGCCCGCCTCGAACACGTTCGAGATGCAGGATATCCCCGCTATCGTCGAAGAGGCGCACAAGGGCGGCGCCATCGTCATGATGGACAATACATGGGCCACCGCGCTCTACTTCAAGGCGCTCGATTTCGGCGTGGATATTTCCATCCACGCCTCGACCAAGTATCCGTCCGGCCATTCCGATATTCTGTTCGGCACGGTATCGGCCAACGAAAAATGCTGGCCGCAGCTTCTGGAAACGCACGGAACGCTCGGTCTTTGCACTTCGGCTGACGACACCTACCAGATATTGCGCGGCATGCGCACCATGGGCGTGCGGCTGGAACAGCACCGCAAGAACGCGCTGGAAATCGCGCGCTGGCTTGAAGGCCATCCGGCGGTTGACCGCGTGCTGCATCCAGCGCTGGAAAGCCATCCCGGCCATGAAATCTGGAAACGGGACTTTTCCGGCTCCTCCGGCATTTTCTCCATCGTGCTTGCCGGCGGCGGGCAGAAGGAAGCCCATGCCTTCCTCGATGCGCTGGAGATTTTCGGCCTTGGCTATTCCTGGGGCGGCTATGAAAGCCTCGCGGTTCATGTCCGCCTCAATGACCGGACCATCGCCAGGGGCGACTATCCGGGACCGGTGATCCGCCTGCAGATCGGTCTGGAAGACGTGCCGGATCTCATTGCCGATCTCGAAAAAGGTTTCGCGGCAATTTGATACCGAGGCACTGAGATACTCAATCGCCGCAGGGGCTTAACAAAAGCGCGATGAGTCAGGCTCATCGCGTTTTGTCTATGCGGGCTTTGCAGCGGTTGCCTTGCGCGACTGTGCGCGCGCCGTCTTGCCCGCTGCCTTCAGCGGCTTCGGCTTTGTTTCCGACAGCCCTTCAACGACGGCCTCAATCATGGTGCAGGCGACGAAATCCGCCTGCATCTCCTCCCGCAATGCCTCCCGGTCGACAGATCGTGCTTCGTTCGGCTCATGCCACAGCACCACGCCTACCCTCACAGCGGGTTGCAGCCGCCGCAGACGGCGCACCGCAAACCGGGCGTGACGCGCCGCCTGCCGGTCCAGAAAACAGATCATCAGCGTATCCCTGCCGGAAATATCCAGCGCCTTCAATCTGGCGGGAGTGAGCGCATCATGCGCGACCGCCTCTGCCGAGGCGCCCTGCACGGCAAGCACCTGCGCCAGCATGACCGCCGCCGTGTCATCGAGCCCCCTTCGCCCGCCGAAGGTCAGGAGCGACCGACCTTCGCCGGAAGGAAGCTCCAGATCGGTTTTGCTGCCATCGCCATCAGGATTTTCAATCGCGATCTCTTCATCGTCGCCCTCCTCCTCGGTTGCAATCTGCTCCAGATTGGCCACCAGCGTCTTCGTGCTTTCAGTGACGATCTGCAACTGCTGCTCTGTCAGCACGCTGCGAAGCCGGTCGCGCTCCGCCATCAGAAGTGCGGGAACAGCAACCGAGCCGTAGAACTCGACCAGATATTTCTGTTCCAGCATTTCCTCGGCATTGTCAGTGGCTTCATCCGGGTCGCCTGCAAGGAGGCGTTGATAGAGGCGTTCCTTCGGGTCAAGCACAGGCTCATTGCCGAAGAGGATTTCCAGGAACTCGAATTTCGGTACATGGCGGCCCAGCACCACGAGGCAGACCGTCAGAGGCGTCGACAGAACGAGCCCGACCGGCCCCCACAGCCACGCCCAGAAAATGGCCGACACGATGATGGCAAGCGGCGACAGGCCGGTGCGTGAACCATAAAGCCACGGCTCGATCACGTTGTTTATAAGAAGCTCGATGACGACGAACAGCCCGATCGTCCAGAGAAGCAGGTTCCAGCCGGGCGCCACGGCAAAGGCAAGGAACAGCGGCAAGATGGCCGCGATGACCGGGCCGATATAGGGCACGAACCGCAAGACGATTGCCAGCATTCCCCACAGGGCCGCGTTGGGGATGCCGAGAATCCAGAGACCGAAGGCGAGAGGCACACCATAGGTTATATTCACCACGAGCTGCGTCAGCAGATATTGGCCGACCCGCTTTCCCGCATCCTGCAAGGCTTCGGTCGTTCGATGAAGATCGCCGTAACCCACCAGCCTTATGAAGCGGTCGCGCAGTTCCTCCCTTTCGAGCAGCATGAAAATCACCACGACAACGACGAGACCCGTCGTCGCCAGCGGTCCGATAAGCGGTTCGATGATGCTCCTAAGCGTTTCCACCGGATGGCGTGGTGCGAATATCTGGACAAGGAGCGGCTTTTCCTCGGGCTCATCGGAAGGGAGCGCCTGCGTTTTCTGTTCCGGCCGGTTGATTTCCGTGCCTATGCGCTCGGCGAAGCTGTTCAGCCTGTCGAAGAAACTGTTGTCGGAACCCGCTTCCTTGAGTGTCCTGATCTTCTCGATGATGTTGTACTGATAGTATGTAACATTCTGCGCGACTTCGGAAACCTGGAAGGCAACCACGGCGCTGAAAACGGCCACGATCAGGAAGCCGCCCGCCACGCTGGTAATCACCGCGAACAGGCGCGGAAGGCCCGCCCGGCGCAGAAAGGCGACGATCGGCGCCAGCGCGAATGTCAGCAACACCGCGATGGCAAGCGGCAGAAACACATCCTTTGCAAAGTAAAGGATGGCGACGGTGACCGCCATTGCTGCCAGGGTGGGCAGACGCGGCGGCGCCGACGTGATCGGCCGCACGGCAGAATCCGGATTGTCGATATTTTCCATGAACCCCTCTTTTGCCGCTTTATGACTTTCGGCTTGTCAGCCGGGTAACTGCAAAAGGCGCGTTCGGTTCCATAGAACGAGGGAACATATAATAAATTTAATTAGCGGGTACTAATAATAATATTACGCGGAATAAATTGCCTGCAATGGAAGTCAATATTAATATAATTCAAATACAGAAATCGGCCAGATTGAAGCATCTGCAGGAAGTTATGGGGGATACCGTGTCGTTAAAGGCAGCAACGAGCTTAATCAGTCGCAACTTATGGAAAGCTCTGCTTACTCTACTATTGGTAGCGGCTTCTTCATTCGCACACGCCCAGCAAACGCCGAGGCCTGTTCAGGTGGGTGTGTATGTAAGCGAGCCTTTCGTCAACAAGGAAGGCGATTCCTACTCCGGCATGGCCATCGACATCTGGCACGATATCGCCACGCGGATGAATCTTGCTTCGCAATATGTGGAATATCCCAACTATGGGGAGCTGGTGAAAGCTGTTTCCGAAGGCAAGGTTGAAGCAGCCGTCACCAATCTCACAATCACGGAGAGCCGGGCTGAAATCATCGATTTCACGCATCCATGGTTCGATGCGGGCCTGCGCATCATGATCCACACCCAGGCGGGCAGCGGCTGGGACGATCTGATCAATCGCCTGGATGATGCCGGGCATCTGGCGACCTATGCGTGGATATTGTTCATCCTCCTCGCCGCTACGGTGGTGCTGACGATTTTCGACCGGCGTTTTGATGAAGGTTTTCCAAAGCGGTGGCGCGAGGGGCTTGCGGAGAGCTTCTACCACGTCGTTTCCATTGCCACTTCGGGCAAAACCTCGCGCAAAAACCTGTTCGGCTGGGTGGGACGCGTCTGGCAGACATTCTGGATGGTGTTCGGCATTGCGATCATCGCCTATGTGACTTCATCGGTTACCAGCGTCATGACGGTCGCCCATATCGACAACAGCATTTCCAGCCTGTCGGACCTGCAAGGGAAATCCGTGGGCGTGCGCGCGGACAGTGTCGCGGAGCAGTTCCTGAAATCACGCTCCATCGCGACCGTGCCTTTCGATCACCTGCCTGAAGCCGTCGGCGCGCTCGTGAACGACGAGATTGCGGCAATCGTCGGCGACGGTCCGGTCCTCGACTATTATGCCCATCAGCATGCCGACCAGCCTATCGATGTCGTCGGCAATGTGTTCAGTCCGGACAAATATGGCTTCGCCTTCCCGCGCCAGAGCGAACTTGTCAAACCGGCGAGCGTGGCGATCATCAGTGCCCATGAGAATGAGGAAATCCCCAAGCTGAAAGCCAAATATTTCGGCCCCGAGAACTGATGCGCAGACGCAAAAAAGGCGGCCAGTGGCCGCCTTTTTCATTTCCGCCAGTGATTTACCGACCCGCGACGATCGACGAAATGATGCCGGTTGCGATGCCGATCAGCAGGTAATCGTTGTTGACCTTGACCCAGTGATAACCGCGCGGCGGCTGGCGCAGCTTGTAGCGCGAATAGTTGTTCACGACGTGACCGCGATAGTTCGGCGGCAGGCGGTTGCCCTTCCTCCAGCTCTGATGACGGCGGTCGTCATATCTGCGCGCATCATATTTCGGGCCGCCCTTGTGCATCTGGCCGTGAGACGGCTTGCCGTGATGCGACGGATAAGACTGTGCCATCGCAGCAGGCGCGGCGAGAAATGAAAGGGCAGTGAGAGCAATAACGATCCGCTTCATATCGGCTTTCCTTTGTTACATTCGATGGGTGGACAATGCGCCCGCCAATGTGAATGCCAAGTGAATGCGCCCATTAAATTAATTTAATGATTTCATCGGCCTGGCACAAAGCAGCAGCCCCGCATTTCCCATCCGTGCAAAATGCGCTAGGTAAAGCCCGAATACATGCGCACCCGCAAGGGCAAGGCTCAGAGGACTGGATCATGATGAACTGGGTTTTCATTCTGCAAGGCGTTATCGCGTTCGGACTGGCCGCATTGGCCATCGCGGTCATCCTGCGCCATCGCCGCCACTGACGCCGGTTCGCACCGCTATATTTTTGCCTGGACCTTGCCGGTCCGACGCAACCGAATTTGAGATCGATCGTTCATACATGGTCTGGTATTTTTTCTGGAGGAGATGGGGATGCGGAAAGTAGCACTTGGGCTGGTTGCCCTTCTGGCCATAACGGGCTGCACCACTACGGAAAAGGATCTTTCCATCGGCACGGGCGCCGGGGCCATCATCGGCGGCATTGCCGGTGGCGGACGCGGCGCCTTGATCGGCGCCGGTGCGGGTGCGCTGGGCGGCCTGCTGGTGCGTGAACTGCGCAACGGCAATTGCCAGTATCGCGACCGTCATGGCCGCATCTATGTGGCGCGCTGCCGGCGATAATCCCCAAACCGTGCAAGGTTGTCGAAAGCGCCGGTTCTCCGGCGCTTTTGCTTTCGGGGATTGCGGCCCGCCTGCCCTCGCTGGAACCTTCCCGCGCCGATGGCGTTTTACTGGAAATAACGACAGGGAGAACTCCGATGAAGCTTGCTCTCAAAGCCGCCCTTGTTGCCCTGGGCGTGTTTGCGGCGGGCGCAGCGCAGGCGGCGAACGCCATTTCCACCACCAATCTCAATATCCGCACCGGCCCCGGCACGCGCTATGCGACGCTGGGCTCCATCCCGAGCGGAGCGCCCGTGACGGTGCGCGGCTGCACAGCCGGCTACGGCTGGTGTCAGGTGAGCTATGGCCCGACCTTTGGCTGGGCCTCGTCACGCTATCTCGCGTTCAGGGAAGGAACTTCCGGCGGATATTCCGATGATTTCGGTCGAACCGCTGCGTTGATCGGCATTCCGCTGATCGCCGGCCTTGCCATAGGCTCGGCCCTCAATGATCGTGACGATTACTGGTATCGCGACCGTCGCTATTACCGGAACAGACATTGGGATCGTCGCGACTGGCGTGACCGCCCGCGCTGGCATGGCAATCACGGGCCGCGCGTCTACCTGAGGCAGCGCGGACCGGACGGCCCGCACGGTCAGTGACTGACAATTCACGTAGAGACGGCAAACGCCGCGAAGCGAACCACTTCGCGGCGTCTGCGCGCAGTTTTGTCGAGTTTCGCGCTAAAACCTGCATTATCGGATTACGGAAAGCGTCGCCCTCGACAGGTGCCGCAGGGAAGCGATCAAGCAAATAATTGATGAGGCGAAGATGGCGATCCCGGCAGGATTCGAACCTGCGACCTACGGCTTAGAAGGCCGGTGCTCTATCCAGCTGAGCTACGGGACCTGATCTTTCGATTAAGATCGAAGATATTCAATGAATGCAAGGCTTTGATGGCAAAGCCCTGCCGAACTAACCTATTGCCGGGCCTGATGCAATTGTCAGGCCATACAGGCAATCAGTGCGTCCAGGGCATCGTCCGGTCGAACCGGAAATTGTCAGAATAGGAAACCTTGCGGCGCTTCGGCTCGTTCGGCTCGAAAACGCGATAGGCGATGCCATTGCGCTTCGCATAATCGACGGCTTCCTCCCGGGTGGCGAAGAAAAGACGAATCTGGCTCTTCATATCGCCGGAAGACGTGTAGCCCATCAAAGGCTCGACCATGCGCGGGCTTTCCGGCTCATATTCCAGAAGCCACTGGTCTGTCTTGGCCTGACCGGACTGCATGGCAGTCTTAGCTGGACGGTAAATACGTGCAACCATTTGAAGAACCCTGAACTGCTTTGCTCCGCCGGGGAGCTGAAAATCCACCAAGGCAATAGTTTACACGTGAATGCATGTCAACGCGATAAAGACGCACGCCACAGCCTCTGCCGGGGCATCCAAAGTGTCGACCATTTAAACCTTGGGGAAGATGGTCGGAGCGGCAGGATTCGAACCTGCGACCCCCTGATCCCAAATCAGGTGCGCTACCAGACTGCGCTACGCTCCGTCGCTTTCAAGCGGGTGCGGCTTCACTAGATAATCAAACGAGATAAAGCAAGAGGCAAAATTGTCAGATTGCGCTTTTTCCCTTCAATCCGAACAGGATGGCGGGAAGAGCGGGTTTTCGCAGTATTTCGCTCGCCGCCCTCGACGTCCCGCCAGCATGAGCGCAACCTCCGGCAGCAGAAACGGGGTCGCTTGCAACGGATAAAGCCATTCTCCGTCCGAAAGTAGCAGAATCACCGAATTGACAGCGCTGGTAAAGTAAGCTTACCAATTATCTGCCTACATAAATTAGCAACGCACCACATGACTGCCGTTCGGGGAGAGAATGGCCGTTCATTGCATAACCGTCGGCGAAATTGCGGCGGCGTATTTCATGTCAAGGAAAGGAACGCATATCCAGGAAGGGAGGACCGATGCCCTGGAATCAAGTTTATGACCCTTTGGGAAGCATGTTCTTGTCGACATTACTTGCCGCCTTGCCGATTGTCGTCCTGCTGGGCGGTATCGGCTTCTTTCACATCAAGGCGCATACCGCAGCCATACTTGGTCTTCTTACAGCGCTTGTGATTGCAGTTGTCGGCTTCGGGATGCCCGCCGACATGGCAGGCGCCACTGCCGTTTACGGTGCCGCCTACGGACTTCTGCCCATTGGCTGGATCATTCTCAACGTCATCTTTCTTTATCGGCTGACAGAACAGACCGGCCAGTTCAACATCCTGCGCGATTCCATTGCGGGCATCACGCCGGACCGCCGTCTCCAGCTTCTCTTTATCGCCTTTTCGTTCGGCGCCTTTTTTGAAGGTGCCGCGGGTTTCGGCACGCCTGTCGCTGTGACTGCCGCGATGCTGATGGGACTGGGTTTTGCGCCCCTGCCCGCAGCAGGGCTTTCGCTCATCGCCAACACCGCGCCGGTCGCCTATGGCGCGCTTGGAACGCCGGTCATCGCGCTTTCGGCGGTGACGGGGATAGACTTGATGCAGCTGTCGGGGATGATCGGGCGTCAGCTCCCGTTCTTCTCCGTCCTCGTGCCTTTCTGGCTGATCTGGGCCTTTGCCGGGCGCAAGGGCATGCTGGAAGTCTGGCCTGCGCTGCTGGTGGCGGGCGTGGCCTTCGCCATTCCGCAATATCTGGTCTCCAATTTCCACGGGCCATGGCTGGTGGATGTGGTGGCTGCGATCTGTTCGATGGCAGCGCTGGCGGGGTTCCTGCGGGTCTGGCAGCCGAAGCGGATATGGACGTCGACGGGACAGGAAGGCGAAGTGGATGCAGGCCCCATGCCCGCACCGCCGAAACATTCCACCGGAACCGTTTTCCGGGCATGGACCCCGTGGCTTATCCTTTCGGTGTTCGTGTTCCTCTGGGGCACGCCGCAGTTCCGGACATGGCTCGATTCGCTGTGGGTGTGGAAAATGCCGATCCCCTATCTGCATAACATGGTGTTCAAGGTTCCGCCGGTGGTGGCCGAAGCGCATTCGGAGGCCGCGATCTATACGCTCAACCTGCTTTCGGCCACCGGCACCGGCATCCTTCTCTCGGCAGTGGTGGGCGGGCTGGTGCTGGGCTTCAACCCGCTCCGGCTGCTGAAGGAATATGGCAGGACGGCCTATGTGGTCCGCTTCTCGCTGATCACGATCTCGGCCATGCTCGCGCTCGGCTATGTCACGCGCTTTTCGGGAACCGACGCGACGCTCGGGCTCGCCTTCGCGCAGACCGGCTGGGTCTATCCGTTCTTCGGTGCGATGCTCGGCTGGCTCGGCGTGGCGCTGACGGGCTCCGACACGGCATCGAATGTGCTGTTCGGCGGCTTGCAGAAGATCACGGCGGAACAGCTCGGCCTGTCACCCGTCCTGATGGCTGCGGCAAACTCGTCCGGCGGCGTGATGGGCAAGATGATCGACGCGCAGTCCATCGTCGTCGCCTCCACCGCAACGCAGTGGTACGGGCATGAATCGAAGATCCTGCGCTATGTGTTCTTCCATTCCGTGGCGCTTGCCGCCCTCGTCGGCCTTCTGGTGATGGCACAGGCCTACCTGCCGCCATTTACCTCCATGGTCCCGACAGAAACACTGCCGGCCATCACGCATTGACGTGATCGACCGGAAGGCAGACCCACGCGAGCCCCCGCTTGCGTGGGTTTTGTTTTGAGAAAGTTCCTTCCGGAACCAAACCCCACGCGCTGGCGTTCTCACTTCACTACCAACCAGCTGGAGACTGAATGTGAACAGAAACGGGCTTTATCTGATTATTGGCGCGCTGATCGTCGTGGCCGCAGGTCTGGCGATCTATGTCTATCGCGAAGAGACCAAACCCGCCGGGATCGAGATGAAAATCGGAGAAGGCGGCATTTCCATTCAGGAAAATTGAAATCGAATTCAAGTTATAAACATATAAACCGATTAAGATTTCAAGCGCTTACGCTTTGTGATGCAACGTTTTCGCCCTCGCCATGTTATTTGGGGCACCAGATAAAACGGAGGACCAAATGGGTATCCAGACTGTTTCCGATGAGCTTTATCGTCGTCATGAACGCGAATGGGCGGAGTTGCGCAACGCGGTTGAAGCAAGCGAAGCCAACCAACGGCAGCAGGAGAAGGCTTCCGGCCAGACCTCCTGCGATCATAAGACGTCTGGCCACCAGTAAGTCTTGCCACCCTGCCTCGAAACGCCGCGAAAGCGGCGTTTTTTGTTGCCGTCTCAGCGCTCGGGCAGCGCTGGGGCAGCGCTCGGGCAGCACCGGCGGCAAGCCCCGGTAACCAAATGCGAAGGAACAATTGGTAGCGTCTCCCCATCGCGATTCGAACAGGAGACAGACGATGGCTGCACGCAAACGCACCACCCGCTCGCCCAAGCGCTCCACCAAGCGTTCAGCCAAATCTTCGGGCTCGTCCACTCCCCTGCTCGCGCTGGCCGCCATTCTGGGTCTCGGTGCCTTCAGCCTCTGGGCGACGTCCCAGCACAAGAGCCCACAGGCTGCGATAACAGCGCTCTTCCAGCGCCCTGTGTCCAGGCCGGTTGCGCAGCCCGCCGCGAAAACGGAACCGAAGGCGACCGTCACCAGCAAGGCCCCTGAAAGCAAGTCACCGTCGAAGGATTATGGCGCTGCGGTCGGCCCGGTGCCACGCCCGTCCGCGCCCGTTGCGGCGCCCGCTCCGCAAAAGCCGGTGCAGCAGGCTGCAATCCAGACCGCCACCCCACCGCGCCCCGCAAATCAGGTCGTTGCGCCCCAGCCGCCCGCGGCTGCGTTGCGCTCAATGCCGCCGCGCGGCGTCAACACACCGGCAAGCTCGCCTTCGGTGATCTACGCCAAGGCGCGCCTCACCATCCACAAGAATGCCTGGGACAAGTCGCCATCCATCGGCGTCGTGGAAAAAGGCCGCGAGATGCGCTCTTATGGAAAGACCGGACGCTGGCATCGCGTGATCGTCCCGAAGACGAACATGATCGGCTGGGTGCATGAGGACCAGCTTATCGGCGGACGCAACAAGCCGGACAGCGCCAGCCTGATAACCGGCTCGATTGCCAAGAAGCAGCAAACCGCGACCGTAGCGCCGTCCAGACAGGCTCCGCGTCCAGCGCATTCCCGCATGGAGCCGCCAAAAGCTGTCGGCCAGAAGAATTGATCCAGAATGTTGGATCAGACCGCCTGCGCCATTGCTTCAAGCTGTCGGTCACCCGGCAGATAATCGAATCCTGCTTCAATCAGCGATGAAGTGTCCGCGACCAGATCGCCATAAAGCTGGTCGTAAAGCCCGCTTTTGCCCGCTGCCGAAAGCAGGAGCCGCATGACGACCGGCGGAATCGGCACAAGCCGCGAAGGCTTTCCCAAGGCAGCCCGCAGCTTCGTCACCAGTTCCTTCGTGGAACGTGGTTGTGGTTCAGCAAGGTGAAACACGCGCCCGGCAACCTTTTGCGCAGGCGCAACGCTTAGAAATGTCAGCGCGCGCGCGACATTCTCCAGCGACACAAAGCTGCGCCGGTTGTTTGCCAGACCGAAAGGCAGCGGCAATCCGCTGTCGCAGAGCCTTATCAGCGCTTTCAGGTTCGCCCGCGCTCTCGGGCCATAGACCAGAACCGGACGTGCGATGACGATCTCTATCCCGCTTAGTTCCCGCAGATCGGTTTCGGCCCTGGCCTTGGCGCGCCCATAATCGTCACGCGGCTTCAGCGGCATGTCCGGCGTCAAGGGCGACGGGTTTCCCGCGACCGTATAGATCGTGGATACGAAAACGAAGCGCTTTACACCGGCCGCCTTTGCCCTGGCGGCAAGTTCCACCGCCAGCCGATGATTGACCGCATCGAATGTTGCGGCATCGGGACGTTCCGCGCCCGTCCGATGCGCGAGTGCCGCACAATGGACGACTGTTTCCACGCCTGAAAGGTCCGGACCGGACAGCGCGTTTCGGGACAGAGGCAGCGCTTCGTGCCCCTCACCGGCCAACATTTGCGTCAGTGCGCTTCCGATGAAACCGCCTGCCCCTGTGACCGCTATCCTCATCCTCAGCGTTCCGGCTGTTCGCTGTCGGCCAGAACCTGTGCGGCGAGCGTGCGCGTGATGCGGCTTTTCTGCTCCAACGCCGCGCGGTCGAGCTTGTCGACGATGCGGATTGCAGACAGAAGCGAGCGCTCTATCCGGCTGACCAGGTAGGCGACGACATGGGGCTCCACGCTCACCTGCCGGTCAGCAAAGAGCTTGTGAATGACGCCTGAAAGCAGCAAGTCGTCCGGTTCGGCGATTTCCACGACGGTCGCAGCCTTGAGGCGCGACGCAAGATCGGGAAGCTTGACGTTCCAGTTCGCGGGCCACAGCCGTGAGGTCATGAGCAAGGAAGGTCCAATTCCCTGCGCCGCATTCTGCCGGACGCTGTTGATGAGGTGGAAAAGCCCCGTTTCATCGAAAGGCGTGGCGCCAATATCGTCGATCAGCACGGGATATTCGGCAGCGCCATTCACGGCTTCTTCGGTGATGCTGGAAGGGTCGACCAGAAGCGCGCCCGTTCCGGCCCGCCAGATTTCCGCCAGATGCGTCTTGCCCGAGCCGGTCGGTCCGGCAAGGATGGTGACGGGCGACAGCCAGTTCGGCCAGCGGTCGATGAGGTCGACGGCGGCCCGGTTGGAGCCCGTGACGATCAGGTCCTCCCGGTGGTAACCGGGCTGATGCTCAAGGTTCAACGGAATCTGGCGCGGTGCCTCACGCATCGCAGCCTCCTGCACATCCTGTTGTAACGCCCGGCCCGTCACGACCCAATTTCATTTCTCTCTGCCCGCACTCTCGCCCGCCTCGATCAGCGGCCCCGCATCCGGGTCCGGCTGATGGTAGGCAGGATCATACATCGGTGAGTGGAGATAGCTATTCAATGCGAACCGCACAAGCACCCCGACCGCCGCCGCGGCAGGCACCGCCACCAGCATTCCGGTGAAGCCGAACAGCGAGCCGAAGGCGAAAAGCGCAAACATGAGCCAGACCGGATGCAGGCCCACGGACGAGCCGACGAGCTTCGGCTGGAGGATGTTGCCTTCCACGAACTGGCCAAGGAAAAACACGCCCGCGACGGCGCAGATCATGATCCAGTCGGGCCAGAACTGGACCAGCGCCACGCCGATGGCGAGCGCCAGCCCGACAAAGGAGCCGATATAGGGAATAAAGCTGATGAGACCGGCGAAAAAGCCGATCAGCAGGCCGAAATTGAGCCCCGTCAGCGTAAGGCCGATGGCGTAATAGGTTCCAAGAATGAGGCAGAGCGTTCCCTGCCCGCGAATGAAACCGGCAACGGCGGCGTTCATCTCGCGTGCGATGCGGCGCACGGTGTGAAGCTGGCGGCGCGGTACCCATGAATCGATGCTCGAGACCATGCGGTCCCAGTCCAGAAGCATGTAGAATGCGACCACCGGTGTGACGACGAAAAGGCCCGCAATATCGATCAGCGATTTCCCCGAATTCCACAGGGACTGAAGCAAGGTCGAGAGGAAACCGGCGCCTTGCTGGAGCAGCGAGCTCAGATTCTGCTGAATGACGGAACTGTCAATGCCGATGTATTTCTTCAGCCACTGCGAATCCTCATTCGCCAGAAGCGATTGCAGCTGGGTGATGTATTCGGGGATTTTGGAAATGAAATCCGCAAGCTGCGTTGCGAGGATCGGCACGACGATCATCAGGCCGAGGACCAGCGCCATCAGGAAGATGAGCAGGATGACGACCGTGGCGGCAAGCCGCGAAAGGCCGAGGCGCTCCAGCCGGTCCGCAACGGGATCGAGGAAGTAGGCCAGCGCCATCCCGGCCACGAAAGGCAGCAGGACGGAACTGAACACGACGAGAAACAGGACGAAGACCGCGACTGCGCCCACCCAGAACATCGCCTGACGGCGCACCGAAGAGCCGGTCAGCGCACCGACTTCCACATTGACGTGAATGTCGCCGTCGCGAACCTTCGCTTCCGATTGACGGATCGTTCGGCTGGCGGTGGTGCGCGTGGATGTCGGTTTCTTGACCATGTGCGTCCATTTTAAAGGAAAACTGTTGGATAGAACCAGTCCTGATAGCAGAACGGCGTTACGGATGTCTTATTGCAGTCGCGGACAAGTTAGAACGGTTGCCGAGGATTGCAATGTCTGTGCGAAAGGCCTGACGAAACACAACCTTTCTGTCGGATGATGGGCAGCGCTTTACAATTTTAGTCGGAATTCTGCGCTGTTTCACTCTTTTCGGGCCTTGTGGCCTTGCAGGCAGCGCCGTCTCATGGCATTGCGCGCACATTCTCTGTTTATCGCATTTTTCCTGAGCAAAACCGTTATACGCTTTTGCCGAAAATGCATTAGACAACTGCGTGGATAAGCGCCCATTTCAGGAGCAGGCCATGACCATGGAAAACAAGCCCGCCAATAAGCCCGCCGACAAGTCTGCCGCCCATAATGGCCTGACCTATGCGCAGGCTGGCGTCGACATCGATGCCGGCAACCTGATGGTCGAGAAGATCAAGCCGCTCGTGCGTTCCACGCGGCGCCCCGGTGCGGACGGAGAGATCGGCGGCTTTGGCGGCCTGTTCGACCTCAAGGCCGCAGGCTTCAAGGACCCGGTGCTCGTTGCCGCCAATGACGGCGTCGGCACCAAGCTGAAGATCGCCATCGACGCCGACAAGCACGACACGGTGGGCATCGATCTGGTTGCCATGTGCGTCAACGATCTCGTTGTTCAGGGTGCCGAGCCACTTTTCTTCCTCGATTATTTTGCGACCGGCAAGCTTTCGCCGGACCAGGGCGTGGACATCGTTGCGGGCATTGCCGAAGGATGCCGTCAGGCCGGTTCTGCGCTGATCGGCGGTGAAACCGCTGAAATGCCGGGCATGTACCGCGACGGCGATTACGATCTTGCCGGTTTCGCGGTTGGCGCGGCTGAGCGCGACCGCCTGCTGCCGCGCGGCGACATTGCCGAAGGTGACGTCATTCTCGGTCTGGCTTCGTCCGGCGTTCATTCCAACGGATTTTCGCTGGTGCGCCGCATCGTCGAGCTTTCCGGCCTCGGCTGGAAGTCCGATGCGCCGTTCCAGCCGGGCGCGACGCTCGGTGAAGCGCTGCTCACCCCGACGCGTATCTATGTGAAGCCGCTTCTCGCCGCGATCCGCGCTTCGGACGGCATCAAGGCGCTGGCGCACATCACTGGCGGTGGTTTTCCCGACAATATTCCGCGCGTCCTGCCGGAAGGTCTTGCCGCCGAAATCGACCTTGCCTCCATTTCCGTTCCGCCAGTCTTCTCATGGCTTGCCAAAACCGGCGGCGTCGCGCCGAACGAAATGCTGCGCACCTTCAATTGCGGCGTCGGCATGATCGCTGTCGTGAAGCCTGAAAAGGTCGATGAAGTCGTGGCAGCGCTTGCCACCGAAGGCGAAAAGGTCGTCACGCTGGGCCAGATGGTCAAGCGCGAAAAGGATGGCGTCGTCTACAAGGGCCAGCTTGCGCTATGAGCCGCAAGCGGGTCGTCATCTTCATTTCGGGCGGCGGCTCCAACATGGGAGCGCTGATCCGCGCCGCGCAACCTGCGGATTTTCCAGCCGAAATAGTGGCCGTATTCTCCGACAAGGCAGAAGCTGGCGGTCTTGCCAGGGCGCAAGGCGCAGGCGTTGCGACGCAGGTCTTCAAGCGCAAGGATTACGCCTCGAAGGATGAGCATGAAGATGCCATTCTGGAAGCCCTTGCCGCGTTGCAGCCGGACATCATCTGCCTTGCCGGTTACATGCGCCTTCTGTCGGGCCGCTTCATCGCTCCCTATGAAGGCCGCATTCTCAACATTCACCCTTCCCTGCTGCCGCTCTTCCCCGGACTGCACACCCATCAGCGGGCGCTGGATGCGGGCATGAAAGTCGCAGGCTGCACCGTTCATCTGGTGACCGAGGGGATGGATGAGGGTCCAATCCTGGCGCAGGCCGCAGTGCCGGTGCGCGCCGGAGATGATGCTGAAACACTTGCAGCGCGCGTCCTCAAGGCCGAGCACCAGCTTTATGCCGCCGCCCTTCGCAAATTCGCCGCCGGAGAGGCAGGGGATCGGGCAGAGATTCAGGCAGATAGCGTAATTGTCAGCGTCTGATCCGCGGCAAAATCATCACACACGAAGTTTTTTGTTAACAAAACTTTAATTTCCCGCAAAAAGCTCTAATTCCCCCTCGTAACGGAACTTGCTTCGGCAAACCCCGTTAAGAGTCGTGGAAAGCGATTCTTTCAATATGTTTTCAGAAGAGGACAAAGACATGTCTCTCCGTTTCTCGACTTCCTTCCTTTCGGCAATGGCCGTGGTTTCCGGCCTTGCGGTTACGGCTCCAGCTCTCGCAGCCGACTTCGTAGCTCCTCCCGCTTCGGGTCGTACCCAGCCACGCTCGGAAGTCGGTATGCTGTCCTGCGACATCTCCCCGGCTATCGGCGTAATCATCGGCAGCCAGCAGGATGTGGATTGCGTATTCCGGCTTGCCCGCGGTCGCGGCCCGATTGAGCATTACACCGGCACCATCACCAAGCTCGGCGTCGATGTCGGCTTCATCAATGGTGGCCGTGTCGCCTGGGCCGTATGGGCTCCGAGCGTTCGTCCGGAAGGCGCGCTTCAGGGCCGTTATGTCGGTGCTTCCGCCAATGCAGCCATCGGCGTCGGCTTCGGCACCAATATCCTGACGGGCGGTTCGTGGAAGACGATTTCGCTTCAGCCGATTTCGCTTCAGGGCCAGCGCGGCCTGAATGCCGCCGTGGGTGTTTCCAAGCTGAAACTGCGTTACGCCGGCTAACGGGCAGCGCGAATAAACAACAACGCGGGGCGCATATATAGTTTATATATGCGCCCCGGCGTTGTTGGATTAATATTTATGCATTTATTTTGCGTATCCAGATCTTGGTATCGTGCACCGCAAGCCCGCCATAGGGAGCTGCCGGTTCGGCGCCGATCAGGATGTTGATCCCCTCGCCGCGCTCGAAGGTGGAATTGGGGAAAATGCCCTCGGAAACAACGACACCGCGTTTTTGCCCCGCGCGCAGCACGGCATAAAGCACCAGCTCGCCGCGATGATTGCCGATCTCGATGCGCTCGCCGTCCTCTATGCCAAGCTCTGCCGCATCGTCGGGATGGATCAGTAGTTCGGGCCGGATTTCCTTGGCAAGCGATGTCGGCGTCTCGGCAAAGGTCGAGTTCAGGAAATTATGGGCCGGTGAGGTCGTCATGCGGAATGGATGTTCGGAATCCGCCGTTTCAATCACTTCCCAATGGTCCGGAAATTCCGGAATGGAATGATGAGGCCCCTGAAGTCCCATGACTTCCGGCGGCTTGTTGGGCGAAGGGCTTCCCGTCCAGTCCGGGCGGAAGCGGAACTTGCCGTCCGGCCATTTGAAACCGTTGATATAATGCGCTTCCTCGAAGGGCGGTTGCAGATCGACAAACCGCTTTTCCTTCAATTCGTCGAAATGCGGCAGATCGCTATTGGCATTCATGTTGTCGATCAGCGTGCGCTCGTCCAGGTCGAAGCCCGGCAGATGCCCTACGCCAAGCCGTTTCGCCAGTTCGTTGATGACGAAGATGTTCGGACGCGCATCGGCAAGCGGCTCGATCAGCTTCGGCCCGAGCACGACATGCTGCTGCCCGCCGCCGCGATAGATATCGTCGTGTTCGAGGAATGTGGTCGCAGGCAGGACGACATCGGCCATCTTCGCCGTATCCGTCATGAACTGCTCATGCACGGCAACGAACAAATCCTCGCGCGCGAAGCCCTTGCGGACCAGCCGCTGTTCCGGCGTCACATTCATCGGATTGGTGTTCTGGATCAGCATGGCCATGACGGGCGGCCCGCCATAAAGCGCTTCCGGGTCACCGGTCAGGATGCGTCCGATCTTCGACTGGTCGAGAAAGCGGAGGCTCACATCCTGCATGGCGCGACCTTCGATCTCGCGCTTGTCCATCTTGAAGATGCCGGAATTGGAATGAAACGCCCCGCCGCCTTCATGAAGGAAAGCGCCCGTCACGCAGGCGATCGAAGCGGCAGCATGCATGTTGACCGCGCCATTGCGCTGGCGGGTGAAACCATAGCCGAGGCGGAAATAGGTTCGTTTGGTCTTGCCGACGAGATGAGCAAATGCCTCAATCTCTTCAACGGACAGGCCGGTGATCGCAGCCGCCCATTCCGGCGTGCGGGTCTGAAGATGCTTTTCAAGCCCCTTCGGATCGTCGGTATAACGCTCCAGATAATCCCAGTCAGCCAGACCGTCGCGGAACAGCACATGCATGACCGCGCAGGCAAAGGCGCCATCGGTTCCCGGCTTCAGCACGATGCCCATATCCGCCTGCCGGACTGTCGCATTGGCATAAACGTCGATGACGACGATCTTGGCACCGCGTTCCTTGCGCGCGCGGACCGCATGGGTCATGACATTGACCTGCGTTGCGGCGGCATTGGTGCCCCAGATGACCACGACATCGGCCTTGGCCATTTCACGCGGATCGGGACCGGTCAGGCTGCCGGTTCCGGCGAAATAGCCGGTCCAAGCCATATTGGTGCAGAAACTGTCGAACTGGTTGGAATAACGCTTGGCAAAGCGCAGACGATTGATCGAGTCGCGCTGCACCAGCCCCATCGTGCCTGCATAATAATAGGGCCAGACGCTTTCGCTGCCATAATCCTGTTCGGCTTTCAAAAAACGCTCTGCGATGAGATCAAGGGCTGCTTCCCACGAAGCCTGCTTCCACTGCCCCTCACCTTTTGCACCGGCGCGAACCAGCGGGTGCTTCAGGCGGTCGGGGTGATGCACACGCTCCGCATAGCGCGCCACCTTGGCGCAGATGACGCCAGCGGTGTAGCTGTTGTCCTTTGCGCCGCGCACGCGCCCGATGGTGCGCTCGTCGAGAATTTCCACGTCGAGTGCGCAGGTTGACGGGCAATCATGCGGACAGGCCGAATGACTGATCTTGATATTCGAAATGGGAGCGTGCTGGTTCATACTACTTTATTAGCTCAAGCCACTTGCCGCAGAAACGAATTTCTGCCGGAAGATTGTAACTGTGACGAAATAAATTTTCACGACAGGCGCAATGAAATCGCGCCGAAGACAATAAGCCCGGCAGCTACAAAGCGCGGCAGGCCGACTTTTTCTTTCAGTACCACGAAGGAAATGAGCACGCCGAAGAGGATCGCCGTCTCCCGCAGTGCCGCCACGACGGCAATCGGGGCCATGGTCATCGCCCAGAGCGCCAGGCCATACGACCCCAATGTGCCCACCCCGCCGATCATGGCCGGTCGCCAGTGATTGCGCAGGTAATGGATGAAGCGGTCCGGCTCGCGATAGAATGCCCAGCCGGCGAGCGGTATGGCGTTCATCATGAACAGCCACAGCGTATAGGAAATCGGCTCTCCCGAAACGCGGACGCCAAGGCCATCGATGATCGTATAGCTGGCAATGAAACCGGCATTGGTGAGAGCCAGCAAGGCCGTGCGGCTTGAAGCACCGCGATTTCGGCGCCGGGCATCAAGCGCCATCGCCAGCACGCCGGAACAGATCAGGATGATGCCAAGCCAGCTTTGCCAGCCCATGACCTCGCCCACCAGAGGCGCGCTCACCAGCGCCACCAGCAAGGGCGGCGTGCCGCGCATGATCGGATAGGCTTCGCTCATGTCGCCGGACTTATAGGCCGCAGCCACCAGCGACATGTAAAAGGTCTGCGTGACCGTCGACAGAAGCATGTAAATCCAGCTTGCGGGATTCGGCAGCGGCAGAAAAGGCACGATGAAAAGGGCGATCAGCCCCGCAGCGCCGGTAACGCTGGCGGCGCTGAAGAACTTGTCTCCGCTCCCCTTTACGATTGCGTTCCAGCTCGCGTGGAGGAACGCGCCAAAGAGGACGATCAGAAGGACGCCACCAGACATTTCGGGACTCGACTCAGAGGATAGGAGCAGATGTTGAAGGTTGTATGTCACATTTGTGACAGGAGAGATATTGCAGCAACGACGCAGTACCCGCTCCAAAAGTCGCGAATTTCGTCGCCGCCTGCCGCTTTTTGATTGAGACACCGGGGCGTTTGCCATTCCCGGCCTCTTGCCGAAAACAGGCCAACATGAAACAAGCGCAGCCATGAACTATCGTCACGCCTATCACGCCGGAAATTTCGCGGATGTCGTCAAGCACGTCATCCTGACCCGTCTTGTCGAATATCTGAAGCGCAAGGATCAGGCCTTTCGCGTCATCGACACCCATGCGGGCATCGGCCTCTATGACCTGAAAGGTATCGAGGCTGGGAAGACCGGCGAATGGACGGGTGGCATCGACCGCATCGTGGATGCGGTGAAGAAAGGGCAGATCGAGCAGCCAGCGCTGGAATTGCTGGAGCCCTATCTCGCCGCCGTCCGCGCCGTCAACGAAGGCGAAAAGCTCCGTCATTATCCGGGTTCGCCGCTTGTCGTGCGGCATCTTCTGCGCAAGCAGGACCGTTTGTCCGCGCTGGAACTGCACCCGCAGGATTCGGCCAGGCTGGCAAAACTCTTCGACGGCGACTATCAGGTGCGCGTGACCGAACTCGACGGATGGCTGGCGCTTGGCGCGCACCTTCCGCCGAAGGAAAAGCGCGGCATGGTGCTGGTTGATCCGCCTTTTGAAAAGGAAGGCGAATTCGACCGTCTGGTCGACGGGCTGGCCAAGGCGCACAAGCGTTTCGGCGGCGGCATCTATGCGCTGTGGTATCCGGTGAAGGACCGCAGGGAAACCGAACGGTTCACCAAACGCCTGCGTGAAACCGGCATTCCCAAGATCATGCAGATCGAGCTTGCGATTCGCGCGCCTTCTGCAGAACCGCGCCTCGATGGCACGGGCATGATTGTAGTCAATCCGCCTTTTACACTCGAAAGTGAGATGCAAACCCTGCTTCCCTGCCTTACCAAGCTTCTGGCCGAGGAAAAGGGGAGCAATTTCAGCCTCAAGTGGGTGCGCAGCGAGACGGATCGCACTTGACCCGGAGAAATTGCTAGCAGAAACTGCGCCTCGACGAGGCTTCGGTCATCACAGAATTCAGCGAGCTGGCTCGCAATTTCGGACAGGATAGAGATATGCAACGAACCCTGGATCGCATCGGACAGTTTTCACGCGCAGCCGCTTTCGCCGCAGCCGTCCTTCCCCTGACGCTGGCTTCCCTGCCAGCGAGCGCCGCAGACTATCTTGCCCCGGCACCCGCAGGTGTTGCAGATGCGGGTGCGTGCAGCCAGCAGAGCGTGCTGCGCTCCGTGGTTTCCGATTTCGGCTATCAGGTGCGCCACGTCCCGAACCTGCCGCAGGTCGGCATTTCGGCCATGAGCGACGTTCAGCTGACGCGGTATGAGCCGAAGACCAACCCTGCCCAGATTGAGCGCACCTATTGCAAGGCGACCGCCGTTCTGAGCGACGGTCAGTATCGCTCGGTCTGGTATATGGTCGAGGAAGGCCAGGGCTTTGCCTCCATGGGCCGCAACGTCGAGTTCTGCGTCGACGGTTTCGACCGCTGGTATGTATACGACGCCCGGTGCCGCGTTCTTCGCTAGTGGTCTGATCCCGACATTTGCATCCCTCGGATATGAGCGCTGAGCAAATGTCGGAACCAAAAGACCACTGGTATCTGCTCTTGGAGTCGCCATGCCGGTCTCCCGCTTTTTGATTCAGACAACTGACGCCTTGAGCAACGATTGAGTGGAGGGCATATGCTGCGGAAGTTTGGCGCTGCTGCGATTACGTTGCTTGCAGCGGCAACGGCGAATGTTCTGGCAGCCCTGCCTGCACGCGCTGATGATATTCCGGGCGAGTTCGATTTCTACGTCCTCGCCCTTTCCTGGTCGCCAAGCTATTGCGCATCGGAAGGCCCACGCGCCAACAAGCAGCAATGCGGCACTAGCCGGCCTTTCGGTTTCGTGGTGCATGGTCTCTGGCCGCAGAACGAATGGGGTTATCCGGCGAACTGTCAGGTGGACAATAACCGAAGCGGCGGCAGCTATGTGCCGCGGCGGATTATTTCCAGCCTGTCGGACATCATGCCTGCTGCGGGCCTCGTCGCCTATCAATGGCGCAAGCACGGGAGTTGCTCGGGCCTTTCACAGAATGATTACTTCGCCACGCTGCGCAACGCTTTCGATCAGGTCAACATTCCGCACAGCCTGCGCAGTCTGGCCAGCGGGACGGCGGGCGGGCGACGCGTGGACCCTATCCTTGTCGAAAAAGCGTTCATCGCAGCCAATCCCGGCATGAAGCCGGACGGTATTTCGATCAGCTGCAAGCGGAATTATCTGCAGGAAGTCCGCATCTGCATGACAAAGGACCTGCAATTCCGTTCCTGCGATGAGGTGGACGCCAATGCCTGCCGAAGCCGCTCCGTGATGATGCCCGCCACGCAATAGACCCTACATAGCCTGTTCAGGAAATTACGATGACACAGATTCTCTATTCACCCGCCTCGCCCTATAGCGCGAAGGTTCGCATGGCCGCCCATCACGCCGGCATTTCGTTTGAAAGCGTCATCGTCAACACTTCGGCGGAACCGGCGGATCTTATTCAGGCCAATCCTCTCGGAAAGATTCCAACGCTTTTGGCGGATGACGGCAAGGCCGTCTTCGACAGCCGCGCGATCACCCAGTACCTGAACCGGGTTTCGGGCAACAAGCTTTTCCCGCGCAATGCGGAAAAGCGTACCGATGCCGAGCGCTATGAAGCCATCGCCGATGGTCTTTGCGACGTGCTGCTGGCCCATGTCTATGAACGGCGGATGCGCCCCGAAGAGAAGGTCCACCAGCCCTGGCTCGACCTGCAATGGCGCAAGGCCGAGCGGGCGCTCGACCTTCTGAACGAAGCGCCGCCCCGCCTTGCGGGCAAGCTGCATGTGGGACATATCGCCGTTGCCGCAGCGCTTGGCTATCTGTCGCTGCGCTTTGAAGGCAAGTGGGAGTGCAACCGCTCCAAGCTCAAGCGCTGGATGAAGCGTTTTCAGGAGCTACACCCGGAACTGACCGAACTTCTGCCGCGCGGCTGATTGATTTGAAAATGAGGAAACCCCGGATTTTCCGGGGTTTTCTTTTGCGGATCACTCGCTTTTATCGATCGCCTGCAAAATGCGGTAAGCGGCCTTTATGCGCTCATCGTTTGGATAGTTCCGGTTGGCGAGCAAAACAATGCCGGTCTTCTTCGCGGGGACAAAGGCCGCATAGGCGCCAAAACCCTTGGTCGAGCCGGTCTTGTTGATGAACATATCCGCCGAGGGCGCGTGTGGGGGATCGAATTTCTCGATCTTGTGCGATTTCAACGCCATATCCGACGAATTGCCAGCGAGAAGCGTCTTGAGCGTGACCGGATAGGTATAGATTTCCCAGCCGAGACCCTGATTGTTCGCCCCGACACGGTAATAACCCGTATGCGTGGCGACGACGGCTTTCTGGAAGTCGGACGCAAGCGAGGCGCTGTCGATATTCAGCTCCACGAAGCGAAGGAGATCGGGCGCCGTGGTCTTTATGCCATAAGCCTCCGCATCCCGCGTGCCGCTTGCCACCCGGGTCGGCTTGTCGGCCTTGGCGTAGCCATAGGCATAGTCCTTCATCCGGCTTTCCGGCACATGGACGAAAGTGTTCTTCAGGCCGAATGCGGGCAGAAGCTTCTGCTCCATCAACACGTCGAACGGCTGGCCCATGCTGCGCGCTGCGAGATAACCGAATAGCCCGATGCTGGGGTTCGAATAACGGCGCTGGGTGCCCGCCGGGTAATCCGGCTTCCACTTTCTGAAATAGGCCAGCATGGAACGGTCGTCGGTGACAGCATCGGGGAACTGCAAGGGCAATCCTCCCGGCGTATAGGTTCCAAGATCCAGCATGGTGATCTTGTCGAAACTGCTGCCCGCAAGTTCGGGAGCCCATCTGGTCGCGGGATCGGACGGGGAGAATGCGCCGGTAGCCAATCCATAGCCGCCAAGCGTCGCGGTGAAGGTCTTGCTGATCGAGCCAATTTCGAAAATCGTATCCTCATCGACTTTC
The DNA here is from genome assembly GCF_052246815.1 of Brucella sp. RRSP16. Taxonomy (NCBI): domain Bacteria; kingdom Pseudomonadati; phylum Pseudomonadota; class Alphaproteobacteria; order Hyphomicrobiales; family Brucellaceae; genus Brucella; species Brucella sp. RRSP16. The sequence continues at coordinate 114,402 of NZ_JBQQAM010000008.1, forward strand.
TGCCCGCTTTCCTTCGACGCCACCCCGTAACCGAAGAAGTGGCTTTTGCCATCGATGCTTATGGCAACGCCCATGCCGGGGATTTTCTGCCCGGCCATGAGCGGGCGTACGGTTTCATCGACAATGCGGCGCAGTTCGTCGTCATTTATCGTGCCTGCCGCCAGAGCGCCGCCGGCGGGGATGATGGCTGAACCAGCAAGGAAACCAATCAAAAGCGTCGTATATTTTCTCATGACAGATGAATAAACCTCATGATTATGCATTCGGCTGCGTCTCAACCGAGACATAGCCGTCGCTGCGCGATCCATTATACTGAAACCCGTTTCCCACGGGATATAAGCCTTTCAGGCCCTGCTGATATACGATGCTTGCGCTGCGGCGACAAACGACGTTATCTAGCATTTGACATTAGAAAAATTTGGGTCTTCATGGTTCGTCCGCATCTTCCACTCAATTCGCTGCGCGCCTTCGAAGCGTCGGCGCGCCACCTCAGCTTCACCAAGGCCGCGATCGAGCTCTGCGTCACGCAGGCCGCTGTCAGCCATCAGGTCAAAAGCCTTGAGACCCGGCTGAATGTGACGCTGTTCGAGCGCCTGCCGCGCGGGCTGATGCTGACCAGCGAAGGGGAAACGCTGCTCCCCACATTGAAGGACGCATTCGACAGGATTGCCGGAACGCTCGAACGTTTCGAGGCGGGGCATTACCGGGAAATATTGCGGGTTGGCGCGGTGGGGACGCTGGCCGTCGGCTGGCTTCTGCCACGTCTGCGCGACTTTCAGAATCGCTATCCGTTCATCGACCTGCGGCTTTCGACCAACAACAACCGGGTGGATATTGCGGCGGAGGGGCTGGATTACGCCATCCGGTTCGGCAGCGGCGCTTGGCACGGCATCGATGCAACGCGATTGCTGGAAGCGCCCTTGTCGCCGCTTTGCATTCCCGAACTTGCGCGCGAATTGCGAACACCGGCCGATCTTGCGCGCCACACGTTGCTGCGCTCCTACCGTGCCGATGAATGGGCGCGGTGGTTTCTGGCGGCAGGCGTCACGGGCGACATGCCCCTGCCCCGAAGCATCATGTTCGATTCGTCGCTTGCGATGATGGAAGGCGCCATGCAGGGAGCGGGTATTGCGCTTGCGCCGCCGCTGATGTTTTCCCGGCAATTGCTGTCGGAAACCATCGTCCAGCCATTCGAAACGACGGTGACGATGGGCAGTTACTGGCTGACGCGGCTGCAATCGCGCGCGGAAACCGAAGCGATGTCGGCTTTTAGCGGCTGGCTGACAGATGCCGCGACCAACTGAGCCCAAAAACGGCGCAACAAAAAACCGGGCAGTTGCCTGCCCGGTTTTCCGTGTTCAATTATCAGATAATTAGAACTTGTAGCCAACGCCGACGCGGATGTCGTGGGTGTCGAGCTTGTTACGGACCGACTCGGTGCCAAGATCATAGGTCTTGTTGCCGAACTGGGTGTAACGGTATTCGACGCGGCCCAGGATGTTGTCCGTGAGCTTGGCTTCCAGACCTGCACCAGCAGTCCAACCAACGCGGAACTTGCTTTCGTCGTCAAAGCCGTTGTCGAGCTTGACCTGCTTACCAGCAACACCGGCGGTGATGTATGGCATGACCGGGTTCAGGTCGTAGCCGAGACGGCCACGCAGCGAGCCTTCGAAGCCTTCCTTGACTTCCAGGCCGTTCTTGGACTTCTTGGCCCACGAGTAGCCGGCGTCGCCTTCAACACCGTATACGAACTGGTCCTGCTGGAAGTTCCAGCCCGCGTAAGCGCCAGCCTTCATGTCGTCCGGCTTGATGCTGCCGTCGGTGTTGGTCTTGACCTTGTTCCAGCCGTAGCCGAGGTACAGACCGGTGTAGCCGCCAGCCCAGCTGTACTGCGGAGCCATTTCGACCGGAGCCGGAACAGGAGGCTGTTCCTGGATCGCGTCAGCAGCGAAAGCAGTCGCAGAGAACGGCAGCAGCGCAGCCGAGGCGATTACGAGAGACTTAAGAGTGCGCATAGCATTCTCCTTACACAAATTACCTTTTGCGCGGTCCCTTATCGGGCGGGCGACATTGGGAGTAATCGTCCATGCCGCGCTGACAGGACCGACATATCGGCGGTAATTGCGGCACGAAATGCCCGCTTCTGTGGAGAGAACCTGACGAGAACGTGGCAAAATTGCGATGTTGCATTATCGCAACGCCCGTTGCGGGCACCTATATAGTGGGAGGATGGTGTCGGTGGCGTCGCACGCCGCAAGGTCAGACGAAACGAAGTCGCTGAAATCCCTACAAATTTGTCAGCTATGAATGTTGCGGATGCTATTTTTAGCTGCAATTTTCCGACCGAAGTGGCATGAAATCGATTGAAGAATCTCGATAAGAAAGTGTTTACCGTGTTGAATGATCACGAGCCTCGCCTGCTTGCCAAATGTCCGGTTCTGGTAACCGGCGGCGCACGGCGCATTGGAAAGGCAATCGTCGAAGACCTTGCCGCCCATGGCTTCCGGGTTGCCATACACTGCAATCACTCCGTCGATGACGGCGCGGCCCTTGCCGCAGCCATAAACGAACAAGGCGGAAAGGCCTGTGTCGTGCGCGCCGACCTTGCCTCGGAAACCGATGTCCGCAACCTTGCCCGGGATGCAGCGAAGCTGATCGGGCCGATCCGGCTTCTGGTCAACAATGCATCGCTGTTTGAAGACGACCGTATCGGGCAACTGGACATGGCGCTTTGGGACAAGCACTTTGCGATCCACCTCAAGGCGCCGGTCCTGCTGGCCGAGGAAATGGCGAATGCCCTGCCCGACGGCGAGGACGCGGTTGTCGTCAATGTAATCGACCAGCGCGTATGGAAGCTCAATCCGAACTTCTTTTCCTATACGCTTTCGAAGACGGCGCTGTGGAATGCCACCCGAACCATGGCGCAGGCGCTCGCGCCTCGTATCCGGGTCAATGCAATCGCGCCGGGCCCCACATTGCCGAGCGAACGGCAAAAGCCGGGCGATTTTGAACAGCAGGTTGAACAACTTCTTTTGCAGCGCGCGCCGGAATTGTCGGAATTTGGGCGTACTGTTCGCTATTTCTGGGAAAGCCGCTCCGTCACCGGCCAGATGATCGCCCTTGACGGCGGACAGCACCTGGCATGGGAAACCCCGGATATTGCAGGAATTACCGAATGACTGGAAACCGCAAGAACAATGAGGATGCTGTCGCCAACCTGCCGCCCGACGACGAGCAGGACGTGGCCGGTATCATCATTGGCGACGCGGAGACCGAAGAGGATGACGAGAGCGACGATATAGTCGATGCTCCCGCATCGCCGTCGGCAGCCGATTCCATCCAGTGGGATTCCTCCGATGGCCTGCCGGATATCGAAGGCCTGAGCGGGCAGGACATCATCAATGCGTTCGTGAAGCGCCTGCCGAACAATCCGGGCGTCTATCGCATGTTCAACAGCGATGGCGACGTGCTCTATGTCGGCAAGGCGCGCAATCTCAAGAAGCGCGTGTCCAACTATGCGCGCGGCATCGGCCATTCCAATCGCATAACGCGGATGATCCGCGAAACGGTGACGATGGAATTCGTCGTCACCCGCACGGAGACGGAAGCCCTGTTGCTGGAGGCCAATCTCATCAAGAGATTCGCCCGCGCTTCAACGTGCTGATGCGCGACGACAAGTCGTTTCCTTATATTCTGCTGACCGGCGACCATCGGGCGCCCGGGATCTTCAAGCATCGCGGCGCCCGGTCGCGCAAGGGCGACTATTTCGGCCCCTTCGCTTCCGCCGGGGCCGTAGGCCGCACGATCAACGCGCTTCAGCGCGCTTTCCTGCTGCGAACCTGCACGGATTCGGTTTTTGAAACACGAACCCGCCCCTGCCTTCTCTATCAGATCAAGCGCTGTTCCGGCCCCTGCACGCATGAGATCAGCGACGCGGACTATGCCGAGCTGGTGAGCGAGGCCAAGGCGTTTCTTTCCGGCAAGAGCCAGTCGGTCAAGGATCATCTGTCAGCCGCGATGCAGGCCGCATCGGCGGACCTCGATTTCGAGCACGCAGCCGTTTACCGGGACCGTCTGGCGGCGCTCTCGCATGTCCAGTCGCATCAGGGCATCAATCCGCAGACGGTTGAAGAGGCAGACGTTTTCGCCATCCATCAGGAAGGCGGCATGACCTGCATTCAGGTCTTCTTCTTCCGCACCGGCCAGAACTGGGGCAATCGCGCCTATTTCCCGAAAGCCGACAGTTCGCTCGGTCCCGCGGAAGTTCTCGGTGCCTTCCTGTCGCAGTTCTATGACGACAAGCCATGCCCCCGTCTCGTCCTGTTGTCCGAGACCGTGGAGGAACAATCGCTCATCGCCGAAGCGCTCTCGACGCGCGCCGGACACAAGGTGCAGGTCAACGTGCCGCAACGCGGCGAGAAGAAGGACCTTGTCGATCACGCGCTCACCAATGCGCGCGAGGCGCTTGGGCGGCGGCTTGCCGAAACATCGTCGCAGGCCCGTCTTTTGCAGGGTATGGCCGAGACCTTCGGCCTGTCGCAGCCGCCGCGCCGGATCGAGGTGTATGATAACTCCCACATCATGGGCACGAATGCTGTCGGCGGCATGATCGTCGCCGGGCCGGAAGGCTTCGTCAAAAATCAGTATCGCAAGTTCAACATCCGCTCGACCGACATTACGCCAGGCGACGATTTCGGCATGATGCGAGAAGTGATCGAGCGGCGTTTCTCGCGGCTGGTCAAGGAACACGGCACGCCGGAAGAACCGACCGACGCCGAAGTAACGGATACGTTTCCAGCCTGGCCCGATGTCATCCTGATCGACGGCGGGCAAGGCCAGGTGGGCGCCGTGCGGCAAATTCTTGGCGAGCTTGGCATCAGCCATCTTGTCAATGCCATCGGCATCGCGAAGGGCGTCGACCGCGAAGCGGGACGCGAACGCTTTTTCGTGGAAGGCAAGCAGGCCTTCACGCTGCCGCCGCGCGATCCGGTGCTCTATTTCATCCAGCGTCTGCGCGACGAGGCCCACCGGTTCGCCATCGGCACGCACCGCGCCCGGCGCAAGAAGGAAATGGTCAAGAATCCGCTCGATGAAATCGCGGGAATCGGCCCGTCGCGCAAGCGTGCGCTCCTGCATCATTTCGGGACCGCAAAGGCGGTTTCGCGTGCTGCGGTCGAGGACCTCATGCAGATCGACGGCATTTCGGAAGCCATGGCGCGGACGATCCACGACCATTTCCGGGATCGATGACACAAACTTGTCCGGGAATCATCTACAAGCGTCATTAGAGCGCATCCTGAAAAGTGTGAAACGGCTTTCGGATAAGATGCGTGTCAAAACAAAGGATTAGAGCGCCGATCTGATCCAATCAGATCGAAACGCGCTCTAAGTCTCGGGCGAACATGTTAGCGGGAGTTGATTTTATGTCATATCCCTGTTGATGTGCGACTGACAAACATGCGGCGGAACGAATGCAGAAGAATCATACCCTCTCCCTACCCAATATCCTCACGTATGGCCGGATTATCGCCGTGCCTCTTGTGGTGTTGTGTTTCTTTATCGAGGGACGGTTGGAGTCGAGCGATTTCGCCCGCTGGACAGCTCTCGGATTGTTCGCCTTCGCCAGCATCACCGACTTTTTCGATGGCTATCTCGCCCGCATCTGGAAACAGACATCGACCATTGGCCGCATGCTCGATCCGATCGCCGACAAGCTTCTCGTATCGGCCATCCTGTTGCTGCTTGCCGCTGACGGCACGATTGCCGGCTGGACGCTCTGGGCCGCCATCATCATCCTTTGCCGCGAAATCCTGGTTTCGGGCCTGCGCGAATATCTTGCCGAGCTGAAGGTCAGCGTGCCCGTTTCGCGCCTCGCCAAATGGAAGACGACCGCACAGATGATCGCGCTTGCCTTCCTGCTGGCAGGCCCTGCCGGTGACAAGATCATGCCCTATGTAACGGAAACAGGCATTGTCCTGCTTTGGGTATCGGCCCTTCTGACGCTTTACACGGGCTGGGATTACTTCAAGGCGGGCCTCAAACACGTGATGGATTGATCCAGTGGCGGTAAAACTCGTCTATTTCGCATGGGTGCGCGAAAAAATCGGCAAGGGTGAGGAGACTATCGAACTCCCCTCGCCCAAAACGACCGTTGGCGACCTCATCGGCCATCTGAAATCGCTTGGGCCGGAATATGATGCCGCTTTCGAGCATGAGCATGTCATTCGCGCCGCGATCAATCAGGAACATGCCGAGCATGATGAACTGGTGAATGACGGCGACGAAGTCGCGCTCTTTCCGCCCATGACGGGAGGATGAGATGAGCGGGCAAGCTCCATGCCCACTGTTCGTCGGCATAAGAAGCGAAGATTTCGACACGGCGGCGGAACTGCGCAAGCTCGAACAGGGGCGCACGGATATAGGCGCCATCGTCACCTTTACCGGTCTTTGCCGCGACGAAAGCGGCACGCTTTCCGCGCTGGAACTGGAGCACTATCCCGGCATGGCCGAAGCGGAAATAACCCGCATCGCCCGACAGGCCATCGCGCGCTGGCCGATAACCGCACTTACGATCATTCACCGTTACGGGCTTATCAGGCCCGGCGAAAACATCGTTCTGGTCGCTGCGGCCTCGTCGCATCGCCACGCAGCTTTCGAGGCCGCCTCGTTCCTGATGGATTACATGAAAACCGATGCTCCGTTCTGGAAAAGGGAGCATCTCGCTGACGGTTCGGTCGGCGGATGGGTATCGTCCAAAGAGGAAGACGAAAAGATACGCGAACGCTGGAAACAGTCCTGATCTTCCGATCAGGGGCCCACTATTGATCTCAATTTTTCATTTTAATCGCGAATTAACTATTTAACCCCCTAGAATAGTGGGTAATTTAGCTGGCGTGTTCTTGCGCCGCCACAATTTTCACACGAAGATTTCGCTATTGTCGATATCATGAATCAGATGCCGACAGGCGATGATGACAGACAGACTGGAATCCGCATCAGCGCCATCTGTCTTGCAACAAACAACGCATGCGGGAACGGAAGTTTCGGGCTTTAACGATGCGAAATGGATTGGCGAAAACCCTTTCAATTGCTGCGGCACTTGTGGTCGGCATTGGCGCGCTTGGCGGCGCTGCCTTGTTCCTGACCACCTCGATGCCGACAAGCAGCCTGGCGGCGGAAAAGACCGTCAGCGGCAAGGTCGTATATCGCGAGCGGATCGCGCTGCCGCCGGAAGCAAGCCTGACGGTCCAGCTTTCCGACGTCTCGCTGGCCGATGCCCCTTCCGAGGTCATCGGCGAAACGCGGATCGAATCCGTTCAGGGATCGCCGATCCCGTTTGCCATCAATTTCGATATGGACCAGATCCAGCCCGGCCATAGCTATGCCTTGCAGGCGCGCATTTCGGCGGGCGACACGCTGTGGTTCGTCAATGACGAACGCTATGCGATCGATCCGGAAAACCCCGGCGAACCTGCGGAAATCAAGGTTGTGATGGTGCGCAAGAGCGGTGACGAAGGCGCTGCCATCGGCATCGAGGGCAAGGACTGGCTCGCGGAAGACATTCAGGGCGGCGGCGTGATCGACAATGCCCAGACAACCCTGACGGTTTCGACCGATGGCGCGGTCAGCGGGTCGGGCGGCTGCAACCGCTATTTCAGCAAGGCGACCGTGACCGGCGAAAATATTTCCTTCGCCGAGATCGGATCGACCTATGTCCAGTGCCCGCCTGCCCTCATGAACCAGGAACGCAAGTTCCTCGACGTGCTCGGCAAGACCCGGTCCTACAAGATCGATATGGGCAAGCTCGTTCTCTTCGACGACGAAGGGAAGGAAGTGGCAAGGCTCGCGCAGAGCCTTTGAAACCTGTTTCCACGCATCGCCCAGACAACAAAAAAGCCCGCCGGGAAGGCGGGCTTTTTCTTTATATTCTCGTTGGGATCAGCCGACGATTTCGGTGCCCGAGAACCAGTATGCGATTTCTTCCGCAGCGGTTTCCGGAGCGTCCGAACCGTGTACGGAGTTTTCGCCGATCGACAGGGCGAATTCCTTGCGGATGGTGCCTTCGTCAGCGTTTGCCGGGTTGGTCGCACCCATGACTTCGCGGTTCTTGGCGATGGCGTTTTCGCCTTCCAGAACCTGAACGACCGTCGGGCCAGAAGACATGAATTCGGTCAGTTCGCCGAAGAAAGGGCGATCCTTGTGAACAGCATAGAAGCCTTCAGCTTCACGCAGGCTCATCCAGACGCGCTTCGAAGCGACGACGCGCAGGCCAGCTGCTTCGAGCTTGGCGGTGATTGCGCCGGTCAGGTTGCGGCGGGTCGCATCGGGCTTGATCATGGAGAAGGTACGTTCGATTGCCATTATGACACCTTGTGCTGGAATTTTCAGAAAAGTGAGGCTCTATACCGTCGATAGCCCCGATTGCCAAGAGGCGAACCGATTAGCACCTTGAGACGACAGAAAATTGATTGCATAGATGATGCCGCGCCGATTCAGCCTCGCGGAAGCGGCGCCGACGGGTGGTCAGGGGGTTCTCGTGGAACAGCATTTTCAAATGTTCGCCTATTACAACCGATGGGCAAATGAACTGGTCTATGCCGCCGCTGCCCAGTTGAGCGACGAGGAATACAGGCTCGATCTCGGTCTCTTCTTCGGCTCCATCCATCGCACACTCAATCATCTGCTCGTCGCCGACCGCATCTGGATGAAACGCTTCACCACGGAAGGCGATCATCCGAAGACGCTTGATGCGATCATTTCCGACAATTTCATCATGCTGCGCGATCTGCGGCAGGCGGAAGACGCGCGCATATGCCGCTATGCGGACGGCCTCGACGCGCAGAAACTCGGCGGGCGCTACAGCTACACGGCGCTCAACGAAATGCGCACGATAAGCCAGCGGCTTGCCCCGTCGCTTGCCCATATGTTCAACCACCAGACCCACCATCGCGGACAGATCCATACCGCCTTTACCAGACTGGGAACGGAAGCGCCGTCGCTCGATCTCATGCATTTCCTGCGGACGGAAGGCGGGCGGCGTTTCGCCTGACTGATGTTGATACTTGCGGAAACGCTTCAAGCCGTGCAAAAGCGCTTTCATCATGCTTATCCTTGACGACATCTCCGTAAGAATTGCCGGACGCCTCCTGATCGACCATGCCAGCGTAACGCTGCCGGCGGGATCGAAGACGGGTTTCGTCGGCCGTAACGGCACCGGCAAATCCACGCTGTTTCGCGTCATCACGGGCGATCTCGCGCCGGAAACCGGCAGCATCTCGCTTCCGAAGAACACCCGTATCGGCCAGGTCGCGCAGGAAGCGCCCGGCACCGACGAAGCGCTGATCGAAATCGTCATGAAGGCGGACAAGGAGCGCGCGGCGCTTCTGGAGGAAGCTTCCACCGCGACCGATCCGCACCGCATTGCGGAAATTCACACCCGCCTTGCCGATATCAACGCTCACTCTGCGGAAGCGCGCGCCGGTGCCATTCTGTCCGGCCTCGGTTTCAGCGCGGAAGCGCAACGCCAGCCGGCATCGGCCTTTTCCGGCGGCTGGCGCATGCGCGTCGCACTGGCTGCGGTTCTCTTCGCCGAACCGGACCTGCTGCTGCTCGATGAACCGACCAACTATCTCGACCTTGAAGGCGTGCTTTGGCTGGTCGATTATGTGAAGCGCTATCCGTACACGGTCATGATCATCAGCCATGACCGCGATCTCCTGAACTCGGCCACGTCATCGATCATGCATCTTGACCAAAAGAAGATCAGCTTCTGGCGGGGCAATTACGACCAGTTCGAGCGGCAGCGGCATGAGATGCTGGAATTGCAGCAGAAGGCCCATGCCAAGCAGGAAGCCCACCGCAAGCACATGGAATCCTTTGTTGAGCGTTTCCGCGCCAAGGCCAGCAAGGCCCGTCAGGCGCAATCGCGCATGAAGGCGCTGGAAAAGCTCAAGCCAATCGAGCTTTATGTGGAAAGCAATGTGCAGCCGTTCCGCTTCCCGGATGCGGAAAAGAAGGCCGCCTCACCGATCATCGCTCTGGACAACGCCGATGTGGGCTACGTGCCGGGCAAGCCGGTGCTGCGCAATGTGACGCTGCGCATCGACAATGACGACCGCATCGCGCTCCTCGGTTCCAACGGCAACGGCAAGTCGACGCTGGCCAAGCTGATTGCCGGTCGCCTGACGCCCGAAAAGGGCACGCTCACGGTTTCGCCCAATCTGAAGGTTGCCTTCTTCGCCCAGCACCAGCTTGACGATCTGGTTCCCGAGGACAACGCCATCGAGCACGTGCGCAAGCTGATGCCGACAGAACCCGAGGCCAAGGTCCGCGCGCGCGTTGCGCAGATGGGCCTTTCGACCGAAAAGATGCTGACACCGGCCAGGGATCTTTCCGGTGGTGAGAAAGCGCGCCTCCTGATGGGGCTTGCGACCTTTCACGGTCCGAACCTGCTGATCCTCGACGAACCGACCAACCATCTCGACATTGACAGCCGCGAAGAGCTTGTGCATGCGCTCAACGCTTTCAACGGCGCGGTGATCCTGATCGCCCACGACCGCCATTTGATCGAAGCGACGATGGAACGGCTGTGGCTGGTCCGCGAGGGTGGCGTGAAGACGTTTGAAGGCGATCTCGACGAATACCGGCAGATCGTTCTGGCCGACGCCAAGGGAGAACCGGTTTCCGACCGCGACGACAACGCCAGGGTCAACAAGGCCGAGCAGCGAAAACTCGCTGCCCAGAAACGCGAAGCCATGGCGCCGCTGCAAAAAAAGATCAAGGAAACCGAAGCCTTGATCCAGAAGCTGCAGAAACAGATTCAAGTCTTCTCGTCACAGCTCGAAGATCCGGCTCTTTACGAGAAGGAGCCTCAAAAGGCGATCCGGATCAACAAGGAGATGAGCGATGCACGCTCTGCCCTTGCGGATGCAGAGGACAAATGGCTGGAACTCTCGACCGAATATGAAGAAGCGATGGCGGACTGATCCGCCACCGCTGGCAAGTCATTGCGCTGCAGTGGCAATCACAGCACGAAGAAAACTATATAGACCAAACCGATGATCGACGCGCCAGCGATCCGCAGTGCCTTCGGCAACGGGCGCGGCGCGCACCGCACCGCAAGAACTGCGAGAATGGCGGTCAGGATCGGAAAAGCCACGAACATGGCCAGATAGCCGCTCGATCCCTCAAAGGACGAACCGAACCAGCCGAGTTCCGCCATCGGAACGAGCGCGATAAAGGCGGCAAGTGCGGACAGCAGCAACAGCAGAATGCGGTCGAAAATCGCAGCGCCCATCTGCGCTTCCTCAGCCTTGAGGACGCAGGCGCGTGCGCATCAATGCATAAAGCCCGAAGGCACCGAGGATCAGGCCGATGGTCGTATAGACCTCGTTGGGCGTTTCCGCCCCTCGCCGCAACACCAGATCGGCCTTTGAAATCTGAAGTCCGTCTGTATTTCCCTGCACCAGACGAAATGCATAAAGCCCCGGAATGACGGGGTCGATGTCACCGGCACTCTGGCGCAGAACACTGCCATCCTGCGGGCGGTCCCTGTTGATGGAACCGGTGGTCAAGGCAAAGTCGAGCCCCTGCGAGAGAACCGGCTGCCCGTCGCGGCTGACGGCAAGCGTCACCGCCGAGCGCCGTTCCGCAGGCACATAACCCGGCAGAGGCGTGGCATCGATGAACACGCGCACCGGCCCATCAGCCGCCGACAGCCTGACTTCCTGAATCTTGAAACCGCTCTGCCGGTTTTCCAGCATGGTCCAGCGGCCAATTTCGCTGCCGGTGAAATGGCGCACATACCACGGATAGCCAATGGCAAGACCAAAGCCGGCGACGGCCATCAAGATGAATAGCGCCCTCATTACGCTTTGCGCTCCCAGCGGCGGTCCGGCGTCTGCTGCCAGTAAGTCAAATCGTGGTTCTCCGCCTTGAAACTTTTCCATTGCCGCGGGCAATATCGAGTTGCTCCTGATCGTGCCCGTCGAACATGACCACAAGGCGTTCATAGGCGTCCGCCTGTTCCAGCCCGGCGCCTTCGACGAGAAAGCGCACAGTCGCGCCATTCGGATTGGCTTCACTGGTGGTCAGCAATACCGGCTGGTGTTCGGGATGAGGCTCCTTGTCGGTGCCATGCGCCACGAAGGACGTGTCGGAAAAGGTCCAGAGCAAGCCGTCAAGCGCATCGCGTCTTTCCTCGCTGACGGTCTGGATCGTGACGCGCCAGCCGCGTCCGAGCGACCGCTCGACCAGGCCGGGCAAGGCTTCATCAAGTGTCGATTCCGTCAGGTGATAGAAGAGGATTTCCGCCATGCACTATCCGTTTCGCGAACGGGTGGAGAAACTGATTCCGCTTCTCCACCCATCCCTTTGTTCAGAAAAGATTTTAGCTTTCGAAATGATCCCGGACAAGGCGGTCCAGCAGGCGGACGCCATAGCCGGAAGCCCATGTCTGGCTGTATTCGTTTGCAGGCGAACCCATGGCCGTTCCGGCAACGTCGAGATGCGCCCAAGGGGTCTCACCGACAAAGCGCTTGAGGAACTGTGCCGCCGTGATCGATCCGCCGTAACGGCCAGCGCTGTTCTTCATATCGGCGAATTTCGAATCGATCATCTTGTCGTATTCGGTGCCGAGCGGCAGGCGCCACAGCTTTTCACCCGTCGACTGACCCGCATCGTAAAGCTGGTCCGCAAGCTCGTCGTCGTTGGAGAAGAGACCGGCATGATACTGGCCGAGGGCGACCATGACCGCACCCGTGAGGGTGGCCAGATTGATGATGAAGCGCGGCTTGAAACGGTCGTTCGTATAGTGCAGTGCGTCGGCGAGGACGAGACGGCCCTCCGCATCCGTATTGATGACTTCAATCGTCTGTCCGGACATCGAGGTAACGATGTCGCCCGGACGCTGGGCGTTGCCGTCAGGCATGTTTTCCACAAGGCCGATAACGCCGATGGCATTGACCTTCGCCTTGCGACCAGCCAGAGCGCGCATCAATCCGGTGACGGCTGCCGCGCCTCCCATGTCGCCCTTCATGTCTTCCATGCCAGCGGCAGGCTTGATGGAAATGCCGCCCGTATCGAACACCACGCCCTTGCCGACGAATGCGACCGGCTTTTCCTTGCTCTTCGCGCCCTGCCATTCCATGACGACCAGACGCGGCGGGCGGACAGAGCCCTGCGCCACGCCGAGAAGCGCGCCCATGCCGAGCTTCTTCATTTCCTTTTCGCCGAGGACTTCGACCTTGACGCCAAGCTTTTCGAGCTTTTCGGCTTCCTGCGCGAACTCCACAGGCCCCAGAATATTGGCAGGCTCGTTGACGAGATTGCGCGCCTGGATAACGCCGTCCGCCACCGCTTCGGCGACTTCGAGGGCCCGCTTCGCAGTGTGGGCATCCGCGACGCAGATGTTGATCTTCGCGGCGTGTTTCGGATCGCCGTTTTCCTCATCGTTCTTGCGCGTCTTGTAGCGTTCGAACTTGTAGGAGCGCAGCATCATGCCCAGCGCCAGATCGGCGGCTTCATCACCGGCGATGGTGGTTTCAGGCAGTGCCAGCGTCACGGTTGCGCGCTCCGCCTTGCCGATTCGTGAAAATGCCGCGCCGCCGATCTTCAGCCAGTCGTCATTGCCAAGCTTGCCCGGTTCTCCGACGCCGACCAGAACGATCTTGTCGACACCGCTGGAAGTCGTCTCGATCGCTTCCGCCGTCTTGCCCAAAGCACCGGTGAACCCGGAAATTTCGGCAATACGCTTGATCTTTTCCGCACCGCCAGCAGCCGCGGCCGCCTCGTCCGCAAAGCCGCCGCCCTTGGCGACGAGGACGATGGACACGCCTCTTTCCGGTACTGCAAAATCGCTGAAAGAGATCGAAGGACGTTTAGACATGACAACTCCAAACCTGATGTCGATTTAAGAATGACACGATTGTGTCGCGACTTTTCCCCACTCATGTGAGACGAATATGGCGAAACAGCAAGAGTGGAACCAAGATTGTTCCAGTTTTAGGCCGAGGAAAACCGTGCAAGACACAATTGCGAGCCTGTCTTACCCGCTCCATGCAAAAACTGGTTGCCTTGAGCCGACTCATCGCTCATTAACGGGACCCGTTAACAGGAACACGAGAGCTGGCATCTTCGTGATGGTTTTAGTAATCTGTTAACCGCGTTTATTGGGTCAATCTTAGCCAAGCGTCATTAAGTTTAGTCATTGTCACGAGTGCCGCAGCCTTTTTCGGATGCGCGCTCCTTCAACGGAACCGGGATGTAGACTCCACCTATGCGATTGATCGAGTTGTACATCCTGCGCCGGGTGGCGATCATGTTCCTCGCAGTGCTTGGCGCTGCGGTCGGGATCACCTGGACCGTGCAGGTGCTCCAGCGCATCGACTTCCTGACCACAAGCGGCCAGACATTCCAGACCATCGTTCAGTTCAGTTCGCTGTTGATTCCATCGGCTATTCCGCTCGTGATGCCGTTTGCGCTGATCATTGCGATCACGCAGACGCTGTCCACCATGAACCAGGATTCCGAGCTGGTCGTCATCAATGCGTCCGGCGCACCGCGCAGCGCGGTCATGCGCCCGATCCTGATTCTTGCCGCCGTCATTTCCGTCGTGTCGTTTCTGGTCGCAAACTATGTCGATCCCTATGCGCGCATGAACATGCGCGCCATGATCGCCAATGCCAGCGCCGACCTCATGAATGTCATCGTTCAGGAAGGCAATTTCCGCAAACTTGCCGACAATCTCTATATCCAGGTGGCGGAACGACGCGCCGATGGGAGCATTGGCGGGCTTTTCATCGCCGATTCCCGCGATCCGGCGCTCGATCTCATCTATTATGCCGCCGACGGCGCGATTGCTTCGACGCCGACCGGCGACATGCTGCTGATGCAAAACGGCGAGGTGCAACGCCGTGACGTGTCGGATGGCACGGTTTCGATCATCAAGTTCAATTCCTATGCGTTCGACCTCAGCCAGTTTGCCTCGGCCGGGGATGATTTCGTCATCTATGCCAAGGACCGTCCGCTTTCCTATCTGCTGAACCCCGACCCGAACGACCCGATCCTCCAGACGCGCCCGCTGCGCTACAAAGCCGAATTGCACCGGCGGCTGACGCAATGGCTCTATCCGGTTGTGTTTGCGATGATTGCGCTGGCGTTCGCAGGCGATTCCCGCTCGCATCGCGAAGCCCGCGTGTCCGCGTCCTTCTCGGCGATCAGCACCGCTCTCCTCGTCTATTGGGCAGGCTATTTCGCCTCTGACCGCGCCGACAAGGATGCAGGCTACATCGTCCTCATGTATCTGGTCCCGGCTGCCGTCATTCTCGTGACGGGCTTCGCGCTCGCCACCGGGCGGCGGATCGGCCTGCCGGACAAATGGAACGACCGCATTCTCGACGGTTTCGACAGTTTGAGACGCCGGGGCTCGGCGCTCTATGCCCGCCTCACCGGACGTTCGCGCAATAATGCCGGAGGAAAGGCATGATCGGCTGGACGCTTGGGCGCTATTTCTTCATCCGCTATGTGCAGATCACCTTCTATTTTCTGCTCGGCATTTTTGCCTTGTCGCTGCTTCTCGATTTCACCGAGAATGCGAGCAAGCTTTCAAACCTGCCGGACTATTCCGTGTGGGCGGCGCTCGGCCTTTCCGCCATGCGCGTGCCCTTCATCATGCAGCAGATGATCCCCTTCGTCGCCCTGTTCTCGGCAATGGCGACGCTCATTTCGCTCAACAGAAAATATGAGCTGGTCGTCGCACGCTCCGTCGGCGTATCGGCCTGGCAGTTCCTCCTGCCCGCGTGTTTCGGCGCCTTCCTGTTCGGCCTTGCCACGATCTTCATTCTCAATCCGTTCGCCGCTTATGGCTTCGCCAAGGCCGATGAAATCGCATCGACATGGAAGACCGGCAAGGTTACCGACGTTTCCGCGCTGCGCGATCCGTGGCTGCGCCAGAAGACAGATGAGGGCGAGACCATCATCGGCGCGAAAAGCATTCTGGATCAGGGCGCGACGCTGGCCGACGCGACTTTCATCCAGTTCGATGAGAAAAAGAACATCAGGGAGCGTTTCGACGCGCGCAGGGCGCAGCTCAGGGACGGTCACTGGGAGCTTACCGACGTGACGCGATTCGCGCGCGGCGAAGAGCCACAGAAAATGGCGAGTTTCCAGATCGAGACGCAGCTGCGTCCCGAATATGTGGAAGAGAAGCTCGCGACGCCCGATACGATCCCGTTCACGCAGCTGCGCCACAAGATCGAGGTCGCGCGTTCGTTCGGCTACTCCGCAAACGCATTTGACATGCAATACCAGTCACTTCTGGCTTTGCCGGCATTGCTGATGGCGATGACTCTCATTGCTGCAACAGTGTCGTTGAAATTTGTGCGATTTGGTCAGTCAGGAGCTATGATTCTGGGTGGCGTTATCGCAGGCTTCATGCTTTATGTCGTTTCGGTGCTGGTGAAGGCATTCGGGAATGCGGGATTCGTTCCGCCATTCGTGGCTGCCTGGGTGCCGGTTATTATCGCGACATTTTTTGGTGTCTCCTTTTTGTTGCATAAGGAGGATGGTTAGTGGGTTCGAGTAACGCCCGCATGGTATTGCCCCATTCGCTCTCGCGCCTGACGCGCGGGACGGCCTTGGCGTGCGTCCTTGCTTTACCTTTCATTTCTGTCGCAGCCCTGCCCTCACCCGCATTGGCACAGGACGCTCTCGGCGCCAATTACCAGAGCGATCCGAATGCGCGCATGCTCCTGCAGGCCGACGAACTCGTCTATGATCGTGACGTTAATACCGTCACGGCTCAGGGCAAGGTGCGCATCGAATATGACGGCAATCATCTTGTCGCCGACAAGGTGACCTACAACCAGCAGACGCGGCGCATGACCGCGACGGGCAATGTCGAGATCGTCGAGCGCGACGGCAACAAGATCTACTCCGACCATATGGACGTCACCGACAGTTTCCGCGACGGCTTCGTGAACGGCCTGCGCGTCGAGACGACGGATAACACCCGTTTCGCCGCTGAAAGTGCCGAACGCAGCAATGGCGAAATCACGACGTTCAACAACGGCGTCTATACGGCCTGCGAACCCTGCGCGAAAAATCCTGACAAGCCGGTTCTCTGGCAAATCAAGGCGCGCAAGATCATCTGGAACAGCACGACCAAGACGGTCCGCTTCGAACATGGCCGCTTTGAATTCTTCGGCATGCCGCTTGCCTATTTCCCGGCATTCGAAATGGCCGACCCGACGGTGAAGCGCAAGAGCGGCTTCCTGTTTCCGGGCTTCTCCTACAAGGACGATCTGGGCGTCGGCATCAAGAATTCATATTTCTGGGCGCTCGCCCCGAATTACGACCTGACGCTGTCCACGACCGGCTACACCAAGCAGGGCTTCCTGACGGAAGCCGAATGGCGTCACCGCCTGGAAAACGGCACCTACAATCTTCGCATCGCGGGCATTCATCAGAACAAGCCGGGCGAGTTTGATGTCAACACCGTTGACCGCGAAGAAGACAATCGCGGCATGGTCGCCTCGAAGGGTGATTTCGAGCTGAATTCGCGCTGGCGCTTCGGTTGGGATGTGATGGCGCAGACCGACCGCAACTTCAGCCGTACCTACAGCATTGACGGTTATAATGCAGGCACGCAGGTCTCCAAGATTTATCTGCAGGGGATCAGCAATCGCAATTATTTCGACCTGAACTTCTATCGCTTCAATGTGCAGGAATCGCTGCTGTCGAACAATCCCAATGAGATGCACTCGAAGCAGCCATGGGTATTCCCGAGCCTCGATTACTCCTACACATTGCCGGAACCGGTCTATGGCGGCGAGCTGAACTTCAATACCAATTTGCAGGTTCTCTATCGGCAGAATGCGAACTATACGCCAGCGATTAGAGACCGAAGCGGGAACCTTATTGGTCCTCGCTATCCTCGCGTTCCCGGTTTTGACGGCACCAATGCGCGCCTGACCACTGAAGCGGAATGGAAGCGCACTTTCATCACGCCTGCCGGTCTGGTCATCACGCCCTTGCTGGCACTGCGCGGTGATGCGATTGGGGCCAATACGAACTTCAATCTGGCAGATGCTGGCTATACGGATGCACTCGTGCGTTCGGAAGCACTTCGCGCCATGGCGACCGCCGGGCTTGAACTGCGCTGGCCGATCCTGTTCTCGTCCACCAGCTCGACCCACATTCTCGAGCCGATCGCACAGCTTTATGTTCGCAACAACGAACGCTATGCGGGTGAGCTGCCGAATGAAGACGCCCAGAGCTTCGTCTTCGACGCGACCAACCTGTTCTCTCGTGACAAGTTCTCCGGTTATGACCGTGTTGAAGGCGGCACACGCGCCAATCTCGGCCTGCGTTATTCGGGCAACTTCAACAATAGCGACTGGGCTCTTTATGCTCTCGGCGGCCAATCGTTCCAGCTGGGTGGCGTCAATTCGTTTGGCACAAGCGACTTCCTGAATGTCGGCGCAGATTCCGGCTTGCAGGATGCACGCTCCGACTATGTTGCGATGATCGGCACGTCCAACTCGACGGGTCTGGCCCTCGCTGCCCGCGGACGCTTCGACAAGGACAGCTTCTCGGTTCGTCGCGGCGAACTTGAAGCCCAGCAGAGCTGGCAGAAGCTGACGATCTCCGCGCAATATGCCTATATCGCGCCTCAGCCTGCTTACGGATATAACGATCTCCGTCAGGAAGTCACGGGTGCGGCCACAGCGCGTATCAACACGAACTGGCGCGTTTTCGGTTCGGGCACCTATGATCTGGTTTCCGAAACGCTGGTCCGCGCATCGTCTGGCCTTGCCTATGATGACGAGTGCTTCACTTACTCGATGAATTACGTCCAGACCCGTAACCCGGGCGATGACAAGGCGTCCCATGGCGTCGGGTTCAATATTTCGCTGCGCACATTGGGTGATATAGGCAGCGGTAACCAGACATTCTAAACTTGAAGGACCGGAAGCGTTGGAAATGCTTCCGGTCTTTCCATTTCATTCGACAAAGAAATTTTACACTTCACAGCTTAATCCGGCTTCCTTTTTGCAGTATTCAGAGGATGCAAGCCTCGCAAAATAGCTTTTGGGTCATTGTTTCGCCGCACTAGCTCATCTATACAGGCAGCTTATGATCAGCCGCTGATATGATTTTTGCTCGGCTGGATAGCGGCAATGACCATGATGGGATATGTCCGGTAAGGATTGTCGTTCGTCGACCGGAAGGAATCGGGAAAGAAAGATGATGATTGCAAGACCTCTCTTCGCCTCCATGCTGAGCGCCGCAGTCTGCCTGACGACGCTTGGGACGGTTGCAGCTCCCGCATTTGCGGCCGGCGCAGGTTCTGAGGTCAAGGTCATCGTTTCCGGCAATGCCATCACCAACAGCGATATCCAGCACCGCATGGCCTTCTTGAAGTTGCAGCGCAAGGGCGGCAATCTCGCCCAGGTCGCCAAGCAAGAGCTGACGGACGAGATGCTGAAGCGCATCGAAATGAAGTCGCGCGGCATCGATATTTCCGACCGGCAGGTCGACGAGGCCTATGCAGGATTTGCCACCCGCAACAAGATGAGCCTGGCGCAACTGAACCAGTTGATGAATCAGTCGGGCGTCACGCCGGATCATTTCAAGAAATACATCATGGTGCAGATGGGCTGGGGCCGTCTCGTCAGCGCACGCTTCCGCGCAACCGGTATGGTCAGCGAGCAGGAGGCCGTCCAGCGCATGTTGAAGGACGGCGGCAAGAAGCCTGTCGCAACCGAATATCGCCTGCAGCAGGTCATTTTCGTGGTGCCTGCCTCGAAGCGCTCCCCTGCCTTGCTTGCCAAGCGCAAGCAGGAGGCCAATGCGCTCCGTTCGCGCTTCCAGAACTGCGACGCTACCCGCCAGCAGGCCAAGGGCATTCTTGACGTGACCGTTCGCGATCTCGGCCGCATCATCGAGCAGCAATTGCCGAACGAATGGTCGAAAGCTATCAAGTCCACTTCGGTCGGCGGCACCACCCCGCCGCAGGAAACCGAAAAGGGCGTCGAATTCCTGGCTGTCTGCTCGACCCGACAGGTATCTGACGATCGCGTTGCGCAGCTGGTTTTCTCCATGGAGGGGGCGGATTCCCCTGCCGGACAGGAAAAGAAGGCCGAACAGCTCAGCGAGAAATATCTGGGCGAACTGCGCGAGAAGGCGAAAATCATCAATCGCTGACAGTCAGCGCATCTTTCGATCTGATCGATCGCCGCTTTGACTGTTTGTTTTGGGCGCATCTTTTCCCGAAAATGGGCTACCGCTTTGGGGATGCGCTCTGGACGCCTTCATCCGTATTCAGTGGAATATTGACGTGATGTCCGCAGCACCGCTTGCTCCTCTCGCCATCAGCATTGGCGACCCGTCCGGTATCGGCCCCGATGTTGCGCTTGCGGCCTGGCGGCGACGCGACGAGCTTTCGCTGCCGCCTTTCGCCCTGCTGGCGGACCCACAGCAGCTTGCCGCGCGTGCGCGGCATATGGGGCTTGAAGTCCAGATCGAAGTCATCCCAACCATTTCTGCCGCAAGCGACGTCTTTGCGGATGCTTTGCCGGTGCTTCCGCTCAACAACACGCTGACGGACAGCGTCGGCAAGCCATTGCCGGAAAACGCTGCGGGCATCATCGAAGCTATAGAACGGGCGGTCGAACTCACGCTGAAAGGTGAGGCTTCGGCGGTCGTCACCTGCCCGATTTCGAAGAAGCCGCTTTATGAAGCCGGGTTTCGGCATCCCGGCCATACGGAATTTCTGGCGGAACTCGCGAGCCAGCATACGGGCAAACCGGTAACGCCGGTCATGATGCTGGCCGGTCCGCAGCTCCGCGCCGTTCCGGTCACCATCCATATCCCGCTAACCGAAGTGCCGGTCCGTCTGAGCACTGCCGATATCATCGAAGTTTCGCGGATCACCGCCGCCGAACTGAAGCAACGCTTCGGCATTCCCGCACCGCGTCTGGCCATATCCGGCCTCAACCCGCATGCGGGTGAAGGCGGGGCCATGGGCAAGGAGGATGACGCCATCATCCTGCCAGCAATCGAAGCGCTGCGCCGCGCAGGGATTGACGCTCGCGGTCCCCTGCCCGCCGATACGATGTTTCATGCATCCGCCCGCGCAACCTATGATGCGGCGGTCTGCATGTATCACGATCAGGCCCTTATTCCTGCCAAAGCGCTGGCTTTTGACGAAACGGTGAATGTGACGCTCGGACTGCCCTTCATTCGCACATCGCCCGATCACGGTACGGCTTTCGATATTGCGGGCAAGGGCATCGCCCGTCCGGACAGTCTCGTGGCCGCGATTCGCCTGGCGCGGCAACTGGCGGAAAACGCAGCGAACGGAAACGCATGAGCATAGACAACCTTCCTCCACTGCGCGAAGTGATCGAGCGGCATGATCTGATGCCGAAGAAGTCGCTCGGCCAGAACTTCCTTTTCGACCTCAACCTGACATCGAAGATTGCCCGACAGGCCGGCAATTTGCAGGACCAGCCCGTGATCGAAGTGGGTCCGGGCCCCGGTGGCCTGACCCGCGCGCTTCTCGCACAAGGCGCTTATGTCACCGCAATCGAACGCGATGAACGATGCCTGGATGCGCTTGCGGAAATCGAGGCGCATTATCCGGGTCGCCTGCGCATCATCTCCGGCGACGCGCTTGAGCAGGATTTTTCAGCCTTGTTTCCAGATGGGCCGAAGCCGCGCATCGTTGCCAACCTGCCTTACAATGTCGGCACGCAGTTGCTGCTCAACTGGCTTCTGGTCGAGCCTTGGCCGCCCTTCTATTCGTCCATGACATTGATGTTCCAGCGCGAGGTCGCCGAACGTATCGTCGCGACGCCCGACACCGATCATTACGGGCGCCTGGGCGTGCTTGCCGGGTGGAGAACCGTTTCAAAGATCAGCTTCGATGTGCCGCCGCAGGCATTTACGCCGCCGCCGAAAGTCATGTCGTCGGTCGTCCATATCATTCCGCGTGAAGACCCGCTGCCCTGCGATGCAAATGCGCTCGGTCAGATCACGCAGGCCGCTTTCGGGCAGCGCCGCAAGATGTTGCGCCAGAGCCTGAAACCGGTTGGCGGTGCCGAGCTTCTGGCCAAGACCGGCATCGACGGGACGCGCCGCGCTGAAACGTTGAGTGTGGAAGAATTTGTCGCCCTGGCAAATGCCTATCGCCCGCCAAGATAGTCAGCGGTGACGGCTGCCCTTCCCTGAAGCTGGCTTCGTGGATTCGGGCGCATTCGGAATGACGGGCAGCTTCATTTCGTTGACGATCTGCCCGACATGGTCGATTTCCTCGCGGAAACTGTTCAGGGACGAGCCCGTTAGTTTTTCGCCAGCATTGAGGCGCGCTGTCAGCGGATTGACATATTGATCACCGACCTTGAGTTCGTAATAAAGATGCGGACCGGTCGAGTAGCCCGTCGATCCCACATAGGCGATCACATCTCCCTGCTTGACATGTTCGCCGGGCTTCAAACCCTTTCGTGCCGATGAAAGATGCGCATAGGTCGTGCTGTAGCCGCCCTGATGGCGTATGCGGACATATTTTCCATATCCCTTTTGATAGGAAATCAACTCCACGACACCGTCACCTGCCGCCACGATGGGCGAGCCGATTGGCGCGTCGTAGTCGACGCCATTGTGGTGCTTGCGCACATGCAGAACGGGATGAACGCGCCAGCCGAAACCATCGTTGAGACGGCCATTCGGCAGGGGCTTCGGCATGAGATATTTCGCCATGGACGAACCGTCTTCATTGAAATAGCCGGTGCCATTTTCGCTTTCATGACGATAAAGGCGGCGACTTTTACCGCCGGTCGTGAACTCGACAAAAACCAGTTCCGGTTCCGTCTCGGCGCTCCTGCGGAACAGTAGGTCGATCAAATCCGGCTTTCCGGCGCCATCCAGCGAAACGCCGTTCTGCGCGGCCAGCTTGCCGATCTCGTCGACGATCGCCTTCGGCGCTCCTGCTTGCCCCAGACGCGAGGCAATGGAGCCGCTGCTGTCCGGCGCGCTTTGGGGGCGGTAGGCCGTCAGCATGGCGTCACGCGAGAGGCGTGCAAACAGACGTTCATCGCCCGTGGCGCGAAAAACGCCATCGTCGGCCCGTCCATAGATTGCCTTGCCGATATCACCGTGCTCGAAACGGGCGAGAGCGATGTGCTGTTCTCCATCGGTGTGCTGTCTGGATTTATCGACCAACAGTTCGAGATTGTCGCCGGGCACGAGTTCCGTCCGCGCCAGGGCTTCTTCCAGACGCTTGCTGTCCTCAACTGCGATACCGGCCGCTTGCAGCAACGCGCCCAACCGCTCACGCGACTGCGGCGCGACGATGATCTCGTGAACCTTTGCGCCGGTAGCGGAAGCCGGTTTGGCGAGGCTGACATTGATAGGGACGCCGCGCTCCAGTTCTTCCTCGGGCCGTTTTGGAAGAGATTTCTGTGTGGAAACAGCACCGCGAAGCGCGTCGTCGATCTGGGCCCGGCTCTGGCCGTTCACGTCAAGAACGACATGCTGGTAGGTGTAAAGACGCGCGTCGCCGTCCTCGACACCTTCCGCGATATCGATACGCCGCGATACGTTGCTCGCCGGATCGCCGCCCATTGCGGGCGTCAGGCGCGCCTCTTTCGGTGCGGCGTGACTGTGAACCAGGGTTGCCGGATTGACCATGACGGGTTGTGCGGCATGGCCGTGGCGTACCAGCAGCCCTGTCGCAAACAGCAATCCTCCACCGGCGATGGCGGTAGCGGCCATCAGCGCCAGACAGAACCGCAGATGCGTGTGCAGGGAAAAACGGACCTGCCGGAATGGCTTCAAGCTTTTGGAGGAAAGCGGTTCGCCCTTCAGGGCAGTGCCGAAGGCCGCAAGTTCTCGCTCCGCCGTTTCAGCAGACTGCGTTTCGCTTGCCGGGGCGCTTGGTTGGGCTGACCCGAAGACCATTCTGATATTTCTCTACCGCTGGATTATTGAGGGATAAGCGGTAGAGAGAGCGGCTAAAATAAGGCTCGCTGTTGCGATATCCCCCGGAAGAGAACCACATTCAGCGAATTGTGAAGATCAGACCTTCGCCCGGCCCCGGCGATGCTCGACCAGCATCGACCAGGTATAGAGCGCAAGCCCTGCCCAGATCAGCGCGAACGCACCAAGCTGTGCTGCCGAGAACGGTTCGTTGAAGATGAAAATCGCAAAGAAAAACAACATCGTCGGCGTCATGTACTGCATGAGGCCCAGCGTCGTATAGCGCAGCAGCTTCGCGCCGCCAGCATAGAGGATCAGCGGGATGGCCGTGAAAGGCCCTGCCAGAAGCAGCATTGAGACGTTGAATGCAGGGCCGGTGAAGAAATGGTCCTGACCGGTCGCCGCCAGCCACAGCACATAGCCCAGCGCCGGGATGCACAGAATGAGTACTTCAAGCGTGAAGCCCTGCAATGGTGGCATCGGCAGTGACTTGCGGAAGAAGCCATAGAGACCGAAAGTCAGCGGCAACACCAGCGATACCCAGGGCAGACCGCCAGCGTTGACGGTCAGAAGCAGCACCGCCGCGAAAGCAAACCCGACGGCGACATATTGGACCCTGGTCAGTCTTTCCCCGAGGAAAAGACCGCCGAGAACCACGTTGAACAGCGGATTGATGTAATAGCCAAGCGCGGCGCCCATCACCTGATCATGGGCAACGGCCCAGACATAGATCGACCAGTTGATGGTGATGAGCCCGGCTGTCAGGGCAGCCATTGCCAGCATGCGCGGCTGGCGCACGGCGTTGAGTATATCCCTGAACTGTCCAAGGGCCAGAAGAAGAAGAAGCGCGACCGGAACCGACCAGATCACGCGATGCGAAACCACTTCCATGGCCGGAATGTGACCGAGCGCCTTGAGATAGAACGGCAGCGCGCCCCAGAGCCCGTATGCTCCCAGCGCCATCAGGAATCCGCGCGCGCCGTCAGAAAGGCGCATATCGGTGATGGTCTGGTCGGACATGCCTCTCTCCTCGGCGAAATCACAATTGTTCGCGCGCCGGATGAGGCAGGCGAAGCATCGAACTTCACCTGCTATGCGCCCAACAATTCATAAAATCCATTCAATTAAACTGATCGAAGCATCAATTGTTGTGAACGGATGGCTTCACTCGGCAGCGGCCAGTCCCGCCATCGAGCGGTTCTTCATCAGCTTGTAATTGACCGAATCCATCAGCGCCTGGAAGGACGCATCGATGATGTTGTCCGACACGCCCACCGTGCGCCAGCGCGCGCCTGTGGCATCCCCGGACTCTATCAGAACCCGGGTGATAGCCGCCGTGCCGCCATTGAGGATGCGCACCTTGAAGTCCACCAGCTCGAGATCCTCAATCTCCGCCTGAAAGCGCCCCAAATCCTTGCGCAATGCGATATCGAGCGCGTTGACGGGGCCGTGTCCTTCGGCCACCGACATGCGGACCTCGCCATCGACCTCCACCTTGACCACGGCTTCCGAAACGGTCTTCAGCATGCCGTTGGCATCGAAGCGCCGCTCGACAAGGCAACGGAAGGAGTCGACCTTGAAGAATTCCGGCTGGGGCGTCAGCATGTTGCGGGCCAGAAGCTCGAAACTCGCATCCGCACCTTCATAGGCATAGCCTTCCGCCTCGCGCTCCTTGACCAGCGCGATCAGCGTATCAAGGCGCACATCGTCCTTCGCGACGCGAATGCCCCGGCGCTCAAGTTCGGCGATGAAATTGGATTTTCCACCCTGATCCGACACCATGACGCGGCGGCTGTTGCCAACCGATTCCGGCGGCACATGCTCGTAGGTCTGCGGTTCCTTGAGCAGCGCGGAGGCATGAATTCCGGCCTTGGTCGCGAAAGCGGAAGTGCCGGTATAAGGCGCCTGCTCCGTCGGCGGACGATTCAGGATGTCATCGAAAGCACGCGAAATGCGCGTGATGCTCTTCAGTGCAGCGGGCTTGATACCCAGTTCAAAACGTTTCGCCCAATAGGGCTTCAGCGCAAGGGTCGGGATCAGCGAAATAAGATTGGCATTGCCGCAGCGCTCGCCTATGCCGTTGAGCGTCCCCTGCACGTGGCGCACGCCCGCATCGATGGCAGCAAGCGAAACAGCAACCGCCTGTTCCGTATCGTTATGAGCGTGGATGCCAAGGCTTTCGCCGGGAACCACAGCCGTCACGGCAGCGATGATTTCGGCCACCTCCGATGGCTGCGTGCCACCATTCGTATCGCAAAGAACGACCCAGCGCGCGCCTGCCGAATAGGCCGCCTTTGCGCAGGCAAGCGCATATTCGGGATTGGCCTTGTATCCATCGAAGAAATGCTCGCAATCGACCAGCGCCTCCCGCCCCGCCATGCGCGCAGCGGTGACCGAGGCAGTGATTGAATCGAGATTTTCCTCATTGGTGCAACCAAGCGCGAGCCGGACATGATAGTCCCAGCTCTTGGCAACAAAGCAGACGGCATCGGCGGAAGCCTGCAGGAGGCTGGACAGGCCGGGATCGTTGGACGCCGAAACGCCTGCACGCTTCGTCATGCCGAAAGCGGCGAATTTGGCGCGAGCAGTCTGGCGGCGCTTGAAAAACGCCGTATCGGTCGGGTTGGCACCTGGATAGCCGCCTTCCACATAGTCGACGCCCAGCTCTTCCAGCAACACGACAATCGACTTCTTGTCCTCCACGGAAAAATCCACGCCGGGTGTCTGCTGCCCATCCCGCAGGGTGGTGTCATAGATGTAGATGCGTTCGCGTGCCATTATTCTGCCCCCTGCATTCGGGCTGCACAGCAACCACCCGTTTCAACCTCTGTCCGTCCTCGCACGCTTCGCGGCTGCGGGCGGCCATTCGATTTACTTTCTGTCCGTCCTCGCACGCTTCGCGGCTGCGGGCGGACGGTAACTGTCTGCTGCCCATCCCGCAGGGTCGTGTCATAGATGTAGATGCGTTCGCGTGCCATTGTGCCTGCCTGTCGGTGGGTATGCTGCGGTCCGGTCAACCTTGCTGTTGCGGCCAGCTTTCAGTGTCGTGATCGGGATGCTGGTAGGATACCATCGTTCTCACAAACTCGATGCTCTCCGGATCGCGTTCCGTTACATAACCGGGAAGACTCGCAAGCTTCGGCACATAGGTCAGCTGCTTCTCGATCCCCCATTGAATGGTCGGCTCGATTTCCTCCGGGGCATCGAAAGCACCGATGGCAAGCGCGATTCCATCAGGCGCTTCATAGGTAAGCGGCGTGCCGCATTCAGGGCAGAAACCCCGCTGCACGTGATTGGACGAACGGAAGCGCTTCGGCTCGTTGCGGGTCCATTCGAGCTTCGCCTTGCTGACGGAGACCAGCGGCGCATAGAAATTGCCAAACGCTTTCTGGCACATGCGACAGTGACAGATCGATGGGGAGCCCATCGCGCCATCGACCCGAAAGCGAACCGCACCGCACTGGCATCCGCCGGTATAGACCGGTTTATTATCAAGCGTCATATTACCCTCCCTGTTCCACAAGCCTGCCAGAGCGGTTCCGATTAAGACGGAATGGCGGGAACCGCTCCAGGCATTAGCCTACCACATCCCAGCTGGTTATGCGTTCGCCCGTTGCCGGGTTCTTGCCATCCTTGAGCTGGATACCTTCGCCGAGCAGTTCATCGCGAATGCGATCAGCCTCGGCCCAGTTCTTCTCATTGATGAAGCGCAAACGCTCCGCGATACGTGCTTCGACGGCTTCGCTATCCACCTCTGCCTTTGCAAAGACCGGAATGTCATTCGCCGTCACGAAATGCGGATCGAAAAGGCCCAGCAGCGCCATGCCCTCGCCCAACCCGGCGACATCCCGCGCCTTGAAAGCCTTGCGCAAGGCCGTGATAGCCGTCCAGCTGTTCAGGTCGTCAGACAGAGCCTCAACCACTTCGCCAACCGCCGTCAGCTTTTCCGGCACCGTGAAATTCCTGTCGCGCAGCAGGCCGTACCAGCGATGCAGCTCCTCGGCGGATTCCGCCAGCCGCTGCGCCGTCCAGTTGATCGGCTCGCGATAATGCGTCTGCAACATCGAAAGGCGCGCTGCCAGGCCGACCCAGCGGTCACGCACATCAACATCGTCCCAGACACCCAGTTCCGGCAAGCCATCATTCAACACATCGCGAATGGTGATGAAATTGCCGAGCGATTTTGACATCTTCTGCCCTTCGACCTGCAAGAAGCCGTTATGCATCCAGATGCTCGCCATGCGCTCCGTGCCGAATGCACAGCATGATTGTGCGATTTCGTTCTCGTGATGCGGGAAGACGAGATCGATACCGCCGCCGTGAATGTCGAACTGGTTCTTCAGCGGATCATCGCATTTGAGGCCCCCGCCGAACGGCTCAAGCAGTTTGGCCATCGACATGGCCGAGCACTCGATATGCCAGCCCGGGCGGCCCAATACCGCGATTCCAGCAGGAGACGGCCAGCCTGGCTCCCCTTCCTTCGACGGTTTCCACAAAACGAAATCCATTTCGTCCCGCTTGTAGGATGCCACGTCGACGCGGGCACCGGCCAGCATCTCATCCAGCGAGCGGCGGGCAAGCGCGCCATAGCGCGGCCCCTTCCGCTCGTTCATGGCGGATGGCGAGAAGAGGACGTGATCCTCGGCGACATAGGCCACGCCAAGCTTCACCAGACGGTCGATCATGGCGCGCATTTCGTCCATATGCTCGGTGGCCCGCGGCTGCACGCTTGGCGCCAGATTGCCCAGCGCCGTCACATCGGCCTGAAACTGCGCATTGGTACTTTCCGTCACCCGGCGAATTGCTTCATTAAACGGCAGGTTAGGATAATCGCGGGCCGCGCGGGCGTTGATCTTGTCATCGACGTCCGTGATGTTGCGCGCATAGGTGACATGATCCGCGCCATAGACATGGCGCAGCAGACGAAACAGCACGTCGAAAACGATCACGGGACGGGCGTTGCCTATATGCGCGAAATCATAAACCGTGGGGCCGCAGACATACATGCGCACATTGTCGGCATCGATGGGGGAGAAATCCTCCTTCGTGCGGGTCAGCGTGTTGTACAGACGCAGTTGCGGCGCATAAGCCATTGTAAATATTCCCCAAAAAGACCTGTGAAATCAGTGCGCGACTGACTGCAGCCGACTGGCCGGGGCGTTATCATCCAATTTTTATGAAGGGAGACGAAAACGGCCGGACCAGCAAGCTGCTAGCCAATAATAATCGCACAAATACAAATGATCGTGGTCGGCGTTTTCATGCCAGCACTTATCCTCAGTGGAGGTGCCGCCGTCAAGAACTTTCACGAGATGGCTGATAGTTTAGCGTCTGCGGGAAGCAGGTTTGGAGCCAGGTCCTCGCAGGTCCCAGTCACATCGCCGGAAATGTTGTATTTTTGCAACCCGCGACTGTCCTTTCCGGCGTTAACCGGAAAACCCCAAAACCGGCTCCAAACAGCCTTCATTCGGTCTCAATCCATCACAAAATGGTGATCAGGCATTATCGAAAGGAAGGACAAATGTCTAAGAGTGAACTGCAACCCCGCCAAGACCGACTGGTTGACAAATACCGCGAGATCGGGCCTGCCGTGCTTGTTGCAGCATTGCTGAACGCAACGCGGCGCAGCAGCGACGGTCGCAACGACAATCGCCGGGGTTCCATTCTCGCCGTCAAGAAGACAGGCTGAGAAAGCTGATCCGGTTCAGCGCCCGGAGTGCCCACAAGTGAGGCGCCCGTAGTTGGTGGATGCGTAATAAACGGCGCCAGTCCGGAAAGACTGGCGAATGCTGTCAGAACATCGAAAGCTGCCCGTCATCGCCGTTATCGGAATCGGGCTTGCTCTTTCGCTTCGGCACTGCACGCTCCGAAGATAGCTGTTCCTTCACGCGGTCCTGCAAATCGGGCGTCGTGTTGGCCACCTTGTTGACCCTGTCCGACACGGGAATGGCTTCAAAGAAATCATCCTGAGCCGGGCGCATTATATCCGCCACTTCACGAGGCAGGAATCGCTTGCAGTCCAGCCAGCGGGCAAAATCCTCGGGCTGCACGACAACGGGCATCCTCTCATGGATCGGTCGCAGCAGGCCGTTTGCGCTCGTGGTCAATATGCCTCCGGTATCGATCTGCGATCCGTCCGCACTGCTCCACGTCTCGACCAGGCCGCCAAAAGCCACCATACCGCCCCCGCGCGGTCGCACCCAATAGGCTTGCGCCTTGTTCTTTCCCTCGCGACGCCATTCGTAGAAACCCGATGCCGGGATCAAAACGCGCCGGTGGTTCAGGGCTGCGCGAAACGAATTCTTCTCCGCAGCGGTCTCGGAGCGGATATTGAACATGAGCGGCCAGTCGTTCGGGTCCTTGACCCAGGACGGAACAAATCCCCAGCGCACCAGCAACCCGACGCGATCCGGCCTGTTGCTGCCCGGGGGCGGCGTTTCCCCGCCCAGAATGGTCAATATGGGCTGCGTTGGCGCGATATTATATCGTGGAGGAAAATCCTCTGCGATCAATGCGGCCGCGAAGGCTTCCAGCTCTTCCCGGCTTGCAGTCAATGAAAAACGTCCACACATAGTGGGCATGTTCAAGCTTTTTGGTAAGCGGTCAAGGGGCGCTTTGCCATTGCCAACCAGTGTCTGCACGATCATAGCTAGGGCATGATGAAAACAGTTCCCGTATTTCCGATTCCCGCCAAGGTTCATGGTGTGTCGCTGATCTGCCGGCGCGAAGGGCGCTTCCTGCTGGTCGAGCGCGGGAAAGAACCGTGGAAAGGCTGGCTCGCCTTTCCGGGTGGCAGTATCGAAGCAGGCGAAACGCCGGAACAAGCGGCAATTCGTGAACTGAAGGAAGAAACCGCGCTCGATGCAAAGGCCCTGTCGCATGTCATAACCGTGGATCTGGCGCTTGAGGGCAAGGCCTATGCCAGGAGCTATTACCTGTCGGTCTTCCGCGCCCTGCACGTGTCGGGCCGGGAGATAGCGGGGGACGACGCCGCTTCCATCCACTGGCTGACGATAGAAGAAATGGCCTTCGCGAAGGTGACGGACAGCACGCTCGATGTCGCCCGGTCGGTGGCGGAGACAGAAGACGAATGTCCGGATATTAATCCTGTTTAGCGATCTGCCTTGAAGCGGCCCCTATTTGTGGCAATAGCTCATTTCAGGTGAGAGGTTTCGATTGAAGAGCATTCCGTTTTTTCGACCGGCTGCCTGCTTCTCGATTGCTTTGTGGGTCGGGGCGGCATTTCCGGCCTTCGCTCAGGACGCGCCCTATGAAGGGAAGATGTTGCGGCTCGCCGAAATTCTCGGCTCGCTTCATTACCTGCGCAATCTGTGCGGCGAAGCCGGCAGTGAATGGCGCGATCGGATGGATGCGATCGTGACGGCGGAAAAGCCTTCCGAAGCCGAACGGGTGCGGCTCGTTTCAAGCTTCAACCACGGCTATCGCGTTTTCAGCGACAACTATACCCGCTGCACACCCTCGGCGCTTGCGGCGATAGATCGCTACATGAAGGAAGGCGGGGACTTGTCGAACGAGATCATCTCACGCTATGGAAATTAACCAATCATTCACTCTTGTGCGGATTGACAGGATTAGTTCATTCAAATCCGTGATAATCTGTTAACACTGTCTTAAGAAGGCAGTCACGTTGCCAGGTGGTTGAGCTCCCGCAAAACGGTGAGACACCGACAGCGCAACAGAAAGGCGAAAGCCAGGATGAAGTCTATGGAACATGCACCGGCCGATCTGGACGAAATGATTGCGCGCGAGAAAAAGCTCGTCGCAATCGAATATCATAACGAGGCCTGGGCAGACGGTATCTCTGAAGGTATCGAACCGGAAATCCTTGCTGAAGCGGCCTTTACGACCGCGCTTACCGAATTGATCCGCGAAGCCGGTGACGACTGTGCACTGGAGTTGATCGAGAAAATGCGTGAACAGATCGTGGCGGGAACCTTCCTGCCGCAGCGCGTTCTTCAGTAAACATTCCATATAACGCCGGTCGCGGGACCAGACCGGCGCAGCGGTTCCCTCCGGCGTCCCCCATTCCAGCGCCAAATGTCATTCTCGATCAGGAACTCCGCCTCGCCCCGAAATCTACTGGCAGGGATATTCCTTGCCTGCGGCATTGCCTTGCCCGCGGCGGCGGCAAACGCATTCGACGTCGCGCTGGCGGATCAGTCGGATTTCCTGCAACGCCCCGGCGCCCGCGTTGCGGCGGATGAAGACGACAACCCTTCCCCCATTCCCCTGCCCGGCGCGCTTCCCCGCGCCGTGCCGAGAATTTCACCGGACAACGCACCTGTCCCGGCAGCGTCCGCGAAGCCCATGCCGGAAATCCACCGCGACTTCGACAAGCTACCTGAGCCTGTCAGGCTGATGCGCGAGCGCATGTTGCAAGCCGCCCGTTCCGGGGACATAGAGCAATTGCGTCCGCTTCTCGGTATCGAGGACAAGGCTACACAACTGTCGCTGGAAGACCACGAGGAAGACGTCATCGATTTCCTCAAATCGCTTTCGGGCGACGAGGCAGGCCGCGAGGTGCTGGCGATCATCGTCGATCTGCTGGATACGGGCTACGTGCACCTGAATGCAGGCAAGGATGACGAGGTCTATGTCTGGCCCTATTTCTACGCCATGCCGCTCGACAGGCTGACGCCGCCGCAGATCGTCGAGCTGTTCGAAATCGTCACCGCAGGCGATTTCGAGGACATGAAGAAGGCGGGCGGCTACATCTTCTACAGTATCGGCATCGGACCGGACGGGAGCTGGCGCTTTTTCACCGCTGGCGAATAATCAGACCGCAAGGCGAACCCGGCTCGGCGGCTCGTTGTAGATGCGCTGCCAGACCCGGCGAAATTGCCGCGCGGATGCAAAGCCAGCCCTTGTCGCCACATTCTCGATATCGAGTTCGGAATTCAGAAGCATATCGCGTGCGAGGCTGATCTTGAGCCTGTTGACGTAATCCGTCACCGTCATTCCGGCATATTCATTGAACAGGCGCGAGAAGTTGCGCGGGCTTGCCCCACCGATATGCGCCAGCCGCTCCACAGACCAGTCCGCTACCGGATCATGGGCGATGGCATCCTGTGCCCTGTGCACGACGGGGTTCATGTGATTTCGCCCCTCAAGCCAGGGCGATAACTGCGGATCACTGCCGCTGCGGCGCAGATAGACGACCAGATAACGCGCGACCGCCAGCGCCGTGGCGTGATCGGCAAGCCCTGCAACGATGTGCAGCATCAAATCGATCCCGGCGGTGATGCCCGCGCTCGTCAGCCGCTCGCCATCTTCCACGAAGAGCCTGTTTTCCTGCACCCGCGCGGCGGGCGCCAGCCTCTCAAGCTCGCCGATCGTCAGATGGTGGGTGGTGCATGAGTAGCCGTCGAGAAGGCCCGCACGCGCTGCGAGCAGCGCGCCGGAACAGATCGTCACCAGCCGCACTCCGGGACGAACCGCCTGCCGAAGCCACACAACAATGTCCTTTTCCAGCGCGGCATCGGTAGACCGGTCAGTCTCCGCATTTCCCAGCGGCACATCGGCTGCACCCGAAACAATGACCAGCGCGCCATCCGGCAGAGCCTGCGGCAACGGTTCCACGCCCGCGACCGGCAGGCCGATGGAACTGATCGCAGTCGGTGCGGGCCCGACAAAGTGAACGTCGAACCGCACCTTGTTCTGTTCAAGATTTGCCTTGCGCAGAACCTCAAGCGGTCCCGCCACGTCGAGCAGAAGCACGCGTGGCGGGATGACGACATAAACCGGTATCAGCCGGGCGATGTCCGCGTGGTCACTCATGCCGCCTTCCGTTCTCCGGGCGCAGCCAGCGCCTGTTCCACGGTTACGATACGGGCAAAGCGATTGGCCAGCACAAGTTCCGTGCGAGCCTTGATTTCCGCAGCGCTCCATTCACGGCCAGCTGCGTCCGTCATCGGAAAGGTCAACGTCGCTTCGCTGACGAAATCGACCTGATATCCAAAATCCGATGCCTGCCGCGTGGTTGTCTCGCAGCACTGCTCGGTACGAATGCCGGAAACCAGCACGCGGCGGATGCCATTGGCAACCAGCCAGACGTCGAGCCCGCTTCCGACCAGCGCGCTGTGGCGGCGCTTGCGGAAAACCGCATCGGGTTCAATCGATAGCGGCGAAATCGGCTTCACCAGACCCGAGGCTTCCGAGAACGGGCCTTCATTCTCGACGTGAAAAATCTGGACCACCGGAATGCCGGCACGCTTCGCGCCGTCTATAAGCGCCTGCTGGCGTTCAATATAGGCACCCACCTCTTCGTCCCGGTAATAAGGCCGATGGCGGAATGACTCCTGAGCGTCGATAACCAGCAGGGCTGTATCGTGAGCGGACATTTTCGTTCTCCCTATGAAAAGACTATAGGGAGAAAATAGGCCTTGCAACCACGACCGAAAGCCACCTTGCGGACAAAGAGCGGACAGATCACGCCAACGCGCGGGGCCCGCAGCCCTTATCTACAGAGTATCGGCCAGAGCCGGAGCATATTTCACGGGGGTGAACTCGGTAACATCATAAGTCGCCAGCCCGTACTGCCTGAAAGGATCCAGGTTCAGTATCGTTTCCAGCTCATTTCTGCTGATCTTGCCGCTTGCGAGGATCACGCCGCCGTCGCGTGGATTTTTCGGTCCGGAAGCCAGAAAAATACCCTCCGCATATTGACGGTTCAGAAAATCCCGATGCGCCTCGAGATGCCTCTCGATCTCTTCGAGAGGCTTGATGTAAGTCAGGTTGACAACGAACATGAGACGACTTTCAGCGATGCGGCAGCGCTTCGAGGAACTCCACCGGCTCGCCCTTGCTGGCGTTCACGATTTCCGCTTCCCACATCACCTTGATCCCGCGCACGAAAGTGCCTACCGGCCATCCGGTGACGGTCTTGCCGTGATAGGGCGTCCAACCGGCTTTCGAACCGGCCTGTTCATGCGTGATCGTTTCGCGGCGCTTCATGTCCACGATGGTCAGGTCTGCATCGTAGCCAACCGCGATACGCCCCTTGCGGGCCATGCCGAAAATACGGTTGGGGCCATGGCTGGAAAGATCGACGAAGCGCTCCAGTGTCAGCCTGCCCGCATTGATGTGATCGAGCATGATCGGCACCAGCGTCTGCACGCCCGTCATGCCGGACGGGGAAGCCGGATAGGGCTTCTGCTTTTCTTCCAGCGTATGCGGAGCATGGTCTGAACCGAGCACATCGACAATACCCTGATCGATCCCTTTCCACACGCCATCGCGGTGGCGCTTGTCGCGAACGGGCGGGTTCATCTGAAGGAGATTGCCAAGCGTTTTGTAGTCATCGGCCGACAAGGTGAGATGATGCGGTGTTGCTTCGCACGTCGCGACATCCTTGTGATCTTTCAGGAAGTCGATTTCCTCGGCAGTTGAAATATGCAGCACATGGATGCGTGCGCCGGTGTCGCGTGCGATGCGCACAAGGCGTTCCGTGCACTGAAGCGCTGCAATTTCATCGCGCCAGACCGGATGGCTCGACGGATCGCCCTCTACGCGCAGACCCTTGCGCTCCTCCAGCCGGAACTCGTCCTCGGAGTGAAAAGCCGCACGGCGGCGCGTGTTCTTGAGGATGGAGCGAACGCCGTCGTCATCCTCGACCAGCAGATCGCCGGTGGACGACCCCATGAAAACCTTGATGCCGGCAGCGCCCGGCAGGCGTTCCAGTTCCGCAACGTCCTTCGCATTATCGCGCGTGCCACCAACCCAGAAGGCAAAATCGCAGTGCATGCGATGGCGGCCACGCCTCACCTTGTCTTCCAGCGTCTCGGCGGAAGTGGTGAGGGGCTTGGTGTTCGGCATTTCGAAGACAGAGGTCACGCCACCCAGCACGGCGGCAAGGGAACCGGTTTTAAGATCTTCCTTATGCTCAAGGCCCGGCTCGCGGAAATGCACCTGACTGTCGACCACACCGGGCAGGATATGCAGGCCGGTGCAATCGATCACCTCACCCGCCGCATGGGTGGCAAGGGAGCCTATGGCAGCAATGCGACCATTCCGAATCCCGATGTCTCGCTGGCCTATACCGTCGTGGTTGACGATGGTTGCACCCTTCAAAATCGTATCGAATGTTTCGGCCATGGTTGTCTCCTGCCAGATTGATGGGACTTGCGAGCCTGTCCATTGGGGCTTACGTAACGAGGGCGCGAAAGGCAAGGACGAAGCGATGACGACGGCAGCTGAAACGGTAAATCTTTCCAACAAGGCGTTGGTTCATATCACGGGCGAGGAAGCGGAAAAATTCCTGCAGGCGGTGATCACCACCGATCTCGACAAACTCGGACCGGACGACCTGAAACCCGGAGCATTGCTCATTCCACAAGGGAAAATCCTGTTCGATTTTCTCGTTTCACGCATCGATGGCGGCTTGCGCTTCGATCTTCCGGCAAGCGTTGCCGCCGATTTCATCAAGCGGATCACCCTCTACAGGCTGCGCGCGAAAGCCGAGATAACCCAGCAGCCAGAATCACTTGTCAGCGTTTCCTGGCAAGGTGATTCACCGCCTTCACAAGATGATTCAATCAAGCGCGACAGCCGCTTTCCGGCTGAACTGAATGTCCGCCGGATTTATGGCCGGGCAGATGGCACGACCGACCAGAGCGCGTGGACAAAGCTGCGGGCGGAACATGGCATAGCGGAAGGTGAAACGGATTTCGCTTACAATGACGTCTTCCCGCATGACGTCAATTTCGACCAGACGGGCGGCGTCTCCTTTCCGAAAGGCTGCTTCATCGGACAGGAAGTCGTTTCCCGAATGCAGCATCGCGGCACGGCCAGACGGCGCGTTCTGGTGGCACGTTCCGAAGCCCCTCTTCCGCCAATGGGTACACCGATTACTGTGGACGGGCGCGAGATCGGCACAATGGGAAGTTCGGACGATATGGTAGGCATCGCACTTGTGCGCATCGATCGCGTCAAGGATGCAATGGATGCCGGCAGCACCGTTCTGGCGGGCGAGACGCCCATAACGCTTACATTGCCGCCGCATGTGCGGTTCGGGTTTCCGGAAGCCGAAGCAGGTAACGCCTGATGGCAAGCGCCGACCAATCTTCCGGCAAGACGCGCGCCTGGCAACGCATGTTGTCGGGGCGGCGCCTTGACCTGCTCGACCCCTCGCCGCTCGATGTCGAGATAGAGGATATAGCCCATGGTCTCGCCCGCGTGGCGCGGTGGAACGGGCAGACTGTCGGTGAACACGCATTTTCCGTTGCCCAGCATTCGCTGCTGGTGGACCAGATATTCACCCGACTGGTGCCTGACGCCAGCATTGAGTGGCAGCTACTCTCGCTTCTGCACGACGCGCCGGAATATGTGATCGGCGACATGATTTCACCCTTCAAGGCGGTGATGGGCGGCAACTACAAGATGATCGAAACGCGGCTGGAAAACGCCATTCACCTGCGTTTTTCTCTACCTATAACCGTTCCCGCCCAACTCAAGACGCTCATCAAGCGCGCCGATCAGGTCGCAGCCTTCTTTGAGGCCACGCGGCTCGCAGGTTTCACCGAGGCGGAAGCCGTCAAATATTTCGGCCGTCCACGCGGTTTCGATCCGGCAGGGCTGGATATAACACCCCGCCCCACACAGGAGGTGCAGACGGATTTCCTCGCACGGTTTGCGGCATTGGAAGAAGCACGGCAGAACCGATGAGTCTGGTCGTCGTGACGCCCTTGTCGCAACTGGCGGCGCAACTCGCATTGCACCGGCCAAGCCATGTCGTGACGCTGGGAAGCGAGGCCCCAGCAGCCTTGCCTGATAGCCATGATGCCAACCGTCTCACGCTGACATTCAACGATATTGTTGAGCCGCGCGAGGGGCTGGTTGCGCCCGATGAAAGCCATGTGCACGCACTTCTCGACTTCGCGAAGGTCTGGCCCAGGAACACGCCTTTGCTCATCCATTGCTACGCCGGCATTTCCCGCTCCACGGCGGCGGCTTACATCGCAGCTTCCGCTTTGAAGCCGGAACTGGGTGAAAACGAGCTAGCCGCGATTATTCGCAGCCTCTCTCCTTCCGCGACGCCGAATATCCGGCTAGTGGCGCTCGCAGACGAAATTTTGGGGCGTCAGGGGCGGATGGTTGCAGCCATACGCGCGATCGGGCGCGGAGCAGATGCCTTTGAAGGCGAGGTTTTCAGCCTGCCTGTAAATCCACCAGATTCATAAAGTTGCTAGTGGTCTTTTTGATTCCGGCATTTGATCAGCGCTCATGTGGAACCGCTCTAACTGTTTGTTCTATCGCATTATCCAACGCAAAACCGTTTCACACTTTTGCTGGAAATGCTCTAGGCATTGATCGCCCGACCGAGGGCGTTCAGGAACCCGCCCCGCGCATCGGATGGCGTTATCGCACGTGGTTCCCAGACGTGCCGCATCAGAAAATAGCCTGTCATCGTGAAGGCATGGTCGATGTCGTCATAGGACGCCGCGCGAATGGCAGTATTATTGACGAAGCCCGGCAAAAGCAGGAGCTTGTCGGCCCAGGGCTCACCCGCTTCGCGGCAGACCGCACGCCCCGATTTTGGCGAGACATAGATCAGGTCTTCCTTGACGCCGGTCGCGGCGCATTCCTTGAGATCTAGGCCGAAGCCCAGCTCTTCCAGCATCATAACTTCAAAGCGCAATACCAGTTCGCCAGACGCAAGCGGATCGTCGAAATGTTCGATGATGAGCCGAAGCGTCTCATAAAGACCGCGATGCGGGTCGCGCTCGGGCAAAAGGCGCAGGTGGGAAGCCGCAAGCTGGATGCCATAAAGCGCCACTGGCGTTTCGATGAGGCGGGCGGCCGCAAACTCCAGCGGTTCGATTGTAAAGCTGCCCATATGCTCATCCAGCCGCGCCCACCATGTCACATCCACATGATTGCCCGGCTGCAGCAGAGGCTGCATGCGGCGGGAACGCCCGCCGCGCACCATACCCATATGGCGGCCATGCTCACGGGTCATCACTTCCACGATGGCGCTTGTCTCGCCATGGCGTCGTGTCCCGAGAATTATGCCTTCATCGCGCCATTCCATGGTCGCCAGTGTTATAATCTAGGTTGGGAAATCAAGACCCATCTCGCGATAGCGTTCCGGATCGTTACCCCAGTTCTCACGCACTTTTACGAAAAGGAAGAGATGAACCGTCTGTTCCAGTATTTCGGAGATTTCCTTGCGTGCGGATTGTCCGATTGCCTTGATCGTCTCGCCCTTGTGACCGAGCACGATCTTCTTCTGGCTTTCGCGCTCGACATAGATGACCTGCTCGATGCGAACGGAACCGTCCTTGCGTTCTTCCCAGCGCTCCGTTTCCACGGTCGACGCATAGGGAAGTTCCTCGTGCAGGCGCAGGTAAAGCTTTTCGCGGGTGATCTCGGCTACGAGCTGGCGCATCGGCATGTCGGAGATCTGGTCTTCCGGATAGTACCATGGACCATTCGGAACATTGTCGGCCAGATATTTCGCCAGATCCTTGCAGCCGGATCCGTTCAAGGCCGAGACCATGAAAGTCTGGTCGAATACGACAAGCTCGTTGGCCTTGCGGGCGAGATCCAGCAGAACCGGCGGATCGACGCGATCTACCTTGTTGAGCACCAGAACCTTCTTCTGGCGCACATCCTTCATGCTCGAAAGCAGCGCTTCGGCATTTTCATTCAAGCCGCCTTGCGAATCGAGAAGGACCAGAATGATGTCGGCATCCTTGGCGCCGCCCCAGGCCGTGGTGACCATGGCGCGGTCGAGCCTGCGCTTCGGGCGGAAAATCCCCGGCGTGTCCACCAGAACGATCTGCGCCGGACCTTCGATGAAT
The DNA here is from genome assembly GCF_052246815.1 of Brucella sp. RRSP16. NCBI lineage: Bacteria > Pseudomonadati > Pseudomonadota > Alphaproteobacteria > Hyphomicrobiales > Brucellaceae > Brucella > Brucella sp. RRSP16. The sequence continues at coordinate 154,202 of NZ_JBQQAM010000008.1, forward strand.
ATGCCGCGCACGAGCGCGCGTGTCGTCTGCACCTTATGCGTGACAATAGAAACCTTTGTTCCCACAAGCTGATTGACCAGTGTGGATTTCCCCGCATTCGGCGCCCCTATCAACGCCACGAAGCCGGAACGGGTTTGTCCTGCTTCGTTTTCGCCGTCAGCCGGCGTCGTCCGATTATTCATTGTTTATCCTTCCAGACGATATTTCCTTGCGGGACGCCGCCGTCCTCCAGCGCACGACGTCCCAGATACGACAAAACTGCTCGTGAAAGCGGCATTATCCGTATCAGACCATTATAACCGATCACGATTTAAAATTTGCCAATTCTTGCATCAAGCCGGATTGTCACGCTTCCAGACGCCTTCACGATAAAGCATCGCTTCCGCCGCGTGCTGCTCGGCTATCCGTTTTGAACGGCCCTCGCCCGTTTCCGCGGCAAAGCCCTTGACCGTCACCTCCACCATGAACAGCGGATCATGGTCCGGGCCGGTGCGGCTGATGATCGAATAGGCAGGGTGGACATTGCCCTGCTGATGCGCCCATTCCTGCAATTCCGTCTTGGCGTCACGGCGGGCGGCACCGGTTTGCAAAGACCGTTTCTTCCAGAAGCGCTTGACGAAGGGACGCACGGCGTCCAGTCCGCCATCCAGATAGATCGTGGCGATCAGCGCCTCCACGACATCGGCGCGCACATTCAAAAGGCGTTTGTCATTCAATGATTTTATATCGGAACCCGTATGGATGAGATCGGCAAGCCCGATCTCGTCGGCAATCGCCGCACAGGTTTCCGCGTTCACCAGCGCATTGAGACGAACCGACAATTCGCCTTCGGATGCTTCAGGAAACTCGTCGAACAGCATTTCCGCGACGGTTAGTCCCAGAACGCGATCGCCGAGAAATTCGAGACGTTCATAATTTGCCCGCGAGGGCGCTTGCACACTTGAGTGGGTGAGCGCACGATCCAGCCGCTTTACGTTGAGAAAACGGTGTCCGGTGCGCTCTTCCAGAATTGCTGCTGCCTGATTTGCCGAAGCCATTTCAGTTTCCGGTTACGGCTGTATGCGGTGTGCCTGCAACTGAACTGAACAGTCGGCCAAAGCGTACTTCAGTCGGCCATTTCCAGATTTCAAGCGGACTCGCCTTGTCGGCGATGGAGAAGAAGATGATGTTCGCGCGTCCGACAAGATTTTCAAACGGCACGTAGCCAACGCTGAAGCGGCTGTCGAGCGAGTTGTCGCGGTTGTCGCCCATCATGAAGAAATGACCGGCAGGAACTTCAAAGACGCGCGTATCGTCACCGATGGAATTCGGTGCGAGATCAAGCGTATCATAGGTCACGCCTTCCGGCAGGGTTTCCCGATAGACATCGACCGGACGGTTCTGCTCGGTCACATCGGGATTATCGATCGTGCCGATCCGCTCGCGCTTGACCGCCTGATCGTTGATATAGAGCACGCCGCCGCGCATCTGCACGCGGTCGCCCGGCAGGCCGATCACGCGCTTGATATAATCGACCGATGGGTCGCTTGGCAGCTTGAACACCACCACGTCGCCGCGCTTCGGCTCCGTGCTCCAGATACGGCCCGAAAACAGGTCCAGTCCAAACGGCAGCGAATAGCGCGAATAGCCATAGGCATATTTCGACACGAACAGATAATCGCCTTCCAGAAGCGTTGGGCGCATCGAGCCGGACGGTATGCTGAAAGGCTGGAAAAGAAGGGTGCGGATGACCAGTGCCAGCAGCAGCGCCTGCACGATAACGCTGATGGTTTCGCCAAGGCCGCCGGATTTTTTTGTCTCACTCTTGCTGGACACGCTCATTGTATCTCCGCTTCCGATAACGCGATCTAATAACGACTATGAATGGATGACGCAATCACGCCGCCCGCAGAACGCGGGTTTATCGCACGATTATGAGCAGGAGTTATCTGTCACAATCACAATTATTCCGTCTCAAGCAGGGCTTCGATGATAACGAAGGCCTGAGCGAGAGGAAAATCATCGGTAATTGTCAGATGTATGGCGGCGCGCGTTCCAGCGGGCAAGAGTTTTTGCAACTGTTTCGCCGCACCGCCGGTTAGATGCATCGTGGGCTTTCCGGAAGGAGCGTTGACCACGCCCATGTCGCGCCAGAACACGCCCTGGGCTATGCCGGTTCCCAGCGCCTTGGCGCAGGCTTCCTTCGCCGCGAAACGCTTCGCATAAGATGCGGCGCGCTGCTTGCGTCCATCCGATTTCTTCTGCTCGATCTCTGTAAAGACCCGGTTGCGGAAACGGTCACCATGCCGTTCAAGCGCACTTTCGACACGGCGAATATCGATGAGGTCGCTGCCAATCCCGACAATCATACTTTCTGGGGCTCCTGTACGCGGTGCAGGCGGTGCTTTTCCGCAAGACGCTCCATACGGCGGCGGCGGAAAGCCGAAACCGCAAACCGGGTGACAAAATAGACCACGACGGCGAATGCAGCACCCAGAATGGTGGAACCGAAAAGCATGGGCTTCAGGAGCGGGGTCCAGATTTCATCGAAACGCATGGTTTCCAGGGCCCGCCCCAGATGGATCGGCGGCGCATCGTCGATGCTTCCATTCATGATGAAGCGGCCAAGCTCGAACGTGCTTCCCCAGATGAACGGCAGCGTCAGGGGGTTGGCAAGTGTCGTGCCAAGGGCCGCAGCCGCGATATTCCCGGCAAGGACATAAGCCAGCACGATTGCAATGATGAGATGGAAGCCGAAGAAAGGCGTGAAGGCCGAGAACACGCCGACTGCCAGGCCAGCGGCCACGGCATGGGGCGAGGCAGTGATGCGCAGAATCCGCTTGCCACCGTACCGGAGGGAACGGGAGAAGGAGCGGCGCGGCCAGACCAGAAGCCTCAGGCGCTCTTTTCTGGTCGGGGGATTACGGCGTTGAAAAAGCATGTGGCCCTATTAATGCGCTCCAATCGCAGAGACAATTGTTATTATTCCGCCGCGACGCTATCGCTGCGTTCAAACGGAACAGTATCCAGCCGCGGCAGATAGAACCGCGGCGAAACTCCGAGCATCCTGCGGAACATCGTCGTGAAAGCGGAAACGCTGTCATATCCCAGATCCAGCGCCACGCTCGTCACCGCTTCCCCTTCCGTGAGGCGGGGGACCGCAGCGAAAAGGCATGCCTGCTGACGCCAGACCGAAAGGCTTACGCCGGTTTCACGCTGGAAATGCCGAGTGAACGAGCGTCGGCTCATCGCCATTCTGTCCGCCCAGTCGTCAATTGTGGCGCGTGAAGAAGGCTTTTTCACGAATTCCCGGCATAGTTTCTGCAAGCGCGGATCGGATGGAAAAGGCAGCCCCAACGAGCGCTGCGGCAATGTGTGAAGGTCCCGCAATATAAGCTCGATCACCAGAGCATCGCGACTGTCCGGTTCCGGTGTGCTGTCCTGCGCCGTTGCATCGGTTATGAGGCACCGCATCAGGTCGGTCAGCCCGACCACATGAAGATAATCCGGCACACCGGACACGGCATCGACGCAGATATAGATCGACCGCATGAAGACTTCGCCGAGGATTTCGACCGAATGCTCCACACCCGCCGGTATCCACATGGCGTGATCGCTCGGGATCATCCAGCGTCCGGCGTCAGTCGTCACCAGCACCACCCCCTGGGAAGCGCAAAGAAGCTGCGCCCGGCTGTGACGGTGGCGCGGCACGAAATAGCCATCGGGATAGCGCGTCGGCAGGGCAATCACTGGCCCGCTCATGCCTTCCAGCATGGCAATGCGCTGCTCGTGGAACTTCTGCAGTTCCTCGCTTCCCGGAAGCAGCAGGCCCGGGGGCGACTTCGGTTTCATTGCAGCTCTGCCCCTTGTTTGGCCCACTCTCGAAACTATTGGACCAAATCACGAAAGCGGGCGAGAGGCAATAGTCCTATTAATAGCGTGCTGAGAATGGGTCGCGACATTCGCTGGCGGAATGAATTTGACGTTTGAGCAGAATACGTGCCTGTTCAGACATCAAATTCGCAAATTTTCGCCGGTTTCTCATCAAAACCCCGCAATTTCCTTGAGGTCTCGTTTCCAGTCGTCAGATAGTATCGGCAGGAAATACACCAGAAGACTGACTTCCATCTTCGGAGTAGCAGTATGAGCATGAGTGCTGCACAGCAGCCATCAAACAGCGGCGCGGACAATACTGTCCTCGCCATTATTCTGGCCACTAGCATGGGCCACTTCCTGAACGACATGATGCAGTCGCTCCTTCCGGCCATCTATCCGATGCTGAAGGACAATTACAGCCTGTCATTCTGGCAGATCGGACTTCTGACGTTCACCTTTCAGATGACGGCATCGATCCTGCAGCCACTGGTGGGTATCTACACCGACCGCAAGCCGATGCCTTATTCCCTGCCCTTCGGCATGGGTTGCACGCTTGTCGGCCTCGTCTTTCTGGCGACCGCGCATCATTATTCGATCCTGCTTCTGGGTGCGGCCTTCGTCGGCTTCGGCTCGTCTGTTTTCCATCCCGAAGCGGCCCGTGTGGCACGTCTCGCCTCGGGTGGACGACATGGCTTTGCGCAGTCCCTGTTCCAGGTGGGCGGTAATTTCGGCTCGTCGATCGGCCCTCTTCTGGCAGCGTTCATCGTTCTGCCGTTCGGCCAGATCAGCGTGTCCTGGTTCTCCGTTGCCGCGCTGATCGGCATTATGCTGCTCTGGTATGTGAGCAACTGGTACAATCGCTACCGGATTGCCAACGCCAGCAAGGCAAAGCCGGACAAGACCCTTCCGCTGCCGCGCAACAAGGTTCTCGTCTCGGTTGGCGTTCTGGCGATGCTGGTCTTCACCAAGTACATCTACATGGCCAGCCTGACGAGCTACTACACCTTCTACACCATCAGCCACTTCGGCGTGACGGTGCAGTCATCGCAGTTGCTGCTGTTCCTGTTCCTCGGCGCGGTTGCCGCGGGAACGATCATCGGCGGCCCCATCGGTGACAAGATCGGTGCGCGCAAGGTGATCTGGGCATCGATCCTCGGCGTCCTGCCGTTCACGCTTGCCCTGCCCTATGCCAACCTCGAAATGACGGCTATCCTGACGGTCATCATCGGCCTGATCCTCGCCTCGGCTTTCCCGGCCATCGTGGTATTCGCACAGGAATTGCTGCCGGGACGCGTCGGCATGGTGTCGGGCCTGTTCTTCGGTTTCGCATTCGGCATGGCCGGTATTGCCGCCGCCGTCCTCGGCGTCGTGGCTGACCAGAAGGGCATCGAGTATGTTTACAACATTTGCTCGTATCTGCCCCTGCTTGGGCTGCTGACGATTTTCCTGCCAAAGCTGGAAAAGAACCGTAAAGCCTGATCCTTAGAGCATTTCCAGCAAAAGTGTGAAACGGTTTTGCGTTGGATAATGCGATAAAACAAATAGTTAGAGCGGTTCCGCGGTTCTATTAGAACAGGAACCGCTCTAAACGCACAGCCCAAAAGCCATCCGGCTTCCGGGCTGTGCTCTAAACAGTGGAGCACCGCACGTCCCCCAACGGCGGTGCTCCCATGCCACTGACCTTTTGACGGCCCGGTGCAGCAGCATTCTTTTGATAGAGCTTCTTTCGCTCTACCTCTTTGTTCCAGCGCAAGTTCAGACGGCAAAACTGAAGCCGTGCATCGTCTCCCTGCGAAATTCATCAAAAGCGGCAGCAACCAGACGGATCAGCGGCTTTCCGTCGCTCGTCGCGCTGATGACCCCGCCACGGATTTCCACCAATCCGTCGGCGACCAGAGGGCGCAACAGGGCCATTTCGTCGGAAAACTCCACGCCCGGCGCGGTCATGTTCAGATCGACCCGGAAATTGCACATCAACGCTGTGATGATACCGGCGCGGATACGGTCGCTGTCGCGCATGGCATAACCGCGAACCGTTGCAAGTTCACCCGCTTGGACGCGTTTTGAATATTGCGTCACGTCCGAGATATTCTGGGCATAGCCGCCGGGGAACTGCGAAATCGATGACGGGCCCAGGCCGATCAAAGTCTGGCAGCGATCATCCGTATAGCCCTGGAAATTGCGGTGCAGCGTGCCGTTGCGCGCGGCAACGGCCAAGCTGTCGTCCGGCAATGCATAATGGTCGATCCCCACAGGTTCATAACCGAAACCCATGAAGCTTTCCGCGACGACGCGCGCCTGCGCGAAGCGTTCATCGGCATCCGGCAGGAGGCTCGCATCGATGAGGCGCTGATTGGCGCGGCGCTGCGGAAGATGCGCATAGCCGTAGCAGGCAACGCGATCAGGCTTGAGCGCGGCAACCTTTTCGCAGGTCTCGCGCAATGTCTCCACCGTCTGCAAGGGCAGGCCATAGATGAGATCGAAGTTGAGCCGATCGATGCCGACTTCGCGCAGAAGACTCGCTGCCTTGGCAACCGTCTCTATCGGTTGGATGCGGCCGATGGCTTTCTGAACCTCGGCGTCGATATCCTGCACGCCGAGGCTGGCGCGATTGACGCCCATGAGCGAAAGCGTACGGGCGAGCTGTGGCGTGACGGTGCGCGGATCAAGCTCGATGGCATGTTCCATCTCGGGCGAAAAGTCGAACGCAACGCGCAGTGCAGCCAGAATGCTGGTAAACTGGCGCGGGTTCAAGATCGAGGGCGTCCCCCCGCCCCAATGAAGATGGACGACGTTTGGCCGCGCGGTCAGGCTCTTGCTGACGGTCTCGATTTCGCTCAGCAGAGCGGTACAGAAATTCTCGACCACATCGTTGCGGACAGCCATTTTTGCGTGGCAACCGCAGTAATGGCACAACTGCCGACAATAAGGCACATGGATGTAAAGGGAGACACTTTCCTCCGGCCCGATCTGGCGCAGCCAGCGATGCGTCGTCTCGACACCTACCGGTATGAAATCCGCAGCCGTTGGAAAGGATGTATATCTGGGAACCGCCAACGCCGCGTAGCGTCTTATCGCTTCTTCATGCATAGCGCGTCCACCTTAAGCGTTGAGCGCTCCGGCGAAGCCCGTCCGGGGATACGCACACCCGAACCGGGGCGACATTCTGCGGGGCAAGACGGCATGATGCGGCAAGGAAGCCCGCATGCATGACAGCCGATATTGCAATTCCCAGCCACAACAGCACCTTTTTTCCCCATTCTGAACGGCGCGACCCTCAAGGCCGCGTCAACTTCCATGGTCAGAAATAGGCTGTTCCGCCGGACTCCGCATTGATTTGAATCAACGCAAATAGGCCCGGAGATGGCTCGAAATCAGAGTATTTTTTCAGAAATTTTGCTGGAAAGCCTAAAGGCTCTCCGGGTCCATTCCGGCAACGGCCGCCAGCGACCGGCGGGCCAGGATTTCCACCGTATTGGCGTCTATCAACTGAATCAGGCCCTGGGTTTTCAGCTTTGTGAAGCTGCGGCTGACGGTTTCGATCGTCAGGCCGAGATAGTCGGCAATGTCGGTACGGTTCATCGAAAGATGAACGGGGTTGGGCTTCTCACCGCGCTTTTCCGCACGGGCGGAAAGAACCAGAAGGAAGCTCGCGAGCTTTTCCACTGGCGCAAGGCGACCGAGAACCAGCTGGTTGTCGCGCGCGGTGCGAAGCGCGGCCCGCGTCATCTGATGCAGGCGCTCCTTCAGCCTGGGAAAGCGCTCCATCAGGTCGTCCATCTCCCTGGTGGAAAAGGCGCACAGGACCGAGGGCACCACAGCCTCGACCGACTGGGAGTAAGTCTCGTCGTCAGCCAGACCGAGATAATCGCCGGGGAACAGGAAACCCGCAATCTGCCGACGCCCATCGGGAAGCGACGTATAGATGCGCAGCATGCCGGAAGTCAGGCTGAAGACACGACGCTTCGGCTCGCCCTCCTCCACCAGCTGCTCATTGGCATCAAGCCGCTTGGAGGTCATGATTGCTTCCAGAGCGCCGAGATCCCCATCGTCCAGCGCAGCACAAACCGCCATCCGCCGAACACCGCAATCCACGCATACCCCACATGGCGCACGATAGGGCGACCTGGGATCGAATATGATAGGCGCTACACTCACGATGGAATCCTGTTTACGGGGCCGGAAGTGTGTCTTCGCGACACACCCTAAATAGGTAACTAGAACGCGTCCCGCAAAGCGGAATTTCGCCGCAGGGGTGTATCCTCCCCTGCAGCGTGTGGAAAGCCGTCGGCTGGCCTGCTTAAATGTTGCGGCTACCGGGCTTCACAGCCGGTATTGCAGCAAGCTCCGGCGGCAATTTATCCGCAGGATAGGCTGGAACTTCATATTCGGCCAGAGAAATCAACCTCGTGCCGACATCGGCCTTCCCCGCCGAGCGGTCGACGATGCAGGCCGCAGCCACGACTTCGATACCGAGGTGCTTCATGCAGTCTATGGTTTCGCGAATGGAAAGCCCCGTCGTGACGATATCTTCCACGATGACGACGCGCGCGCCTTTGGGCACATCGAAACGTCGCAGGCGGAACACCCCGTTCTCGCGCTCCACCCAGATCGACGGGACGCGCAGATGACGCGAGGTCTCATAGGAAGGAATCAGGCCGCCAATCGCCGGTCCGACCACGTAATCGATGGCCCCGAGATTTGCCGCCCCGATCTTTGCCGCCAGTGCCTTGCAGAGCTTTTCCGTCTTGTCGGCGTGCATGAAAACGCGCGCCTTTTGAAGAAAAACAGGGCTGCGCAGGCCCGATGTGAGAATAAAGTGGCCTTCAAGGATCGCTCCCGCTTCGCGGAAGACGGCAAGCACATCTTCGGTGTTCATCTTAGTCCTATCCGTTCACGCGTTTCGCGCCGCTGACGCTCGCGCTTTCTTTCAATTGGGAAATGATACGGTTGAGATGCTTGAGGTCCCAAACCTCGACATCGATAATCATCTCGGTGAAATCCGGTGCGGTGCGCACCATGGAAAGATTGTGAATATTCGCGTCGTTGGCCGCCACGATCTGCGCAATCTCGGCCAGCGAGCCCGGCGAGTTGATGGCCGACACGCTGACACGCGCAGGGAAACGCTCGCTCATCTGCTCATCAATGTCCCAGCGCACATCGATCCAGCGCTCCGGCTGATCGTCATAGGCTGTCAGCGCGGGTGACTGGATCGGATAGATCGTGATGCCGGCGCCCGGCTGAAGAATACCGACGATACGGTCGCCGGGCACGGCGCCCTCGGGGGCAAAGCGCACCGGCAGGTCCGAATTGGTGCCGCGAATCGGCAATGCCTTTTTCCCCGGTTTCGGCGCGGTGTCGGCATCGGACTTTGTCGCGTCCTCACTGCCCTCCGGCACCTTGAATATCATGCCGGCTGCGTTCTGGATGTTGAACCAGCCCTTCTCGCCGGTCTTCGCCGGGTTGTTCTGGGAGGTCACGCGGGTATCCTGATAGTCGGGATAAACAGCCTTGACGACATCGGTCGACGGCAGTTCACCGCGGCCGACTGCGGCCAGCACGTCCTCGACATCCTTGCGCGCCAGACGGGGCAGCCCCGGCTTCAGGATATCCTTGCTGAATGGCTTTCCGGCCCGCTCGAAAGCGCGTTCGAGAATGCGCATGCCCAGTCCCGAATATTGCTTGCGGACTGCCGAGCGCGTTGCACGGCGGATGGCGGCGCGCGCCTTGCCGGTCGCGACAAGCGATTCCCAGGCCGCAGGAGGAACCTGTGCCTTGGAACGGATGATATCCACTTCGTCACCGTTCTTCAGCTCCGTCATCAGCGGCATGATGCGGCCATTGACCTTCGCCCCGACGCAGCTGTCGCCAATATCGGTATGAACGGCATAGGCGAAATCGATTGGGGTCGCGCCGCGCGGCAAGGCGATGAGACGGCCTTTGGGCGTGAAGCAGAAGACCTGATCCTGAAAAAGCTCAAGCTTGGTATGTTCGAGAAATTCTTCCGGATTGTCGCCTTCGGAAAGCTGCTCGATGGTCTGGCGCAACCATGCATAAGCATTGGTCTCGGTGGAGATCTTGTGCGGATTGTTCGCGCTGCCGCGATCCTTGTAGATCGAGTGGGCGGCGACACCAAATTCAGCAATCTCATCCATTTCGCGCGTGCGAATCTGCAACTCGACACGTTGGCGCGACGGACCGATGATAGTGGTGTGGATCGACCGGTAATCGTTCTGCTTTGGCGTGGAGATATAATCCTTGAACCGGCCCGGAACCATCGACCATGTCGTATGGATAAGACCAAGCGCCCGATAACAATCCTGCACCGTATCCACCATGACACGGAAGCCGAAAATGTCGGAAAGCTGCTCGAACGACAGCCCCTTTGTTTCCATCTTGCGGAAGACGGACCAGGGCTTTTTCTGGCGGCTCTTCACACTGGCCTTGATGCCGTGTTTCTCGAAAATCTCGGACAGGTCCTTCTCGATCTTCTGCAGAAGGCCGCGATTCTTTTCCAGAAGTTCTGCCAGACGATCCGTGACCGCGCGCCACGCATCCGGGTTGATGTAGCGGAAAGCAAGTTCCTCAAGCTCTTCGCGCATGTCCTGCATACCCATGCGGCCAGCAAGCGGCGCATAGATATCCATCGTTTCCTCGGCGATGCGCAGGCGCTTGTCTTCCCGCATAACGCCTAGCGTGCGCATATTGTGCAGACGATCCGCCAGCTTGACGAGAAGCACGCGCACATCTTCGGAAATCGCCAGAAGCAGCTTGCGGAGGTTTTCCGCCTGCACAGCCTTCTTTGAAACGAGGTCGAGCTTCTTGAGCTTGGTCAGCCCTTCAACAAGCTTGCCGATTTCGGGGCCGAAAAGCTGGTCGATTTCCTGTCGGGTTGCCGTCGTGTCTTCAATCGTATCATGCAGAAGGGCGATCGCAATCGTCGCTTCGTCGAGATGCATATCGGTGAGGATCGCGGCGACTTCGAGAGGATGGGAAAAATAGGGATCGCCGGAAGCACGTTTCTGACTGCCATGCTTTTGCATGGCATAGACATATGCCTTATTAAGAAGCGCCTCATTCACGTCAGGCTTGTATCGCTGTACACGCTCCACAAGCTCATATTGGCGCATCATCTACGAAAACTCCCTTTGGAAACCGATACTTGCATGCATACGCGGCAACATATCGGGCATTCTGACCCAAAATCGCCGAAAATCGAACAATTCTCGACATTCAGGTTTGATTTTCTGCCAACAATATTAATTTCCGGCGGAAATGGCTCGTCATTAAAGGGGTGCGCGTCCACTCGACGCACAAAGGATGCCTCCACCCACCGAAGCTGCGCGCCCGCCTTTCCGAAAATCGCAACCGATAGTTCAGGTTGTCACCGGCGCATAAAAACATGCGCCACGACCGGAAAGTCGCAGCGCATGCAAAAAGAATTAACCCAGAGGACGATCAGAAATCGTCGTTCTTCTCAGGCGCAACGAGGCCTTCGATGCCAGCGAGCAGTTCTTCTTCCGACATGCGGTCGAAAGCAACCACATCTTCCTCAGCGGCTTCTGCAATGCCTTCCGCGACGTCTTCAGACGAAGAGGCGATTTGTGCAGGTGCAGCCGCTTCCGGCTCATCGACTTCCACATGCTTCTGCAGCGAGTGGATAAGGTCTTCCTTCAGATCGTCCGGCGACAGGGTTTCGTCGGCGATTTCGCGCAGGGCAACGACGGGATTCTTGTCGTTGTCGCGGTCGATGGTGATCTGTGCACCCTGGGAAATCTGGCGAGCACGGTGACCAGCCAGCAGAACCAGCTCAAAACGGTTCTCGACCTTATCTACGCAGTCCTCAACAGTGACGCGGGCCATGCGCGGTCCCTTTCATTTCTCGAACTTTAATGGATTTTTCCCCACATAACGCGTGTGGAGCCAAATTACAAGCAAAAGCGGAATTGCTCGTGCATCGCCGCATTGAAATCTGCCAAAACAACGTCAATTTCATGGATTCGCCTCATAAAACACGGCGGCGCGTCAAAACGGCACAATATTTTATAATCTCGAACGCGATTACTGAGACAAGACTCCCTTACTGGTAATTTAGTGGGGGCAAATAACAACCAATGGTTGCTTGTTTTTCTGTGATATGTCCTTAGAAGGCAATAAACGCACTGGTAAATTTCGATACCACCCGCCGTTTAGAAAACAAACTGAATAAGCGGTCGCCGGTCCACTCCCGTCCGGCCGTAGAGTGGATATATTGCACGATGTTCGATTCTCGTGAAAAGATTGCGCTTTTTATTGATGGCGCCAATTTATACGCCGCCTCCAAGACCTTGGGGTTCGATATTGATTATCGGAAGCTTTTGAAAGCGTTTCAAAAGCGTGGCTATCTGCTCCGCGCTTATTATTACACTGCCCTTGTTGAAGATCAGGAATATTCCTCGATCCGCCCGCTGATCGACTGGCTGGATTACAATGGCTACAAGGTCGTCACCAAGGCTGCCAAGGAATTCACCGATTCCACCGGACGCCGCAAGGTGAAGGGCAACATGGATATCGAACTGACGGTTGATGCCATGCAGCTTACCGATACAGTTGACCATTTCGTTATTTTCTCTGGCGATGGCGATTTCCGGTCGCTCGCTGAAGCTCTTCAGCGCAAGGGCCGCAAGGTTTCGGTCGTCTCGACCCTCACCACCCAGCCAGCCATGATTTCGGATGAGCTGCGCCGCCAAGCCGATCATTTCATCGATCTGGTCTCGCTCAAGGCCGAGATCGGCCGCGATCCATCAGAACGTCCGCCGCGCCGTCAGGATGATGATCTCGACGAGAGCTATTGACGCCACCGTCGAGCCGGTTCATGCAAGGGCATGATTTCCGAACCATCTCCCAACTGTCACATCTGCCCGCGGCTGCACGCCTTTCTGCAAGAATGGCGGCGCAAGGAGCCGTCGTGGCACAACGCCCCGGTTCCTCCATTTCTTCCGGCAGATGACGCCGATGTCCGGCTCCTGATTGTGGGTCTGGCACCGGGCCTGCGCGGCGCCAACCGGACCGGGCGTCCCTTTACCGGCGATTATGCCGGCGATCTTCTCTATAGCACTCTGTGCGAATTCGGATTTGCGACCGGCAAGTTCGATGCACGTCCGGACGACAGCCTGCGGCTGCTGGATGCCAGCATCGTCAACGCGGTACGCTGCGTCCCGCCGGAAAACAAGCCAATCGGCTCCGAGATCAATAATTGCCGTCAGTTCCTGTCGCCGATGCTGACCCGGTTTCCCAATCTGCAAGCCGTCGTTACGCTGGGAACGATCGCGCATCAATCGACCGTTCGTGCACTCGGCGCGCCGGTTGCGCGGCACCCCTTCGGCCACGACAGGGCAAGCGACATTGGCACCTTGCGTATTTTTTCCAGCTATCACTGCTCACGCTATAATACGAATACCGGGCGACTGACGGATGCCATGTTCCGCACCGTGTTCCGGAATGTGCGTGATTATCTGAATCAAAAGAGCGCCTGAGGCGCTCTTTCTACATCCCGGTGCTCAACCGCGGTCCCGCAGCAAGCGAGCCTTTTCGCGATTCCAGTCGCGCTTCTTTTCGGTCTCGCGCTTGTCGTGAGTCTTCTTGCCTCGCGCCAGCGCCAGTTCCAGCTTCGCGCGGCCACGATCATTGAAGTAGAGCTTCAACGGCACCACGGTCATCCCTTCCCGGGACACGGAATTGAACAGGCGGGACATTTCACGCTTGCTGATGAGCAGCTTGCGCAGGCGCCGCGGCTCATGGTTGAAGCGATTGCCCTGCGTATATTCCGGAATATAGGAATTGATGAGCCAGAACTCGCCATTTTCAAAGCTCGCATAGCTTTCCGCTATGTTGGACTGATTGGCGCGCAACGACTTAACCTCGGTGCCTGTCAAAACGAGACCGGCTTCGAGCGTATCGAGGATTTCAAAATTGAAGCGCGCCTTGCGGTTTTCCGCGATGATCTTGCGCACGGGAGAATTCTTAGGCTTGTTCATGATGGCACCATATAATGTGCAATGCCTGAAATGAAAACGCTCCCGAAGCTACGGGAGCGTAAAAATCAGCGCAAGCGGCAAAGTTTGCAGGTCAGTTGATCAGACCCGCATGTTTCATGGCCTGATCGATCTTCTCTGCCGTCGCGGCTTCAACCGTCACCATCGGCGAACGCAGTGCATTTTCCACGCGGCCAAGTCGCGACAGGGCATATTTCGGACCCGACGGATTCGGCTCGATGAAGAGCGCCTTGTGCAACGGCATGAGGCGATCCTGCAATTCAAGCGCCCTGGCGAAATCGCCCGCCTGACATGCATCCTGGAATTCGGCGCAAAGACGCGGCGCGATATTGGACGTCACCGAAATGCACCCTACCCCACCATGGGCGTTGAAGCCGAGCGCAGTGGCGTCTTCACCGGAAAGCTGGATGAAGTCCTTGCCGCAGGCTGCGCGCTGTTCCGAAACGCGCTCGATCTTGCCGGTGGCATCCTTGACGCCCACGATGTTCTTGTGGTCGCGAACAAGGGCGCCCATCGTTTCGGGCGTCATGTCGATGACCGAACGACCCGGAATGTTGTAGATGATGAGTGGAATAGAGATCGAGCGGGCCACGCGCGAGAAATGTTCGTAAAGGCCACGCTGGTTCGGCTTGTTGTAATAAGGCGTGACGACGAGAACGGCATCGGCACCGGCCTTTTCGGCGTGCTGCGCCAGTTCGATCGCTTCCACCGTATTGTTGGAACCGGCACCGGCAATGACCGGAACGCGGCCAGCCGCAACTTCGATGCAAACCTCGATGACGCGCTTGTGCTCGTCATGCGAAAGAGTCGGCGTTTCGCCGGTCGTGCCGACCGGAACCAGTCCTTTGGTACCTTCTTCGATCTGCCAGTTTACAAATGCGCGAAAGGCTTTCTCGTCGAACGCTCCTTCGGAATCGAATGGCGTGACAAGCGCGGTAATTGAGCCCTTCAGCATTAGTGAACTCCTGAAAAAAGAAAGACGGGACCTCATTCCCCAGTCATCTTGGGCATGTGACCGGGTCGAGGCGTTGCACAATAGTCTTGCAGCACGAGTGGAGCAAGCGGGGTATGCTGGCAAAACAGGCGCAATGCGGCAGTTTTGCGGCAAAATTTGTTGCCGGTTCCGTGCACTGCCGATGATACACCGGGATTGTTTAAAGGAACATCAAACGTCACGGAGTAGCTGTGTCAGGCAGAGCTCGCAGATAACACTTTGTTAAGGATAGATTCATTCCTTGAGCCTAACCTCGAAGGAGAAATCGGCGGCAAAAAGCCCGGCTAAGAAAAGCCTGATTTCAACAACATATTGCGCATCAACCAAGTCTTTGTTCTAGTTAGCCAATGTCAAAAGAAGCCGCAGCGATATCCCTAAAGAAAAGAGCACTCCTCGCGAGTTGCTTTGTTGCGGCTGCCTTGCAGCCGATGATTTCGCTCGCGCAATCGTCGCTGCCGTCGGATATTCCAACCCCGCTCGCGCGCCCGTTTGCGCCGACCGCGACACATCAGTCGCCGATGAATCTGGTGACGCCGAAACCCCGTCCGGCTACGCCCGACCCGCTTGTGACATCGGCGGTCGGCCGCGTAGAAAATCCGGCCACCATCGGCGGAACGCTGAAAAGCGGGCTCGATGCTCTTTCTTCTCGTGATGCAGCAAGTGCGATCGCGTTTCGCAACGCCATGCCGCATGGGTCGCTCGACCGCCAGATCCTGACCTGGGCGATTGCGACTTCGGGCCTCGACGGTGTGCCGAGTGCGGAAATTGCTGCCGCAGCGACGGATCTTCGCGGCTGGCCGGGAATGTCGGCTCTGCGCAGCAATTCGGAACGGGCCCTCTTCAAGGAAAATCCTGCTCCCGCCACGGTCATCGCCACGTTTGGCAACAGGCGCCCACAAACGACCGAAGGCATGATCGTACTCGCCCGCGCCTATGTCGGCTCCGGCAATGCTGGCAAAGCGCGTGAGTTGCTTTCACCATGGTGGGCTACGCAGCGCCTTTCTGCCGATGACGAGCAAAAGATCCTGAAAGAGTTCTCGGGCGTCCTGACCCGTGAGGACCATCAGCGCCGTATTCTGCGCTCTCTCTATAATGACCGCATGCAATCGGCAAAATTGCTTGCAGGTCCGGCGCAGGCTCAATCGCTCTACAACGCCTTTGCGGCAGTTGCACAAAAATCTCCGAACGCCGCCGAGGCGATAGCGGATGTCGACCGCAGCTGGCAGGGCAATGCCGCCTACCAGTTCCTGAAGATTCGTTATTTGCGTCGCGCCGAACGCTACAACGAAGCAACGGACCTCATGCTGAAAGCGCCGCGTCAGGCCTCGGCACTGGTCGATCCGGATGCCTGGTGGGTGGAGCGGCGTATCCTGTCGCGGGAACTGCTTGATCAGGGCAAGCCGCAACTCGCCTACAAGGTGGTTTCGACTCACGCAGCCGAATCCCCGACAATGGCGGCAGAAGCTGAATTTCATGCCGGGTGGTATGCGCTCCGCGCCCTGAACCAGCCAAAGACGGCTGCACCGCATTTCGCAAGGATCGCGGAAATTTCCTCGCGTCCCATTTCCGCCTCACGGGCATTCTACTGGCTCGGTCGGTCGGCTGAGGCGGGCAGTGGCGGCGATGCGCGGGACTTTTATCGTCGCTCCGCTCATTTCGGCACGACCTTCTACGGACAGCTTTCAGCAGCCAAGCTGAACGAAAAGGCACCCGAACTCATTTATCCGAAACCGAC
This sequence comes from Brucella sp. RRSP16, assembly GCF_052246815.1. Classification (NCBI taxonomy): domain Bacteria; kingdom Pseudomonadati; phylum Pseudomonadota; class Alphaproteobacteria; order Hyphomicrobiales; family Brucellaceae; genus Brucella; species Brucella sp. RRSP16. The sequence continues at coordinate 170,820 of NZ_JBQQAM010000008.1, forward strand.
CGACGCGGATCGTACGCGCTTTGCCGGTCGCCCTGCTGTGCAGGCAATCAAGCGGCTGGAACAGGTCGGCTATAGTAATCGTGCAACCGCGCTCTATAACCAGCTTTCGCAGGAACTCGACAGTGTGGGCGAACTGGCCCTGCTAGCGGTCATGGCCGAACGCAACGAAAATCATTATCTGGCGCTGCGCGTCGGCAAAACCGCTGCGTTGCGTGGTCTCGATGTCGGCGCTCTGTCACATCCGCTCGGTGCAATTCCTGCTACCGCCAATATAAGTGGGTCCGGCAAGGCGCTCGCCTATGCAATCGCGCGACAGGAAAGCGAATTCAACGTCGGTGCCGTTTCAAAGGCCGGTGCACGCGGCCTCCTGCAATTGATGCCCGCAACAGCGAAAAGCGTGGCGACCCGTAACGGCATGAGCTTCTCCGCGCCGCGTCTCACGACGGATGCAGGCTACAACGCGACGCTTGGCGCCCACTTCCTCGGAGAACAGCTCGACCGTTTCAACGGTTCCTATGTGCTCACCTTCGCCGGTTACAATGCCGGCCCCAGGCGCGCATCGGAATGGGTCGAAAAATACGGCGATCCGCGTGGGAAGTCTATCGATCAGGTCGTGGACTGGATCGAGCGCATTCCCTATTCGGAAACGCGGAACTATGTTCAGCGCGTGATGGAAAACTACGAGGTATATAAGGCTCGCCTGACGGGCAGCGCCGATATTCAGGCTGACCTGATCCACGGTCGCCGTTAGAGTGGTTCCTGTTTAACAGAAGCGCCTGAACCGCTCTAACTATTTACTTTATCGCATTATCCAACGCAAAACCGTTTCACACTTTTGCTGGAAATGCTCCAAGCGAAAATACAAGACAAAGAAAAAGCAGGCTACTCGCCTGCTTTTTTTGTCCGTCGCGGCTTGGTTTTGGCCGCCGCCTTACGGGGCTTGTCCGCCTGCTTGGCGCTGGCTTTGTTCGCTGCATTTGCCAGTTTCGCAGCTTGCCCGATCCAATCCTCGCGCTCCACGCGGCGCGGGAAACCAATATTTCGCTCAATCCAGCGCGATTCTTCATCGTTCCAGCTGGCAATCTGGTCATAGTGAAATACGCCGATACCGTTGAGCAAATCCTGAACAGCCTTGCCGATACCTTTTATGACGGTCAGATCGTCGGCTTTTCCACGACGCGCAGCTTCAAGAAGCTCTGGACGGCCCGGATCGAGAACCGGTTCCGCATCTGCGTCAGGGCTTTCGGCCTCCAAGGGCCAACTTCCAACGACTTCTGCCTCGGGTACGGCTTTGACCGGAATCGTCTCCGGTTCGCTAGGCTGTGTTGCAGCCTTGGGCTCTTCGGCTTCAGCCGGTGCTGCAGCTTCCTTGGGCGTTTCCGGCTTCTCATCGACTGGCAATGTCGCACGTGCTGCGGCAATGATCGTGCGTTCGCGATCGGGGACAGCAGCATTTCTCCGCCTCACGAAGCGGCCCAGAAGGCACCCGATAATAAAAGCGACGGCAACAAGAACAGCCAGTTGAACAATCAGCAACGGCATATGGTTTCCTCGTACTCCAAATTACTCAAGCCCGGCGAACATAGTCACCGTCAATTTTCCCTGCCCCAAATTTGCAACCATTACTTCGAACCGGTCAGCCAGCCCACGACCGCGCCGATCAGGACCGACATGACGAGAACCGGCCAAAACGATACAGCTAAATAAAGCATTGTCAGGTCCGCTTTCTATTCCGGAAACGGAACATATGCTCCGCTATGCCTATTCATAGTGCGAAAGGAAAGGCCCGAACAGGCGGGCTGTCAATTCCGAACAGAAAACTGGCGGAGATGAACTCCAAATCGGATCAGCCTGCCTCACTGCCGAAGCTCGGCTTCGCCAATCTCCACCTGTCCGGCCGTCAGGCCGAAAGGGAGCGGCGAATTCAATCGGGCCTGGAGCTTTTGATAGCTCGCCGTGTCTGCTGCGCTGCCCTTGATCGAAATATTGCGATCAGAAATCCCGATCTCCCCTTCCCGCAATCCCGACAGAAGTTGCAAGGCAAACTCCACCGAATCAGCGAAGTTCGGTGGGCTGCCGCGGCCCACTGCCATTTGATCATCAAGCGGAATGCCCGGAGCCGCTCTTTCGGCGGCAGTCATGATTCGGTCTCTGACATCATTATCCGGAACTGAACCGGACAGGACTATTCCGTCAGCACTCTTCCTTATCTGCAATGCATAGGGCGACACGAGCGGCAATACACTCGTCAGATCTGTGATCTCGCGAATCCCCCATACCTTTGCCAGCGCATCCTGCGCGGCAGATTGCGCCGCTGGATCGGGGGCAATGCCCTTCAGCGTCACATCGCGGCCATCCACATCGAAGCCCGTCCACACGAATGGAGCAAGCGCTTCGCCGGTCCGCGTCGCAATATCCGTCTCGACCCGATCGGCCCCGAACCAGAGCGCAAGCGCTGTCAGCGCTGCGGTCCATGTTATGCCGGGCCAAAACCATTTGAACATATCGCGGCGTCTCCACGCTGGAAATGATGGGAGGTGAAGCGACGAAACACGTATCGTCTTCTTATCCGTACAAAGACCGAGTTTTCGGTGAAAGCAAGATCACAACGTCGAAAATCGAAAAACAAAAAACCCGGCAGCGATGCTGCCGGGTTCTTTTTGAACAATCCCGAAGGATTAGAACGAGCGCTGGAAGCGAACCATGCCCTGCCAAGCGTCTTCGCCCTTGAGGACGGAGTTCTTGTCGTTCCACTTGGTGTAGGAAACTTCCGGGGTGATGGTGAAGCCAGGAACCAGTTCGTAAGCAACGTTTGCGGTTGCTGCGAAGGTTTCTGCATCTTCGTAAGCGAGCTGAACGTTGAAGGTAGCCTTTTCGGTTGCCTTGAACGCTGCGCCGCCCCAAACGGCCCAATCGCCGCCCCAGGTGCCGTAGAAGCTGTCATAAAGGCGGATACCGCGATCACGACCATTGGCATCCGTGTAAACGTATTCATAGGTGTCGTCGTTAGACTTGTATCCACCCATTACCCAGACCGAGAAACGGTCGGTAACGTTTACGTCAGCGCGGACCTTACCAGCCCATTCTTCGTTACGAGCGTCGTAAGCTGCAACAGCTGCGATGGAACCCCAGCCGCCAGCGTACTTCAGACCGCCAACAACGTGCGGCATGTAGTCCTTGATGGTGACGTCTACGTCAGAGTCGCCATTGCCGCCTTCTTCGAGCGACAGGATGGCCGAGAAGCCGTTGCCGCCGGTGAAGGTGTAGCTGATGAGGTTGGTGCGGTAGCCGCCAGCTGCGATCACGTCGTCGTTGATGACGTTGCCGAGGTAACCAGGGAAGGTCACGAAAGCCGATTCATCAAGACCAACGCGGAAGCCGCCGAGCTGGATGTAAGCGTAACGGAGCGAGCTGTTTTCGTTAGACGTGCCATCGTGCGTTTCTGCACCGTCGCTGCCGCCGTTCCAGTTGTAACGCAGCTCAGTGAACGTCTTCAGAGTGCCGAGTTCGGTTTCCGAAGCGGTCGAGAAGCGAACCGTTGCACGGGCATTCTTGCCCCAGGTGTCGCGGTCAAGGTCGCCAATGCGATAGCGGCCAAGCTCATCAAAGGAACCTGCGCCACGTGCGTAAACGCGGTCGCCGCCCTTGGCGTCGTAACGAACGTAGCCATGAATACGCAGGCAGGTTTCGGTGCCTGGGATGTAGAAGTAGCCAGCGCCGTATGCGTCGCAAACGCGGACATATTCAACAGCTTCTGGTTCTGGTGCTACAATCGCGTCGGCAGCCTGAGCGCCGGAAGCTGCAACCAGAGCTGCAGCGGAGCCAAGGAGAAGGCTCTTGATGTTCATTTCTGACCTCCAGTCAAAGTTAAAAATGGGTCTGGGCATTCTGATTTGGCTGAAGGACAACCTGTCCCCATCCCCTTTTGAAAAAGTCACCCCGAAGCGCTCCTTCTTCTGGATGTGAAGATACTCGCCCGCTTTCTCGTTTCAACATCGAATGCACTCTCCCAACCTTTCTGGTGCTTCTATGAGGGAGCTCTGTTGCAGAAAAGACACGAAATTGCCCGTTTCCGGGCAGGAGGTTTAGGGTTTATTAACATGAGTAAATGGGAATTAACGGGTCTTAACGCTTGAAAACACGCGTTTTTTGGCATCAGCCGCACTTCGGGGAAGCGAATCCACGACTTATGGCGTTAAAGGCGGAGAATATGTCAGACTATCGTCATGGGTCGCCACAATGGTCGAAACCAGGGCGAATCTCTCCTTCTTATGCGCCGCAAAACGACACCGCCGGGCCAGACGAAAGCCAATGATTCCATGCACATTCCTGATCGCGTATATATAAAGAGCGATAATTCGCAGGAAATTTTGCCAGTTGGCGCGCAATTCGCTTGAAATGACAAAGCGTACCGGCTATCTCGCCCTTACCGGAGAGGTGGCCGAGTGGTCGAAGGCGCTCCCCTGCTAAGGGAGTAGACCTCATAAGGGTCTCGTGGGTTCGAATCCCATCCTCTCCGCCAGTTGCTCCAAGCACATTCCCTCACAAGATCAGACCCTAATTCGCTTCTTGGCGTGCGATTATGTGCCTTTTCGCACCATATCAGCCACGCCACCGACTGGACCCCAATTTCCTGACTTTTTGCGCTTCGGATTCCGAAATCTGGCAACCGATTGAAATATATAGTTTATTTTCAAAACCTCCGATTCTTGACTGGAGGTCAGAAATGAACATCAAGAGCCTTCTCCTTGGCTCCGCTGCAGCTCTGGTTGCAGCTTCCGGCGCTCAGGCTGCCGACGCAATCGTCGCGCCAGAGCCAGAAGCCGTTGAATATGTCCGCGTCTGCGATGCTTACGGCGCCGGCTACTTCTACATCCCAGGCACCGAAACCTGCCTGCGTATCCATGGCTATGTTCGTTACGATGCAACCGGCGGTGACAATGTTTACGGCCGCGGTTTCGCTGATCGTAACGGCGACGTCGATACCGACCGTGACACTTGGTCCAAGCTCGCTCGTTTCGCCCTCAGGGTTTCGACGGCTTCGGAAACCGAACTCGGCACCCTCAAGACCTACTCCGAAATGCGTTTCCAATGGGCTGACGGCGCTGACTCTGGCTCGACCGGCACCCTGCGCTTCGGCTACATCCAGCTCGGCGGCCTGCGCGTCGGTCTCGATGAATCGGCCTTCGTGACCTTCCCAGGTTACCTCGGCAACGTCATCAACGACGACGTGATCCTCGCTGGCGGCTACCGCACCGGCTTGATCAGCTACACCTTCACCGGCGGCAACGGCTTCTCGGCCATCCTGTCGCTCGAACAGGGCAACACTGTTGACGTTGACACCGGCACGTATCGCGACGTGAATACTGGTGCAGAATACACCATCTCCGGCAAGATCGATGACTACATGCCACACGTTGTGGGTGGTCTGAAGTATGCTGGCGGCTGGGGCTCGATCGTTGGTGTTGCGGCTTACGACGCCTACAACGAGGAGTGGGCTGGTAAGATCCGCGCTGACATCAACGTTACCGATCAGTTCTCGGTCTGGGTGATGGGTGGTTACAAGTCCAACGACGATACCTATCAGTACGTCTACACGGACGCCAATGGTCGTGACCGCGGTATCCGCCAGATCAATAGCTTCTACGGCACGTGGGGCGGTGACTGGGCTATCTGGGGTGGCGCTGCTTACAAGGCAACCGAAAAGGCTACCTTCAACCTGCAGCTCGCTTACGACGACTCTGAAACCTTCGCCGCGACCGCAAACGTTGCTTACGAACTGGTTCCTGGCTTCACCATCACGCCAGAAGTTTCCTACACCAAGTGGGAAGACAAGAACTCGGTCCTCAAGGGCGAAGACGCTTGGCAGGGCATGGTCCGCTTCCAGCGCTCGTTCTAATCAGATCGACGCTTAGGCGAAAAGCGCCAACGGGAAACCGTTGGCGCACATTCATTTGAAACGATGCTCACGAATGCGTGAATTTGATCCCTTAGAGATGGGGATTTCGAAAAGGATCGAAAACCGAGGGGAGTGACGGGGGACGACACAAAGCTGGGGGCAAACACGGTCTTTTAGAAAGGTCCGAGCATGTCTCCGCATAAAGTTAGCTCACTTATCTTGTGCTCTGAGAATTATTTCATTAATTGTGCGTCTCATAAAGCTATGGGGGGCGTGCAATGATCGTCGTTGGGGAAACGAAGATCGACATGGGCGACAAGTTTACGCCGATAGTCGACTACAACTTAAAGTACACATCCAGCAAAAGTCCGAACCACCGGCTTGTCGAACAATTTTCGGTGGCGGAACTGACGGGGAAATACATCAACATCCTGTGGGATGACGGGTCGCACAAGTATAATGTGAAGTCGTTTCTCGGCGAAATTGACGAGATTCTGAAAGGCGAGCGCTTTTCAGGTTTCGATCAGGAAATGCTTGACTCCGTTATCGGTTCGCTCCGTGAGCGCGGCAACAGCAATGCAACCATCAATAGAAAGATGGCTGCGCTGAGCAAGCTGCTGCGAAAGGCGCACAAGATGGGAGATATCTTCAATTTACCGGAGTTCGTCCGGCAGAAAGAGCGAGTCGGACGCATTCGATTCCTTGAATATGAGGAAGAAAAGCGCCTGTTCGCCGCGATCAAATCGCGCTGCGAAGATAGCTACCGGCTTTCCCTGTTCCTTGTCGACACGGGTTGCCGTCTGGGTGAAGCGATCGGCGTTACCTGGAACGATGTTCAGGATCAGCGGGTTACATTCTGGCTCACCAAGTCGAATCGTAGTCGCACTGTCCCCCTCACCCGGCGTGCACGAAAAGCAGCACATATCCCGCATGAGAAGCTCAAAGGTCCCTTCTCGATGCTCAATCAAGTCCGGTTCCGCCAGATCTGGAATGAGGCAAAGATGGAGGTTGGGCTGGGCACCGACGATCAGGTCGTTCCGCATATTCTGCGTCATACCTGTGCCTCCCGTCTGGTCCGGGGCGGGATCGATATCCGTCGCGTTCAGATGTGGCTGGGCCATCAGACTCTGCAGATGACCATGCGTTATGCGCATTTGGCGACACATGATCTCGATTCATGCGTGAAAGTGCTCGAAGTCCATTGAAACACCTTGGAAAGCTGCGAAACGGTTTTCGGAAGATGTGAGACGGCTATCGGCTGGAATTCATTCCGTCGAACTGATCAAAATGCGTCCGGTGCGACTTCAACACTGTGGGGGATTTGACGGCCAACTGGGTTGGTGCGGCAGTGATAATGGCGATGCCCATATTCGGACCTGCGTCCAGATCATTCAGTTTGGGTGGATCCGGAGTTCAACTCAGTTGAACGTCTGCCAGCCTGATCGTTGCTTGATTATTCAGCCGACGCAGAATCATTGTGATGGCACCGGCCAATACAAGTTGCTATGCCTTTCTCACCGGAACAGGCGCGGTGACTGACAGCATTATCGGTCGCTCGACTTGTCCGCATTTACAGGACTGAGAATCGACTGGAAATCGTCATGGGATCGCCTCGCCTTACACCGCTCGTTGCAAACCTGCCGTCTACCGTTCCATTTACCGGTCCCGAGACGCTTGAGTTGCAGCGTGGAAAGCCATTCAAAGCGCGGATCGGCGCGAATGAGAGCAGTTTTGGGCCTGCACCTTCTGTCCTCGAAGCTATTCAAGCCGAAGCAGGCGAGATCTGGAAGTACGGCGATCCTGAAAATTATGAGCTGCGTCACGCAATTGCGGCACATCACGGCGTAAAGCCCGAAAATATCATGCCGGGAGCCGGTGTCGATGCTTTGCTTGGCCTTGTGGTCAGACAATATGTTCGGGACGGCGACAGGGTCATCAACTCGCTTGGTGGCTACCCGACTTTCAACTACCACGTTGCCGGTTATGGCGGCAAACTGGTCACCGTTCCCTATATCGCTGACAAGTCCGACCTCAATGGCCTGCTTGATGCGGCGCGCAAGCAAGATGCAGCGATTTTGTATCTCGCCAACCCTGATAACCCGATGGGGACCTGGCATGAGGGTTCGGATATCCAGTCCTTCATCGAGCGTGTGCCGGAAAGCACGCTGCTCATTCTCGATGAGGCCTATTGTGAAACAGGGCCTGCATCCGCTTTCCCGCCCTTCGAAACCGACCGCCAGAACGTCCTTCGTATGCGCACCTTCTCCAAAGCCTATGGCCTTGCCGGAATTCGGTGCGGCTATGTTGTGGGCAGTGCCGAAGCCATCAAATCCTTCGATAAGATTCGCGATCATTTCGCGGTGAACCGGCTTGCACAGGCGGCAGCTATAGCTGCCCTCAAGGACCAGGCCTACCTGAACGCCGTGGTTGCGAGAATACAGGCCGGGCGGGACCGTATCGCTAAAATCGCCGAGGCCAATGGCCTTTCAGCCATTCCATCCGCCACCAATTTTGTCGCCATCGATTGCGGCAGGGATGGAGCGTTTGCCACGGCAGTTCTCAACGGGCTCATTGCGCGGGACATTTTTGTCCGCAAACCCGGAGCTCCGGTTCTGGAACGCTGCATTCGCGTGAGTGTCGGCGTTGAAGAGCAGCTCGATCTTTTCGAGGCTGCCCTTCCCGCAGCTTTGGAAGATGCCCGCAAGCACGCAGACATTCGCGAAACTGCCTGAACGGTGGAGGTCAAATTGCAGAAACGATCCGATAGCTGGCCTCAGAATATTCTTTTCAACACGCTTGCGGGCTCGTGCGGCGCATTTGCGATTGCCGCTTATGCGGGAGCTGCCCACGGAGGAGAGAACCATCTGGGCAACATTGCTCCGCTGCTTCTCGGCCATGCGCCTGCCTTCCTCGCGCTGTCGCTGATTGTACCGGGAAGCCGCGTCGCTTATCTGGGCGGGGCATTGCTCGCTCTCGGCCTCGCCTTGTTCTGCGGCGACCTCTTCATGCGCGACATGACGGGCGACCGGCTTTTTCCCATGGCCGCACCGACTGGTGGATCATTGATGATTCTTGGCTGGCTCATCGTCGCAGTCGCGGGTTGGTTCTCAAGAACCAAATAAAAAGGGGCCGAAAGGCCCCTTCTCGTTCTCATGCGTCGAACAAATCAGGAGTTACCCTTCAGGCGTGCATTGCAGAGGCTGTAATAACCGCCGCCCTTCTGCACCCACTTCAGGCCGCCCAGCGCATTGGCGTCCTTCAAAGCGTGGTACTGTTCGAGGCAGGTGTGCATACGAGCCTTGCCAGCGGATTCACTGGAATACTTCGCCGATACGGCGGTCGGGAACTTTACGCCCTTCGGCGCAGCAACCGTCGGCGCCGCGGGTTCGGAATTACCGTCCGTGCTGAGCGCAACCGGATCGGCGCCCGGGCCGCACTCGGCCTTGCGGAAATCGTTCCACTTCGCGCCATTGTCCGTGCCGGCGTCCTTCGCTGCCTGATACTTGGCACTGCACTGCTTCATCGTCAGGCCCTTGGCGCTATCGTCTGCTGCAGGTGCAGCGGCGGCCTTTTTGGTCGGAGCAGCAGCTGCGGGCGCAGCCGGAGCTGCGGCGGCATCCGCGTCGTCACCGCACTGAGCCTTGCGGAAATCGTTCCATTTCATGTTGCCAAGCGTACCGGCATCCTTGGCCGATTGATACTTTGCGCTACATTCCTTCATCGTCAGCGCATTGGCTGGCGAAGAAAAAGCGAATGCGGCGGCACTCATGATAATGGCTGTGCCGGCCATAGCTGTGATGGATCGAATAGACATCTTGTCACTCCTGTCGAATGCAGCTCTTGCAATCACCCGGCATGTTTCATGCCTTGCGATCTTGCTAATATAGAAAAACGGCAGACGTCGTCGTTGCTCTGACCCGTTCCGCTTATACGTCAACATTGCGCCTCGCAAAGTTGACTGTCAATCATCTGGGCAATATTACCTTCAACTCCAATACAAATTTTCTAACGGACTTTCTTTGCTTGTTATGGTCATTCGGGTGCCATGAAGTAAAATTATAGTACTTCGCTCCTCATGTCCGATTTTTATTCGAACAGAGTTAAAATCCGGGAACGAGACAGGTGACGAAGCGGATCATGATCATTGGCGGTGCCGGTTCCGGAAAATCAAGCCTTGCGCGTGCGCTTGGCGACATTACCGGCTTGCCGGTCGTTCATATCGATACCCTCTATTGGCAGCCCGGCTGGGTGATGCGACCGCGTGACGAGATCGGTCGCCTCACCATCGAAGCGACAGATCAGGATGCTTGGATATTCGAAGGCAATCATAGCGAAACTATGGATTATCGAGCCTCACGAGCGGATATGCTCATTTTTCTCGATATATCGACCGGACGGCGGCTATGGCGAGTCGTGAAAAGGACGCTAAAGCACTATGGCCGCTCCCGTCCGGATATGGCGAAAGACTGCGTGGAGCGTTTCGACTGGGACTTCCTGAAATGGGTGGCGGGCTATCGCAAGAACGGGCGCATTCGTGCGCTCGCCTTTCTGGACAAGGCGCCCCCGCACCTCGTCAAGCACCATTTGCGCAACCCGCGTGAAGTGGAACGCTTTCTGTCGCGGGTGAAGCGCGAAATAAAATAAAACAATCCCCCCTTCCGATAGCGACAAATCCACAAAGTCGACCGCGAAATAACAATATTTCAAGCGGTGCGAAGGGCCGAGGCGACTGTTATATTTGGCCGTCTCCCAAGACTTTACGCTGCGTGCCACGGCCTCGCCATCTGCACAGCGCGAATGCATGCCACACCGGATTTCTTTCCGGCACCGTAATCTTTTTGCCGGCCTGCCGGCTTTTAGCTGTTCTGGAGTTTACCCGTGGCCGATATCGCTGATAACGCCGCCCCGCTCATCGATGCGTCAAAATCCGCCGCGCCCGACCGCCACCGTCTCTATGAAGATGCGATGGCGATGCTGATCGGCTCATCCTTCATCGCGCTCGGCATTACACTTTACAGCCAGGCCAGGCTGATGACCGGCAGCACCGCCGGCATTGCACTCCTCATCCAGTATGCGACGGGCGCAGAATTCGGATTGCTTTATTTCCTGATCAATCTGCCGTTCTATTATTTCGCCGTGCGGCGGATGGGCTGGGCGTTCACCATCAGAACTTTCGTCGCGGTGGCGATGATGTCGGGCTTTGCCCGGTTGATGCCGCTCAGCGTCGATTTCTCAAGCGTCCATCCGCTTTTCGCGGCACTCATGGGCGGCACGCTGATTGGCATGGGCGTGCTGGCGCTATTCCGGCATCGTTCCGGCGTCGGCGGCGTCAATATTCTCGCGCTCTATCTGCAGGATACTTATGGGATAAGAGCAGGCTGGTTTCAGCTCGGCCTCGATGGCGTGATCATGCTGGCATCGCTGTTCTTTATTCCGTGGGAAAATATGTTGCTTTCGCTGATCGGCGCCATTGCGATGAACCTCATTATCGCGATTAACCACAAGCCCGGTAGATATCTCGGCATAAGCTGAACAACAAAAAGCCGCCCGAAAGGCGGCTTTTGTCACAAAAGATAACTCGTCAGTGGGTGGTCATCCACTCGCGCGCGCCACGCAGGGCTGCAGCCAGTTCGCCCTTGCTCATCGTAGCCGCTACCTGGTTGCGCATGCGGGCGGCTTTTTCGCTACCGCGGATGGCGGCGATATTCAGCCACTTGTGGGCTTCCACAACGTCGATCTCGCAATCACGGCCGATAGCGTATTTCATGCCCATTTCCAGAAGAATGCGATCCTGTGCAACTGCGCTGTTCCTATTCGTAAAGCTCTGAAACTGTGCCATTTTCTTTTGTCCCTGTTAAATCCCGAGAACCGTCCGGTCTTTTTTTCAAAGCTTGATTTCATTGCTTTGAAACTGCCGTCTCTGTCGTTCCGTTCATGCTCTCAAATCTACGGGAAAGGGTTGAAATGCACGTTAAATCGGATGCTTAACGAGCGACCAACAAAATCCGAACAAGGGGTAAACTTGGGATTTTGTTAAACATGCAAGTGCCGCCGATTGCTGGATTTTGCAAAATTCGATTCAAATGCTCTTCGTCGAACGAAACCAGTTGCTAACTATAGACAGCATTCAAACGCAGCCATCCGTATAGAAGCAGGCTGTTTCACGGATGATTTGCAGGCGCAACTATCCTCTTCCGCTCGGTCAAAAACTATATTACGTTTACGTTTGCGTAAGTTTGGCAGGTGGTCGAGGAGGCTTCTGTTTCAAACCTCAGAGCGCAGAACAGCGGTTTCATCGCTGCAACCGGCAATGCCGGGCCAGCGGCGACTTGGGAGGAACGAATGATCCGCACATTTATTCTTGGAATGACGCTTGCAGCCACTTTTGCCGCTCCTGCCCTTGCCGAGGAAGGAATTGTCGGCACGTGGAAGCGCCCCAACGGTACGGTCATCAGCTATGCATCCTGCGGCGCCAACAAGTTTTGCGGTACGGTGCAGACGGGCGAGTACAAGGGCAAGTCCATCGGCACGATGTCCGGCACCGGGGGCAGCTACAAGGGTGAAGTCAACAAGCTCGACGAAGGCAAGACCTATACCGGCAAGGCCAGTGTCAAAGGCAACACGCTCTCACTTTCCGGCTGCGTGATGGGCGGCCTGATCTGCAAGAGCGAGAGCCTCACGCGCCAGTAATGGCGGCATCGGAATCGAAAAGGGCGGCCCGGGGCCGCCCTTTCTATGTCCGCCTCAGCGTGCCTTCTGGCCGAAGAGAATTTTCTGGGCTTCCTTGTCGGTTGCCAGATTGGATTTCTCCCGCTCCTCTTTTCCCACAAGCAGGCCGCGCTGCACTGCGGGACGAGCGTTCATCGTCTCATGCCAGCGCTTCAGGTTCGGGAAATCATCAAGGTTCTGGTCATAGTTCTTGTAGGCGTTGATCCAGCCTAGCGAGGCCATGTCGGCAATCGAATATTCGCCCGCGATATATTCCTTGCCTTCCAGCTGCCTGTTCAGCACACCATAAAGGCGATTGACTTCGTTGGTATAGCGGTCGATCCCGTACTGAACTTTTTCCGGCGCGTAGATACGGAAATGCCCCGCCTGCCCCGACATCGGGCCAAGGCCGCCCATCTGCCACATCAGCCATTCATCGACGGCCACGCGCTTGCGCTCGTCAGTGGGATAGAACTTGCCGAATTTGCGCCCGAGATATTGCAGGATTGCACCGGACTCGAAAACCGAAATCGGTTCGCCGCCCGGACCTTCGGGGTCGATGATGGCGGGCATGCGATTGTTCGGAGCAATCTTCAAAAAGTCGGGCTGAAACTGATCGCCTTTGCCGATGTTGACATATTTAACCTCATAGGGAACGCCCAATTCTTCCAGCATGATGCTGATCTTGAAGCCATTCGGCGTGGGCCAGTAGTACAATTCGATGGGCTTGGTCTGTTGGGCCATGGGCTCTCTCCCGCTGATCCTGAAGTTGCGCGGGACACGGTCCCGCATTCCAATGATGGGAAACATAAGACCCTTTCGAACAGGCACAAGAGCCCGGTGCCGCAATAAACGGAACATCAATATTTTTGAACGCCGCATGAACGACGCTCTCAGGGGCGGTTCAGGCGTGATCGCTAAATTGGCAAGGGAGAACGGAAATCAGAACGGCTTTGGGGTCAGTGGTATGCTTCGTCGTTTAACAATTGTCTGCCTGATGATCGCTGGCTTTGCGGCTGTCGCCAGCATTTTCGTCGACCAGCGATACAATGTGTATCGGGACCAGCCGGTGATCGGGCCTGTCGCCGTATTCACCCAGAAGCACGCCGGAGAACGGCAATGAGGCGAACCCGGGCCATCGCCGCAATCGCGCTTCGTGTTTTCCTTTTCACGGCCATTTTCACGGGTCCGGCAGCCACCTTCGCCTATACGCAGATCGGTCAGCATTCCCAGATGAGCGGCATCGGCCTCGTACTTTACGTAAGCCTGCAGCGCGCCGCATAAACTGGGTCATGTCATGGTCGTAGACTTTGCTATACTGGCGTCCTGATTCTGAAATTTGCATTGGGCTGATATATCCAGCGAGATGCAAATTTCAGAAGCAAAGGGATACTAGCAGCGTGGTTTCCTAGTGTCGTTTCGATCTCGAAGTTCGGTTGCGACGACGATATCGAAACACAAGCGAACTTCGAGATCACGACACCAGGCCATGACACAGCGAATCGAACATCCATTTCTGACCGAGATCAAAACACCGCCGACGGTTGACCCGGAGGTTTTCACCGATGCCGGTGCGGCGGTTGCCGCCCTGCAGAAACTCTATGATCGCAACACGGCCTTCCTGCGCGATGCGTTCGAGAAGGTTGCGCGCGGCGAGGTTCCGGCGCAGCGTTACCGCGCCTATTATCCGGAAATATGTCTGTCGACATCCAGCTTCGCGCACGTAGATTCGCGGCTGGCTTATGGGCACGTCTCGACGCCGGGGGATTATTCCGCAAATATCACGCGCCCCGATCTGTTCGATCATTATCTGAACGAGCAGATTCGCCTTCTGATGCGCAATCACGGTGTGACCGTGATGGTGAAGGAATCCTCGACGCCAATTCCGATCCATTTCGCCTTCAAGGAAGGCACCTATGTCGAGGCATCTGTCGCGAGCGCTTTCACGCATCCGCTGCGTGATCTGTTCGACGTACCCGATCTGGCTGCAACGGATGACAAGATCGTCAATGCTGACTTCGAGCCCGCACCGGGCGAACCGATGCCGCTTGCGCCATTCACCGCCCAGCGCGTCGATTATTCGCTGCATCGGCTGGCGCATTATACGGCGACAAGCCCCGCGCATTTCCAGAACTTCGTGCTTTTCACCAACTACCAGTTCTATATGGACGAGTTCTGCGCCTATGCCCGCGAATTGATGGCAGAGGGCGGCGGCGGTTACGAACGGTTCGTGGAGCCGGGCAACATCGTCACGCTGGCGGGAGAAACCGCGCCCACCAACGGCAATCCGCTCCAGCGCCTGCCCCAAATGCCCGCATATCATCTGCAGCGGGCAGACCATTCGGGCATCACCATGGTCAATATCGGTGTCGGCCCGTCCAATGCCAAAACCATTACCGATCATATCGCGGTGCTTCGCCCGCACGCCTGGCTGATGCTCGGTCACTGCGCAGGACTGCGCAACAGCCAGCAGCTCGGCGACTATGTTCTGGCGCACGCCTACATGCGTGAAGACCATGTTCTGGACGATGACCTCCCGGTCTGGGTGCCTTTGCCGGCGCTTGCGGAAATTCAGGTCGCACTTGAAGAAGCCGTCGAGGAAATCACCGGCCTGCAAGGCTATGACCTCAAACAGATCATGCGCACCGGCACGGTCGCGACCATCGACAATCGCAACTGGGAACTGCGCGACCAGCGCGGCCCGGTACAGCGCCTTTCGCAAGCGCGCGCCGTCGCACTCGATATGGAGTCTGCCACGATTGCCGCGAACGGGTTCCGCTTCCGCGTGCCTTACGGCACCCTGCTTTGTGTTTCCGACAAGCCATTGCATGGCGAATTGAAACTGCCGGGCATGGCGACCGAATTCTACAAGCGGCAAGTGGCGCAGCATCTGCGCATCGGCATCCGGGCGATGGAAAAGATTGCGGCCATGCCGGATGAGCGGCTGCACTCCCGCAAGCTACGCAGCTTCTATGAAACGGCTTTCCAGTGAGGCAGGGAATAGGTGAGTAAGGCAATAGGGCAGTAGGGCAGTATGCGAGTTAGCGCTCTTAACATACTGCCTTATTCCCCTACCGCCTTAATGCCCTCACCTTCATCATCACGCCGCAATCGACACCTATGGGAATTTTCATGTCGAAAAGCCGTGAAAACCTTTCATTCCTGTTGCTGCTGGCTGCCGTTGCGCTGTCTGTCCCGCTCGTGCTTGGATTTCTGGGGGCAGTGCATCCGGCTCTCGATTCTTTCTCGCACTTCAGAGCCCATATCGCCGTCCTGCTGGCAGTGCTGACCTTGCCCTTGCTTTTCACCAGGATGCGGCGTGAAGCGGCTATGCTCCTGCTTTTTGCGGTCATGGCTCTCAGCACGACTATCGGTGCGGCACGCGATTTCCTCAGCGGATCCACCGGCGCACAGGCAGACGAACAGGCTGGCGCGCGCTATAGCCTCGTCCAGATCAATCTGCGCGAAGACAATCCTGAGCCGAAACGCATTCTCCAAATGATCGCGCGGGAGAAGCCCGACGTCATCACCTATGAGGAAGCGAGCGACCAATGGACGAAATGGCTCACCATCCTCCAGGGCTCTTATCCCTACCATCTTAATTGTGCTGACGACCCCAACACATGGGGCGTGGGAATCCTGTCCAAGCGGCCTTTCAGCGAAGAGGCGCAGACGGCCTGCGTCGGTGACGGCTTGCTGGCCATCGCGCCGATCAACTTCGGCGGAACCACCGTGCATGTGGCCGCCATTCACTTTTCATGGCCATGGCCACGATGGCAACCGCATCAGCTCCGCTATATTGAACCGGAATTGCAGAAGCTGAACGGTCCAGTGATCATTGCCGGCGATTTCAATGCGGCTCCGTGGAGCAATGCCGTTCGCCGGGTCGAGTACGCCTCCGCAACCCGCCATTTGACCGGTATCGGCGGCACGTGGATGACACATCTGCTGCCGGTTTCACTGTCGCCTTATATCGGCCTGCCGATTGATCAGATACTTGTAAGCCCCGAAATCGGAGGGGCGAAGGTCTCAGCCCGCGAAGACGCCGGCTCCGATCACCTGCCGGTGCGGCTCGAGTTTTCCGTTCCGCCGCCTGTCCGACCCGATGAAGAAGAACCGGAAACGCAGTCCGTGATGCTGCAATAAAAAAGGCGGTCGGGGACCGCCTTTTTCTTTTACATGTTCACGTAAACGGGTCCTTCGCCGACACTCCCTTAGACGCATTTCCGAAACGCAAAACCGGTGCCCACTTTTGCTGGAAATGCTCGGACGGCGGACGAAACGGACGCCGTTTCCGCAAACATCACATGTTTACGTAAACGGGTCCTTCGCCGCCTTGTGGCGGCACCCAGTTGATGTTCTGGTTCGGGTCCTTGATGTCGCATGTCTTGCAGTGCACGCAGTTCTGCGCGTTGATGACGAACCGCACGTCCTTTGCCTGCGGATCGGCAGCGGCGTTACCGTCCGCATCCACCCACTCGTAGACGCCCGCAGGGCAGTAGCGTGTCGACGGACCTGCAAAAACATCGTGCTCCGAAGTCTGTTGCAGTTTCATGTCAGCGACCTGGAGATGCACAGGCTCGTTCTCATCATGGTTCGTGTTCGACAGGAACACCGACGACAGCCGGTCGAACGTCAGAACACCGTCCGGTTTCGGATAGTCGATCTTCGTGTGCTTTGCGGCCGGTTCCAGCGACTGCGCATCGGTCTTGCCGTGTTTCAGCGTCCCGAAGATGGAGAAGCCGAACAGCTGGTTGGTCCACATGTCGAGACCGCCGAGCGCTACGCCCACAATCGTGCCGAACTTCGACCACAACGGCTTGACGTTGCGCACGCGCTTCAGATCCTTGCCGATCAGGCTCGAACGCCAGTTGTTTTCGATCTCCACCGGCTCGTCATTGGCGCGGCCCGCTGCAATCGCCTCTGCGATCTTGTCGGCGGCGAGAATGCCCGACAGAACGGCATTGTGGCTGCCCTTGATGCGCGGCACGTTGACCAGACCAGCCGAGCAGCCGATGAGCGCACCGCCCGGGAACGAAAGCTTCGGCACCGACTGGAAACCGCCTTCGGTAATCGCACGTGCACCGTAGGAAAGACGCTTGCCGCCCTCGAATACGTCGCGAATAGCCGGATGCGTCTTGAAGCGTTGGAATTCCTCAAATGGCGACAGATACGGGTTTTTGTAGTTGAGGTGCAGCACGAAGCCGACCGCAACCATGTTGTCTTCCAGATGATAAAGGAACGAGCCGCCGCCGGTCTTCATGTCGAGCGGCCAGCCGAAGGAGTGTTGGACCAGACCTGGCTTGTGCCTGGAAGGGTCGACCTGCCACAGTTCCTTGAGACCGATACCGTATTTGGCCGGTTCGCGACCTTCGTCGAGCTTGAACTTCGAGATCAGCTGCTTGGCAAGCGAACCGCGTGCGCCCTCGCCGACCAGCGTATATTTACCGAGCAGCGCCATACCGCGCGTATAGTTCGGCCCGTGCGTTCCGTCGCGTTCAACGCCCATATCGCCCGTGGCGACGCCGATGACCGCGCCTTCATCATTATAAAGCACTTCGGTTGCCGCAAAGCCCGGATAGATTTCCACGCCCAGTTCTTCGGCTTTCGTGCCAAGCCAGCGGCAGACATTGCCGAGCGACACGATGTAATTGCCGTGATTGTTCATCAAAGGCGGCATGGCAAAATTCGGCAGGCGCACCGAACCAGCAGGCCCCAGAACGAGGAAATGATCAGCCGTCACCGGCGTCTTGAACGGATGTCCCTCCTCCTCGCGCCAGCCCGGCAGAAGCTGGTCGATACCCACGGGATCGACGACAGCGCCGGAAAGAATATGCGCGCCGACTTCCCCGCCCTTTTCGAGGACAACGACGGAAAGCTCCGGATTCGCCTGTTTCAAACGGATTGCCGCAGCAAGGCCCGCCGGGCCTGCGCCGACGATCACAACGTCGAACTCCATGCTCTCGCGTTCGGGAAGCTCCTGATTTGCATATTCTGGGGCTTCAGACATTCATCCCTCCGTCCGGTGTAATATCGTCTTCTCACTAAGATAGCCCAGACGACACATCCAATTGTTTTTGTGCATGATCTGATCGCGAATATCCATGAACCGACTGCCCGTCAGCACTGGCGGCACACGAAAGACCTGCCGTTTCCCCGTATTCCGCCTTACCCTGTCGCAGAGTTGGAGACTGTCGCAAATGCGTCCAATTGTCCAAAACGGGCGTCTTACGTCCTCAAATATATTTACCTTAACGTAAACGTCAAATCTATTCCATTCAAG
Source organism: Brucella sp. RRSP16 (assembly GCF_052246815.1). Taxonomy (NCBI): domain Bacteria; kingdom Pseudomonadati; phylum Pseudomonadota; class Alphaproteobacteria; order Hyphomicrobiales; family Brucellaceae; genus Brucella; species Brucella sp. RRSP16. The sequence goes on from NZ_JBQQAM010000008.1 coordinate 189,710, forward strand.
AAGCTACGATGAGCATTTGTCCGAACGGTAGGGAAGCATAGCTTCATGTCATATTGAGGGTTCTGGTCAAGCCCGCGCAGGAAACAGGGTACGAACCGGAACTAATGGGCCAAACACCCCCAAAATCTGAACAGGGCTATTGCATTCACCTGCAAAATTCGCCACCTCAAAGGTGAGGTAGATAATGGCTGAAAATCGCGAAACGCTGGATATTGAAGGTTTGCTACGCTTCTATGCAGAAGCGGGCGTCGACATGCCGCTTTCCGAAACGCCGATAGACCGGTTTGCCGAGCCGCAACGCCCTGCCCCGGCCCAGCCCGCCATGCAGACGCCAAGCCCGCCTGAACGCCCCCGGCAGCAGCCCCGCCCCGCACCAGCGCCTGCTCCTACCAGCAGACCTGTTCAAGCTGCGGCCGATCTTCCCGATACGGCGCAGATTGCACTTGCGCGCGAAGCGGCGGCGCAGGCTTCAACGCTGGACGAACTGCGGGAAAAGCTTGCGGCATTCGATGGCTGCAATCTGAAATTCACGGCGAAGAACCTTTGCTTTGCCGATGGCGATCCATCCTCCGACATCATGTTCATCGGCGAAGCGCCCGGACGGGATGAGGATATGGAGGGGTTGCCCTTCGTCGGAAAATCCGGCCAGCTTCTCAATCGCATGATCGAATCCATCGGCCTGAAGCGGGAAAGCGTCTATATCGCCAACACGATCCCGTGGCGTCCGCCGGGTAATCGTACACCGACGCCGCTTGAAACAGAGCTTTGCCGGCCTTTCATTGAAAGGCAGATCGAGCTTGCCGCGCCCAAGGTTCTGGTTGCGCTGGGCGGACCGGCGGGCAAGGCGCTCACCGGTGCGACGGAAGGCATCCTGCGGCTGCGCGGCAACTGGAAGATTCATCGGACACCATCCGGCATCGAAATCCCCGTCATGCCGACGCTGCATCCGGCTTATCTTCTGCGCACTCCGGCGCAGAAACGTTTCGCCTGGCGTGATTTTCTGGCCGTGAAGCTGAAATTGGCTGAATTGACGAGTTGAAAACCGGATATTTCAGTGGCATCGGCAAGGACCCGGGCGGCATTGTCACCAACATGCCGCAAACATGGTCTATTCCGCCGCTTGCCAAAGCGCCTATCGGCGACATGTAGCCCTAAATTCTGGTTCATAGAGCGGAATGCGCTCTATCCGTTTGTTTTATGCATTGTCCGACGCAAAGCCGCTTCGCACTTTTGCTGGAAATGCTCGAGTGGAGTTTTTCATGGCTGGCCAGCTCCTGCCCATAGCCGCTTTGCTTGCAAGCACCTTTCTCATGCTGCTTGCAGGTGGCCTTGCGGGCATTCTTCTGCCTTTGCGCGGCGGCATGGAAGGTTGGTCGACCACGACCATCGGCTGGATGGGCACGAGCTACTCCTTCGCTTTCACGATTGGCTGCATCGTGGTACCGCATCTGGTGCGGCGCGTGGGGCACGTACGGGTTTTCTCCGCGCTGCTGACACTGCTTTCGATGGCGCTTCTCTTGCACGCACTGCTCGTCAACCCCGTCGCATGGATGATCTTCCGCGGCGTTGCCGGCTTTTCACTCGCGGGCAGCTACATGATTATCGAAAGCTGGCTGAACGAGCGCGTGACCAATGAATCGCGCGGCCGCATCTTCTCGATCTATATGATCATCACGATGCTCGGCCTGCTCTGCGGGCAGTATATCCTGCCGTTCGGCGACGCAGGAACCCAGACGCTCTTCATCATCTGCGCCATCATCTATGCCAGCGCGCTGCTTCCGACCGCCCTTTCAAGCGCGCAATCGCCCAATCCGCTGACGCAGGTTTCGCTCGACCTCAAGGGGCTTTACCGGCGGTCGCCCGCTGCTGCTGTGGGCTCGCTGATCGCCGGTATCGTTGCGGGCACGTGGAATTTCCTCGCCGCGATCTACGGCGAGATGAATGGCCTTTCCACCTTCGGCATTGCGACCATGCTTGCCTGCGCGATGATCGGCGGTGCGATCTTCCAGTATCCGCTTGGCCGGGGATCAGACTTCGTGGACCGTCGCTATGTGATGGTGATAGCCGGGATCATCGGCTTTGTCCTGTCGTTGGTGATGGTGCTGTTCCATCCCACTTCGCCCACAGCGCTCTACATCATGATGTTTCTGTTCGGTTCGGTGATTTATCCGATCTACAGCCTGAACGTCGCCCATGCCAACGACTATGCAGACGCCAGCGAATTCGTGAAGGTTTCCGGTGGATTGCTGATCATCTACGGGGTGGGCAGTGTCATCGGCCCCGCGCTTTCCGGCCCGTTGATGGATCTGATTGGCGCTTCCGGCTTCTTCGTGACCATGGCTATCGCTTACGCTTTATATGGCCTGCACGCGTTCTGGCGCATCCGCCGCTTCGAGCGTCCGGCCATCAGCGACCAGAAGACCGAGTACAAGTTCCATACGCCGGACGGCCAGTCCACGCCGGAGACCATGCAGCTCGACCCTCGCGCAGAAGGCGCACCTGGCCAGAGTTGATTTACTGCGTTTGCGGCGCATTCACCTTGTGCGGCGCTATGGAAAGCTTGTGCTCGCGATAGATGATGAAACCGCCAGCCGCCATGACGATGGCGCTGCCTGCCAGCATTTCCAAGGTCGGGATATCGCCGAACAGCAGGAACCCGATGGCAAGCCCCAGCAGCATCGATGTGTATTCGAAAGGGGCAATGGTCGACATGGGCGCGTGGCGATAACATTCCGTCAGAAGGATCTGCCCGACCCCACCGGCAAAACCGGCCCCTATCAGCATGGCAAGCTGCGGCCAGCTGGGTACGATCCAGCCGAATGGAAAGCTCGCCAGGGAGATGACGCTCGCCGATATGGAAAAATAGATCACGATGGTCGATGTGCGTTCTGTCTGCACGAGATGGCGCACAAGCATCATGGCTACCGCGGACATGACCGCTCCACCGAGGGCGGCAAGGGCACCGATGGCCTCTTCAAACCCTATATCGCCGCCAGAGAACACCGTCAGCCGCGGCCATATGATGAACGTTACCCCGCCGAGCCCGATGAGCACCGCGCTCCAGCGATAAAGCCGCACCACTTCGTGCAGGACGACCGCGCCAAGAATGACGCTGATCAGCGGCGAAGCGTAATTGATGGCGATTGCTTCCGGCAACGGCAACTTGGTCAGAGCGAAAAAGCTCATCGACATGGAACAGACGCCGACCAGCCCGCGCCAGAAATGGCTGAAACCGTTCTGCGTGCGGAATACGCCCGAAAGTTGCCCGCGCCAAGCGAGATAGAGCAATATCGCGAAGATAGCGAAGAACGACCGGAAGAAGATCAACTGTCCGACCGGCACGCCATCAGTCGCCTTCAGCAAGGTGGACATGGCGACGAAAACGGCAACGGAAGCGATTTTGAGACCGATGCCAAGCATCGGGTTCGTTTCAAGATGGGCAGCCTCGACAGGCGCGCTCGCATGAGCGTTCACAACGCAATTCCTTAAAATATGATGCGCAGCTACACCCGAAATATTCGCGTGCCCGTCTTTCTTATTCCTGTTTGTGACACAGCACCAGTAGCTCAAAGGTCAAGTCGAAAAATATTTGGTAAAACATCCATCCTGCTGCAAAGCCCGGTTGGTTGTTCTGGAATTAAGTTTCCCTCGGCAGCAATTCCGGGTACGAATCCAGCATCGTGAGTTCAACGTGAGTTCAGGGAGAGAGTTTCGCTATGCGTACTGAAACCGGCCAGACATTTCGTCTCGAATATTACCGTCCGACCCCTTACGCCATACCCGAGACGAAACTGGATTTCTCACTGGAACCGGAAAAAACCATCGTCCGTGCGACCCTCACGATCGAGCGCCGCGACGACACCCCCGCCGGTACGCCTCTGGTGCTGGATGGCGACGAACTGAAACTCGTCAGCATCGCCATTGATGGCAAGCCGCTCGCCGATAACAGCTATGTTGCAACGCCCGACCAGCTGGAAATCAGCGACCTGCCGGAAGGAAATCGCTTCACGCTTGAAATCGTGACGGAAATCAACCCAACGACAAACCGCCAGCTGTCCGGCCTTTATCGCTCAAGCGGTGTCTATTGCACCCAGTGCGAAGCCGAAGGCTTCCGCCGCATCACCTATTATTACGACCGCCCGGATGTGCTGTCAGTCTATACGGTCCGCATCGACGCTGACAGGCAAGCCGCTCCAATTCTTCTGTCCAACGGCAATCCGGTCGATGGCGGATCGGTCGAAGGCAAGCCCGACAGGCATTTCGCCGTCTGGCACGATCCGCACCCGAAACCTTCCTATCTTTTCGCGCTCGTTGCCGGATCGCTCGGCGTCGTGAAGGATCACTTCACCACGCAGTCGGGAAAACCGGTCGATCTGGCGATCTATGTCGAACATGGCAAGGAAAGCCGCGCAGTCTATGCGATGGATGCATTGAAACGCTCCATGCGCTGGGACGAGGAGAAATTCGGTCGAGAATATGATCTCGATGTCTTCAACATCGTTGCCGTGTCCGATTTCAACATGGGCGCAATGGAGAACAAGGGGCTCAACGTCTTCAATGACAAATATGTGCTGGCCGATCCAGAGACAGCAACCGACATCGACTATGCAGGTATCGAGGCGGTCATCGCGCACGAATATTTCCATAACTGGACCGGAAATCGCATCACCTGCCGCGACTGGTTCCAGCTGTGCCTCAAGGAAGGCCTGACGGTCTATCGCGATCACGAGTTTTCCGCTGACGAGCGTTCGCGCCCGGTCAAGCGCATTACCGAAGTGAAGATTCTGAAAGCGCAGCAATTTCCCGAAGATGCGGGGCCGCTCGCCCATCCGGTGCGCCCGCGTGAATATCGCGAGATCAACAATTTCTATACGGCGACCGTCTATGAAAAAGGCTCGGAAGTGGTGCGCATGATCCGCACGATCATCGGACCCGATCTCTTCCGCAAAGGCATGGACCTCTATTTCGAGCGTCATGACGGGGACGCTGCGACCATCGAGGATTTCGTCAAGGTTTTCGCTGATGTTTCCGGCCAGGACTTTTCACAATTCGCTCTCTGGTACGATCAGGCGGGAACGCCGAAGGTAGAAGCCGCCTTCGCCTATGATGCGGCAAAGGAAACCTACACGATTGAACTTTCGCAGTCGCTTGGAGCCACGCCGGGGCAATCGGTCAAGAAGCCGATGCATATTCCGATCGCCTTCGGCCTTGTCGGGCCAGACGGCCAGGACATGGTTCCAGCTTCCATTGAAGGTGGCGATGTGCGCGGCGATGTCATCCATCTGCATCGCTCATCGGAAACCATTGTCTTTCATGGCATCAAGGAACGCCCTGTGCCGTCGCTACTGCGTGGGTTCTCGGCTCCCGTCAATCTGTCAGCGCCATTATCGGACGATGACCGCGCATTCCTTGCCCTGAACGACAGCGACCCGGTCGCACGCTGGCAGGCGCTGACCGGAATTTTCAGCCAGGTCCTGCTCGAAGGAGCCAAGCGCGTTCGCGGCGATCATGCACCGGCGATTGATGAGAGAAATGTGGAACTTGCGGGCAAGGTGGCGTCCGATGAGACGCTTGATCCGGCCTTCCGCGCGCTCTGCCTGACGCTGCCTACCGAAAGCGACATCGCGCGCGAAATGGGCAGCAATGTCGATCCGGACGCGATCCTTGCGAGCCGGAACCATTTCATCGATGCCATCGCCGACCGCTATGCCGATGAATTTGCGAAGCTCTACGATGCCCTCAAACAGGATGGCGCCTTCTCACCGGATGCCGATGCAGCAGGCAAGCGCGCGTTGCGAAACGCACTGCTCGACTATCTGAGCCGTCATGAAAAAAGCCAGCAACGCGCCGCCGGCCAGTTCGCCCTTGCCGATAACATGACCGACCGCTTCGCGGCGCTGACCGTGCTGGTGCATCGCTTTGGGGATACGCGCGAAGCAAAGGACGCACTGGCAAGCTTCGAACAGCAGTTCGGCAAGGATGGGCTCGTCATGGACAAATGGTTCAACGTGCAGGCGAGCCGTCCCGGTGATGTAGCCTTGCAGGCCGTGCGCGACCTTACGAAACACGCCCTCTTCTCGCTCGACAATCCTAACCGCGTCCGTTCATTGATCGGTTCGTTCTCCGCGTCCAACCCGACCGGCTTCAACCGCAAGGATGGTGCGGCTTACGAGTTCTTTGCCGACACGATCCTGTCCATCGACCCGGAGAACCCACAACTGGCGGCGCGGCTTCTGACTGCGCTCCGTTCCTGGCGTTCGCTCGAAGATGTCCGGCGTGAACATGCGAGAGCAGCGCTGGCGCGCATTTCCGGCGCGGGCAAATTGTCGACCGACCTGCGCGACATCGTGGACCGCACTCTCGCCTGATTCGCGTTCCATCCTGCCATCGTGATGATTCGCCCGTTCCGGTTGCTGATATGCTACCGGAACGGAGCTTTTGATGCGGGCCAGGGCAAAGGTGGCGAGGCAGTCAGCTTTCATGAGCCTTTTCATGCGTTTAGCCGAATCAAATGCCACGCAGATTCCACTTAACAGCTTGAGATTCATGAATAAATTGGCCGGTGAATTTCCGATTTTTACGCCTCATTAACGAATTCGCTGGACAGCGCGAATCACTTTTGATTCATTGATGTCATTCGGAGGTGGCGTATTCCGAATCACTTCACTCGCAGGGAATTCACGAGGGACCATTATATGGCGAGCACCGACGCGTATGGCGCGCCGGCGGGGACGCATTGCGAATCCGGTCGGAAAAGAAGAAAGGGCAAGCTTTCGGGCCATGTCAGTCTTCTTGCTGGTCCGGCCTATGGCAAATTCGTCTCAATCGAGCCTATCCTGCGACGTCTCGTACCTGCACTCATCATCATTTTCCTGATTATTCTCGGCGTTGCGCGCGTCTTTTCGATGCTGGCGTGGCGCGACGATATCGAGCAGCAGCACAAGGCATTTCTGTCCGCTGCAACGGCCAATCTTGCACAAATGATCGAACGCGCCGCCAATGGCACCGACGCCGGCGCGCAGTTATCCGCGAAGGACATTCAGGACACGATGGCGGAGTTTCGCTCTCGCGGGCTGTCATCCCCGGGCATGACGCTTGCCGTCATTGACGGGCAATCGTCCGTGGTGGCGGCATCGGGTCCGGGCCCTGATATTTCCGGCAAACCGGTCGACACGATCCTGTCGGATGCGCAGCCGCTGTTCCTGTTTGCAGAGCGTGCAGGTGTGCTGAAAGTCACGCTGCAGGACGAACCGGCATTCGGCGCCCTGTCGAAGCCGCTGTCCCTGCCCTATTCCATTATCGCCGTGGAACCGGAAAGCACGATCTTTGCGGAATGGCGCCGGGCCGTGTCGCTCAATGTGACACTCTTTGCCGGTACGACGGGCGTCATGTTCGCCATTCTCTACGCCTATTTCAGCCAGGCGGCGCGCGCTCGCGAGGCCGACGATCTTTCCGGCCAGATTCAGCGGCGTATCGATCTGGCGCTGGCGCGCGGCCGTTGCGGGTTGTGGGATTGGGACATGGCGCGGGGCCGCATCTACTGGTCGCGCTCGATGTATGAAATGCTGGGCTATGAAGCGCAGGACGCAGTGCTGCCATTCGGCGACGTGGCTGCAATCATCAATACGGAAGACGGCGACCTCTATTCCATCGCCGAACAGGCAGCTGCGGGCGATATTTCGCATGTTGATCGTGTGTTCCGCATGCGTCATGCCGATGGTTCATGGGTGTGGATGCGTGTCCGCGCAGAAATTGCGAGCGAAGGCGACCTCCATCTGGTCGGCATTGCCTTCGACGTCAGCGAACAGCACCGCTTTGCACAGCAGACGGCGGAAGCCGACATGCGCATCCGCGAAGCCATCGAGAACATTTCGGAAGCCTTCATCCTGTGGGATTCCAACAATCGCCTCGTCATGGCGAACTCCAAATTCAGCGAATATGCAGGACTGCCGGTCTGGACGCTGAAACCCGGCGTGCCACGCAACGAAGTCGACGCCCATACGCGCCCATTCACCTTCGAGCGCCGCATGGCCAATGAGCATAACCGCGCCGGTGGCCAGACATTTGAACGGCAGTTGAGCGATGGCCGCTGGCTACAGGTCAACGAACGGCGCACGCAGGATGGCGGCCTTGTCTCCATCGGCACGGATATTACCCAGCTCAAACTGCATCAGGAACGTCTGGTCGATAGCGAACGCCGCCTGATGGCGACCATTCACGACCTGTCGATTGCGCGAAAGGGCGAGCGCGACCGTGTGCGCGAGCTGTCCGAGCTTGCCCGCAAATATGGTCAGGAAAAGGAACGCGCCGAGGCCGCAAACCGCGCCAAGTCCGAATTCCTCGCCAATATGTCCCACGAATTGCGCACGCCGCTCAACGCGATCATCGGTTTCTCGGAAATGATCCAGGCTGGCACATTCGGCCCGCTCGGCTCCGATCGCTACGAAGAATATATCAACGACATCCATACGAGCGGCAACTTCCTGCTCAACGTCATCAATGACATTCTCGATATGTCGAAGATCGAGGCCGGACATTTCTCGCTGGACCGCGAGGAAATCGATCTCTGCCCGCTCATCAACGAGACAGTGCGCATGATCTCGCTACAGGCGGATGAGAAGAATATTGCGGTCAATACGCGCATTGAAGACGCGATGCAGCTTTATGCCGACCGGCGTGCGATCAAGCAGGTGCTGATCAATCTTCTTTCCAATGCGGTGAAATTCACGTCCTATGGCGGGCAGATCACGGTGCGGGCACGCAAGACCGGCTCGGCCCTGTTCATGACCATTCAGGATACCGGCGTCGGCATTCCGAAATCGGCGATCAAGAAGATCGGACAGCCCTTCGAGCAGGTGGAGAACCAGTTCACCAAAACCCACACCGGTTCCGGTCTGGGGCTTGCCATCACCCGCTCTCTGGCCGAACTTCACGGCGGTTGGCTTCGCATTCGCTCGACCGAAGGCGTCGGCACCGTGGTTTCTGTCTGCATTCCTGACCGCAAGCGCGGTCTCGTTGGAAATGGCGCAGAAACTCACGCGGCTTGATCAGATATTCAAGAGCTTCTCGAAACCTGTCCGCACGTCGGTGGCAACTTCCGCCAGATGATGCTCGACACGCTTTATATCGGGCATGTCTGCCGCACGGCATAACAGATCGATCATGCCCGGAATGAACTCCTCGCGCTTCGCATCGCTTCCAAGGCACAGGCGGATCGTCTGGCTCAGATTGGTATAGAGGCGGTGTGCACTCACCAGATTGTCGGCAAGCGCCGGATCGGCAAAGGACGGGTCGAGCGCTGAAAGGATTTCTTCCGTACCCAGGGGGCGCGGCTTCCGGTCAACCCTGTTCGCCAGCACGGCAAATTGGGCAATGAACTCCAGATCGACAATGCCACCGGGCTTGAGCTTGAAATCCCAATCATCGGCAGGCGGTTTTTCCTGATAGATGAGATCGCGCATCTCACGCACATCCTTGGCGATCTTCTTTACATCACGCTGCGTTGAAAGAACCTCGTCTATCTCGCTCCTGATGTGCTCCATAAAGGCCGCGTCGCCGTGGATCGGGCGCGCGCGGGTCAGGGCCATATGTTCCCATGTCCATGCTTCGCTGCGCTGATATTTGCCAAAGGATTCGATATGGGTCGCAACCGGCCCCTTGTTGCCGGAAGGGCGCAGCCGCATATCGACTTCGTAAAGTACGCCTTCCGCCGTCGGCGCGGAAAGTGCTGCAATGAGCCGCTGCGTCAGGCGGATATAATATTGCGACGGAGCCAGCGGCTTTTCGCCGTCGGATTCATCCGTTTCCTTGTCATGATCGTAAAGCAAGATCAGATCGACATCGGAACCAGCGGTCAGCTCACGACTGCCAAGCTTGCCCATCGCCAGAAGGCGACTTTTGCGCCCTTCACCCTGCCGTGTCGCCTTTCCAGTTCAGCCTCGACAACCTCGAAAGCCTTGCCGATCATCAGTTCGGCCAGATCGGAAAAAGCGCGGCCAGCCCGCACGCCGTCAATGGCGCTTGTGAGCAAGCGAACACCGATCAGAAAGCGATGCTCGGCGGCAAAGATGCGCAACCGGTCCAGAACTTCCTCATAGTCGGTCGCAGGCCCCAGAAACACGCGAAGGCGTTCTTCCAGATAGGCACGCGTGGGCATTTCGGAAAAGATCGCCGGATCAAGCAAACCGTCGAAAACATGCGGATTTCGCGTGATGATTTCAGCAAGCCGGGGTGCGGCGCTCATGATCATCACGAGAAGGTTCAGGAGGCGGGGATTGGATTGCAGCAGGCTGAAAAGCTGGATGCCCGCCGGCAGGCCTTTCAAAAAGCCATCGAAACGCAGCAACGCCTCGTCGGCACGTTTGGTCTCGGCAAAAGCCTTGAGCAGGGCTGGCGTAAGTTCGGTCAGACGCTCACGCGCTTCGGCAGATTGGGTCGCGCGATAACGCCCGAAGTGCCATGTACGGATCACGCGGCATATATCGCTCGGACGCTCATAGCCCATTGCGGCGAGTGTCTCCAGCGTACCCGGATCGTCCACATCGCCGGTAAAGACCAGATTGCCGGATGAGCTTCCAAGTTCGGGAGCCTGTTCGAACAGCGCCGCGTAGTGCTTTTCAACGATCCTGAGCGCGTCGAGAAACGCATCGGCAAAGACTGCCGGATCGGTATAGCCCATCATATGGGCGACACGCGCAAAGCCTTCATCGTCTTCCGGCAGTATGTGCGTCTGTTCGTCGGCAATCATCTGGATGCGATGCTCCACATCGCGCAGGAAATAATATTCCTTCGCCAGAGCGTCGCGGGCCTTATCGGTGATCCAGCCCCGCTCCGCCAGTCTTGCCAGCATCGGCACCGTCTGGTTTCCCCGCAATTCAGGAAAGCGCCCGCCAGCGATCAGCTGCTGCGTCTGGACGAAGAATTCGATTTCACGGATACCGCCGCGTCCAAGTTTCACATTGTGGCCGCGCACGGCAATATCGCCATGGCCCTTATGAGCGTGAATCTGCCGCTTGATCGAGTGCACATCGGCAATGGCCGCATAGTCGAGATATTTGCGCCACACGTAGGGGGAAAGTTCCGCCAGCACCTGCTTTCCGGATTCGCGATCACCGGCAACAGGCCGCGCCTTGATCATGGCCGCGCGTTCCCAGTTCTGGCCGCGCCCTTCGTAATAGTGAAGTGCCGCGCCGACAGGAATGGCCAGCGGCGTGGAACCGGGATCGGGGCGCAGGCGAAGATCGACACGGAAGACATAGCCGTCACCCGTCCTGTCCTGCAGGATGCGGACAAGGCGGCGCGTCAGCCGTGAAAAAGTTTCGACGCATTCATATGGATCGCCGATGGCTGGTCTGGTCTCGTCGATAAAGACGATAAGATCAATATCGGATGAGTAGTTGAGTTCACGCGCACCGAACTTTCCCATGCCAAGCACGATCCAGCCACTGTCCTTGTCGGGATGGTTGCGGTCAGGAAGTTTGATCTTGCCCGCGCTATCCGCATCGAGCAGCAGGAAGTGGACGGCAGCGCCCGTGCAGGCTTCAGCCAGATCGGTGAGCCAACCGGTCGTTGCCTGCGTGTCGAAGATACCGGCGAGATCGCAGAGGGCGATCAGGACATGTGCTTCGCGTTTCAAAACGCGCAAGCTCGTCATGAGCGAGGCTTCCGTCACGGCATCGCTTGCAGCGCTGGCCGATATTTCCGACAGAATATCCTGCAACGCCGCCTCGGGCGTTTTTGCGACGATGCGGTCGAGAATGCGCGGATGGCGGGTTAGAGCTTCGCGAATGAACGGTGAGAGATCGAGAACAGCCGAAAGGAAACGGGCGGCTTCCGCCTTTCCCAGCAAGGCAACGACGCCCGTAAGCTCCTCTTCTCCGGCGCGTGCTGCAAGGTCGGCTAAAAAACTTTCCGCCCTTGCGGGATCAAGAGGCGTCAAAGCACGAATATCTCTGTCGAAAAACTGTGCCTTTGCGTTTTCTGCCGCCATGATCCCCTCTTACGTCACGTTATTCCACCTTCTCCGATGGCAACGGGAACTCCAGAACGGCGCGCAGGCCCGGATCGTTGCCTTCAAGACGAAGTGCGCCACCGTGCAATTTCATCACAGCCTTGGCAAGGCTTAAACCGAGTCCAGAGCCGGGTTGTGTGCGGCTTTCCTCAAGGCGAACAAAACGTTCCGTCGCCTGTTCGCGGTTTTCCTCCGGAATGCCGGGGCCGTTATCGGCAACGATAATGCGGACCCAGTTCGGATCACGTTCCATCGAAAGACTGACGGTCGCGGTCCGCTCATCGCCGCCCGCATATTTGATCGCATTATCAACTAGATTGGAAATCGTCTGCCCGACCAGTTCGCGGTTGATGTGAAGCGCTACTTCATCCAGATCGCCAAGCGTGAGATTCACGCCAGCATCTTCGGCGACCGGTTCGTACATTTCGGCCACGTCCCGAAGAATGGGCGCCACCGGCATGTTTTCGAGACTCTCCGATGAATAGCCCGCTTCAAGCCGCGAGATCATGAGGATTGCGTTGAAGGTACGGATCAGTTGATCCGACTCGCCAATGATGTCTTCCAGGGCCTCACGGTATTCCGGGCCAGCCTTCTTGCCGGAAAGGGCTTCTTCCGCACGGTTGCGCAGGCGCGTGAGCGGTGTCTTGAGATCATGGGCGATATTGTCGGAGACCTGTTTCAGCCCTTCGTTCAATTCGAGAATCTTGCCGAGCATGACATTGAGATTGCCCGACAGGCGGTCGAATTCATCGCCCGAACCGTTGACCGGAAGCCTGCCCGTCAGGTCGCCATCCATGATGCGCTGTGAGGCCTTCGATACTTCATCGATGCGCTTCAAGGCGCGCCGCCCCACGAACAGCCATATCAGCAGCGCCCCGATTCCCATGATGCCCAGCGCCAGCATGAGCGACCGGCGGACCACGTCGCGGAACCGTTCCGGTTCGCCAAGATCACGGCCAACCAGCAGCCGCATGCCGTTCGGCAAGGCGATCACGACCGCGATGGCGCGGTGTTCCGTCTCGGCACCCTGCTCGCCGTAGCGCCGATATTTGAAATCACGCTCGATAACGCCGTTCGTGTCCAGAACACCGGGTTCCACACTCTCGACATTGCCCGCAAGGATGCGGCCCGTCGGATCAGCGACCAGATAGAGGTAGGCCCCCGGCTGGCGCGAGCGATAGTCGATGGTTCGCACGAGCTGCGGAATGCCGCCTCGCGCATAGCTCTTACCGATGCTGCCTATTTCCTCGCCGAGCGACTGCTGCGTCTGTGCGGCCAGCATGGAGGCGGACAGATTGGTCATATAGAAGACCAGCGCCACCGCACCCACAATAAAGAGCAGCAGATAAAGCGTCGACAGTCGAACGGCGGTGGTGCGCATGAGCGCGGAAAAGCGGCCCATTAGAGCATTTCTTGTTTAAACTGAATCATAGGAAACGCTCTTCCTTTGTTTCTACGCATGTCTTTATCCAAAACCGGTTCCCCCTTTTGGGAGACATGCTCAATCCACTTTGGCGGCTGTGGACTGTTTCCATTTGCCAGCCTTCAGCATGTAACCGGCGCCCCGCACCGTGTGAAGCAAAGGAACGTCAAAGCCCTTCTCGATCTTCGAACGCAAACGCGAGATATGCACGTCGATCACATTGGTCTGCGGATCGAAGTGGTAATCCCAGACATTTTCGAGCAGCATGGTGCGCGTGACGACCTGCCCGGCGTGGCGCATCAGATATTCGAGGAGGCGGAATTCGCGGGGCTGGAGGGTGATGTCCACATCCTGACGGCGCGCGGTGTGCGCGAGCCGGTCAAGCTCCAGATCGCCGACACGGTAGATGGTATCCGCCTCACGCGGGCTGGAACGGCGCTGCAAAACCTCGACGCGGGCCAGCAATTCCGAGAATGCATAGGGTTTGGTCAGATAGTCGTCGCCGCCGGCGCGCAGGCCGGTAACGCGGTCGTCCACTTCGCCCAGCGCGGAAAGGATCAGGACCGGCGTTTCCATGCCCTTGGCGCGCAAACCAGCCACCACGGACAGGCCGTCGCGCTTCGGCAGCATGCGGTCGACTACGAGAACATCGTAGCTTCCATTTTCGGCCAGCGCATAGCCGGTCTCGCCGTCACCGGCGATATCGGCGGAGTGTCCAGCCTCGGTGAAGGCCTTCTCCAGATAGCGGGCCGCTTCGCGGTCATCTTCGATAACGAGAATCTTCATGGCGCTACTATAATAGTGTTTGAGGATAAGGCGATGCCAGGCGGTGCACCGCCTGGCATCGAATTTCTCAGAGCCTTGAGCAGCCGGTCATCATCCCTGATCGATCGGCAGGGCCACGAAGCGGCTCTGGTCGTTGCTCTGCAATTGCAGCAGCACTGCCTTGCGACCCGACTTTTCGGCTTCGCTGATGGCGTTGTTGATGTCCTTGGCGCTCTTCACCGTCTGGTTGTTGACACTGACGATAATGTCGCCGGAACGGATACCACGGTCGGAGGCATCGCTGTCAGGATCGACATCGGTCACCACCACGCCGTTACCGTCCTCGGACGGGGTCACGGTCAGGCCATAGGAGTCGAGGGTCTCGTTCTGGCCGCCGCCATTGTCGGACGAAGGGTTGGCCGACTTGCCCATATCGCCAGGCATCGCTTCGATGGTGACGCTGATTTCCTCGGCCTTGTTCTTGCGCCAGACGGTCAGAGCCGCCTTTTCACCGGGAGCAACGCCCGCCACCTTGCGTGCCAGATCACGAGTGTCCTGCACGGTTTCGCCGTTGACTGCCGTGATCACGTCGCCGGACTGGATGCCAGCCTTGGCAGCCGGGCCATCTTTCTGCGGCGAAGCGACGAGTGCGCCCTTCTCTTCGGCAAGGCCGAGCGAAGCCGCGATATCCTTCGTCACCGGCTGTATCTGTACGCCAATCCAGCCACGTTCCACCGAGCCCTTCTTGATGAGCTGGTCAACGACCTGCTTTGCGGTCGAGGCCGGGATTGCAAAGGCAATGCCCACGCTGCCGCCCGAAGGCGAGAAGATGGCGGTGTTGATACCGATGACCTGGCCCGAAAGGTTGAAGGCGGGACCACCGGAGTTACCCTTGTTCACGGCCGCGTCGATCTGGATGAAGTCGTCGTAAGGACCAGCGCCGATATCACGGCCACGGGCCGACACGATACCGGAGGTCACCGTACCGCCGAGACCGAACGGATTACCGACAGCCACGACCCAGTCACCGACGCGGATCTTGTTATCGTCGCCGAATGCGACATAGGTGAACTTCTGCTTCGGATCGTTGACCTTCAGTACGGCCAGATCGGTGCGCGGGTCGGTGCCGATCAGCTTGGCGTCGAGTTCCGTGCCATCGTCCATGACCACACTATAGGCATCGCCGTCGGAAACAACGTGGTTGTTGGTTACGACATAACCGTCTTCAGAGATGAAGAAGCCGGAACCTTGAGCAACCGGACGTTCGTGGCCCGGACGGGGACCGCGCTTGCCGGGGCCGCGGCGATCAGGGCGCGCATCGGGACGTGCATCGCCGCGCGGGTCCATGCCAAAATCACGGAAGAAGCGCTTGAGCGGATGGTCGTCCGGAAGCTGATCGAAGCCCTGAGGGCCGGAGAACTGGCCGCCGCCACGATCAGCGGTTTGCTGCACGTCCTTCTTGACGCGGACGCTGACAACAGCCGGACGAACCTTCTCAACGAGATCGGCAAAACCCGCAGCCTGCGGCGGCGGCGTTACCTGCACGGCATCCGCACGGGCGTCATTCAGCGCGCCGATAGGACCGGTCGCGACAAAACCACCGGCAAGAACGGCCGACAATGCAATCGCGGCAACGCCCTTGCGATAGTTGGAAATCCTGGCTCTGGACATCTATTTCTCCTTACGAGCAGTAATCCGGCCGCGGTCCTGATCATTCAGGAAACGTGGACCTGTGAAACCTTTATAGAGCGTAAGATAGTCAGGGCTACCTTACCGCTCCGTTTCCACCACATGAAAGTTTCGTAAGGTTACGAATAACAAATGCCGGCGACCGGCGCCTATTTTCCGTCCAGCAAGCGCGAGAGTTCCGCCTTTTCGCTTTCGGTAAGCGGTTGAGGCGCTTCTCCCACCCGCTTGCGTCCGCGAAAGGCGAAAACCAGCGCTACAGCACCGATCAGCAATATGACGACCGGAAATCCCCACAGAAGTACGGTGCGCGCGTTGAGACGCGGCTTCAGAAGGACGAACTCTCCGTAACGGTCGACGATGAAGTCCATCACCTGTTCGTCACTGTCGCCTTCTTTCAGCCGGTCACGGACAAGAATGCGGAGATCGCGGGCAAGCTCGGCATTGGAATCATCGATGGATTCATTCTGGCAAACCATGCAGCGCAGTTCGCCGGAAATGGTGCGGGCGCGCTTTTCAAGCACTGGATCGGAGAGAACCTCGTCTGGATTGACGGCGAGCGCTGCCGTTCCCTGAAAGGCCAGGGCTGCGCCAAGCAGAAGTGCCGCAAATGCCGAGCGCGTTTTCATGCTGCGGCCTCCGCCTCTTGGCGAGCCGATTTGCGGGTGCGCGAAGGCGCACCCACCCGCAGGCGCCGGTCAGCCAGCGAAAACAGTGCACCCACCATCATGACGAGAGCCCCGTACCATATCAGTGTCACGTCCGGCTTCCACCAGATACGGACGACGACCGATCCGTCTCCCGGTTCGTCGCCAAGCGCGACATAGACCTGGCTGAACCATAGCGTCTTGATGCCCGATTCAGTTGTCGGCATCTGGCGAGCTGGGAAAAACCGCTTGGACGGTTCGATCTGTCCAAGACTGCGCGAGCTCGAATCGAGCAGCGTGAAAGTACCGCGATTTTCGGTGAAGTTGGAGCCAGTCAGCGGGCGCAGGCCTTCAAAGCGCAGCGTGTAATCCTGCACCCTGGCGGTATCGCCCGGACGCATGATCAGCACATTTTCCGTGCCGAAGGTGGTGACGCTCACGATGCCGAGCAGTGTCACGCCGAGCCCGATATGGGCAAGTGCGGTACCGAAAACCGAGCGCGGCAAACCCTTGAAGCGCGCAAACGCCTTGCTTGCGGAGACCTTGCCTATCCCAGCCTTGAGAACAAGGTCCGTCAGGCTGCCGAAGATCAGCCATGCCGCAAGCCCGATCCCGCAGGCGGCGAGAACCGATTTCGCCGATGTGCTCCACAGGACGATTGCCGCAGCCACGAGCGAGAGCGCGAAAGCCGTCATAAGCCGCTGCGAGACGCCGTAAAGATCGCCGCGTTTCCAGGCGAGCAGCGGGCCGAAGGGCACCGCGAACAGAAGCGGGATCATCAGCGGGCCGAACGTCATGTTGAAGAACGGTGCGCCAACGGAAATCTTGTCGCCGGTCATCACTTCCAGCAGCAGCGGATAAAGCGTGCCGATCAGCACGGTCGCAGCGGCGGTCGTCAAAAACAGATTGTTGAACACCAGTGCGCCTTCGCGCGAAATCGGATGGAAGATGCCGCCTGCCGTCAGGCTCTGCACCCGAAGCGCGAAAAGCGACAGCGAACCGCCAATGAAGATGGCAAGGATAGCCAGAATGAAGAGGCCGCGCCCCGGATCGGTGGCGAAGCTGTGAACCGAAGTCAGAACGCCGGAGCGTACAAGGAACGTGCCGAGCAGCGACAGCGAAAAGGTGAGGATCGCCAGCAGCACCGTCCAGATTTTCAGCGCCGAGCGCTTTTCCATGACGAGTGCTGAATGGAGCAGTGCGGTGCCGACCAACCAAGGCATGAAGGATGCATTTTCAACCGGGTCCCAGAACCACCAGCCGCCCCAGCCAAGCTCGTAATAGGCCCAGTAGGAACCCATGGCGATGCCGCCGGTCAGGAACATCCATGCGACAAGGGCCCATGGACGCACCCAGCGCGCCCATGCTGCATCAAGGCGTCCCTCCAACAGGGCGGCCACGGCAAAGGAGAAACAAACCGAAAACCCGACATAGCCGAGATAGAGCAGCGGCGGATGGATCGCGAGGCCGATATCCTGAAGGATCGGATTGAGATCACCGCCCTCCATCGGAGCCGGAAAAATACGAGTAAAAGGATTGGAGGTGAAGACGATGAACGCCAGAAACGCTACCCCGATCCAGCCTTGCACGGCGAGGACATTGGCGCGCAGCGTCTCAGGCAGGTTGCCGGAAAAAGCCGCGACCAGCGCACTGAAGAAGGTGAGAATGAACACCCACAGCAGCATTGAGCCTTCGTGATTACCCCAGACGCCGGTGATCTTGTAGAGAAGCGGCTTTTGCGAGTGAGAGTTCTCGACCACATTCAGCACCGAGAAATCCGACACGACATAGGCATGGACAAGCACGGCGGATGCAAGGCAGATCAGCGCAAAGACTGCAATTGCCGTCGGGGCGGCGACTGACATGAGCTGTGTGTCGCGACGATGCGCGCCGACCACCGGCACGATCGATTGGACAATCGACAGTGCCAGTGCCAGAACCAGAGCAAAATGGCCGATCTCGACGCTCATCTGCAGTCTCCATCAGGCACGCAACCGGACATCGCCGGTTGGAGTGCCCCAACTGTTACTTGCCTTCCCAGACGCCCTTTTCCTTCAGGCTGTCCGCAAGGTCCTTGGGAATGTAATTTTCGTCGTGCTTCGCCAGCACGTTGTCGGCGCGGAAAACCCCGCCATCACCGAAACGGCCTTCGGCGACGACGCCCTGCCCTTCGCGGAAGAGATCAGGCGGAATGCCCTCGAACACGACCTTCACGGTCTTGATCGTATCGGTCACCGTGAAACGCAGTTCGCTGCCCTCGCGGCTGACCGACCCTTCCTCGACGAGACCGCCGAGACGGAATCGCGAGCCTGAGGCCATGTCCTGTTCCGTCAGGTCGGCTGGCGTGCGGAAAAAGCGAATGTCCTGACTGAAAGCCATCAGCATCAGCCCGACCGCCACGGCCAGAACTGCCAGCGCGCCGCCGATCAGGAACAGGCGCTTGCGCTTTCTCTGACTTACGGTACGGGCGAAACTGGCCACCGGTTTGCTTTTGCGTGCATTGTCGTCTGCGGTCGCGCTCATTTTTGTGCGTTCCCTGCCTTTAGATCTAGTCCAAGCCCGGCTGCGAAACTCTCAAGGTTCGACCGGCTTTCGCCATCAAGGGCTGTCATTCCGCGATTGAGAGCGTCGAGCGCTGCATCGCGGCGGTTGAGGATCATATAGGAGCGCACAAGGCGCTTCCAGCCTTCGACATCCCCGCTATTCTGGCGAAGACTTTCATCGAGACGTTGAACCATGCCTTCGATCATCGCCTGCCGGTCTTCGGGGCTCATCGACGAAGCGGCATCGACATCGTCAGCCGTTGGCCCCTTCGGCTGCTGCTGAACGGCAGCGGGATCGCGAAGCCGGGCGATGGCCTGTTCAATCTGGCCGCGCCACGGCGCGTCGGCGGGGGCTTTGTCGAGGAACGCCTGCAGGCGGTTGGCCGCCAGATCCATGCGACCATCCTGCATCTCACCCTGCGCGAGATAGAATTGCGGGCGCACATCATTCGGTTCGAGATCGGCAGCCTTCCTGAAGAAACCTTCGGCCTCGGCGGTAACAGTGCCGCCTGAAGCGGTTGCCAGTGCTTCACCCAGCCCCAGAACGCGCGGGAAATTCTCACCCGCGATACGAATGGAACTGCGATATGCATTGACGGCATCGGCAGCGCGGCCAAGCCGCAAGTAAATCGGCGCCAGCACATCCCAACCACGCACATCGTCGGGATTTTGTGCCAGATGCGCTTCGGCACGCGCTACCAGCTCATCGACAGAGCCACGATCCGCGCTTGCCGAAAGCCGCTCGGCGAGCGGCATGGACGGCATGTCCGGCTTTCCGAACAGCGGGTAGACGCCCCAGGCGACCAGCGGCACTGCAAGCACGGCCAGAAAAGCGAGCCACCGGCCCGGTGTCGTCTTGCCTGCGACTTCGGCAGCTTCCCTTGCTGACTTTTCGGCATTCAAAATGCGACGTGAAATCTCGATGCGCGCCTGTTCGGCGCTTTGCGGGTCGATCATGCCTCGGGCAGCGTCGGCTTCGACCTCGCGCAATTGGTCCCGATAGACCTCAAGGTCGTTCTTTTCAGCGGGCAAAAACGCCTGCTTGCGCCGCGTGAGAGGCAACAAAACAACCAGAGTGGCTGCCAATGTCAGTAATGCTGCAATAAGCCAGAATCCCATGGCTACGACTTAAGCGCAGCCAAGGGAAAAACCAACCACTACCTGCAGTAAGTTGCTGCCTAGGGCAATTCGCCGCAAAGGATGTCAGGTCAATGGCGTCCAGCTGCCATCCGGATTGCGACATGCCGTTCCGCGCGAAGTCTGCTGCGATCCGCCGATGGTGAAGCTGTGCGAATACTGGCGGCAATTCTGGGAGCCGACCTGATAAGGCTGCGCCGCAGTCACATCGCCGGAATTCGATCCGCTGCCGCTCCAGGATACGACCTTGCCCGCGGGCGAATATTCGAGCGCGCGATATTCGGCCTCAAGCGCCTTCTTTCGGTCGGCTGCATTCAGCTGATTTGCCGAACTGCCGAGAAGACCATTGCCGAGCGGCGTCAACAGGCTGGTTTCCGGCTTCTGCGCCGCAGAGCCGCCGCCTAGCGAGCCAAGCCCGATGCCCTTGCCGGTGGTCGTGCCACAAGCTGACAATGCAAGCGCCACGGCAAACATCGTCGAAGCAACTGAAACCGGGTGAGAAGACAACCTGGATACCATTACCATAACAACCAGCCTTCATGAACAATTAGCACGCATACTATAACGGCATGCGGCTTTTCAATTTATCTTCTAGTTCGCTTTCAGCCAAAAACAACCGTCAATCTTCTGTCAGGGGCAACAGGACCCGGACTCCCAGTCCGCCGAACGAACTCTTGCCCAGATGCAAGCCGCCGCCATATTCGCGGACGGTATCCTGCACGATCGCCAGTCCCAGCCCGGTTCCCGGTTTCGTTTCGTCGACGCGGCTGCCACGTTTCAGCGCCGCCTCGATCTTATCCGATGCCAGCCCCGGCCCGTCGTCTTCGATCAGGATTTCGAACTGGCGCTGCTCGCCGGAAACGGGGGAAAGGCTGATATTGATGCGTTTGCGGCCCCATTTCCCCGCATTCTCCAGCAGGTTGCCGACGATTTCTTCCAAATCCTCCCGTTCCCCCGCGAAGACCGCGTCAGGCAAATCGTTGCGGAACGTGACCTTGAAAGCCGGGTTGAGCTTAGCCGTTACCCGCTGCATGCGCTCGAGAACCGGGGTCACAGGCGTGCGGAAAACAACGCTGTCGCGCTGCGCGGCGATACGTGCGCGTTGCAGATAATGCTGTATCTGCACCTGCATCGCCTCGCTTTGTTCCTGCACGATGCGCCCATGTTCGCCGCCCATGCTTCGTGCTTCATTGACCAGCACCGAAAGCGGTGTCTTGAGAGAATGGGCGAGATTGCCGACCTGCGTTCGAGACCGTTCCATGATGCGGCGGTTGTTTTCGATCAGCGCATTCATTTCGCTGGCGAGTGGCGCGATCTCGACAGGCAGCGACGTGTCGAGCTTTGACGAACGCCCCTCGCGAATGTCGGCCAGAGACTGACGCACCTTGTCGAGCGGGCGCAGTCCGAACAGGATTACGGCCGCGTTGATGAGAATGCTTCCGATGCCGAAGATCGCCAGATAGGTCGCGAGGCTGGTTCTGAAATCGGATATTTCCTTGAGGACTTCGCTGAGATTGCCCATCACGCGAAAACGCGCAACCCGATTGGCGGCGTCCAGAACCACTTCGGTTTCAACGATGAAAAGTTCCTCGCCATGGAGACCGGGCAAGGTGTAGCTGCGCATGAAGGAACTGTCGAACGGGGCCTGCGAGACCGGCATTTCCGGCACGATGCGACCAAGCAGCGAAGGTGACTGCAGTTTTCCGGACAGATTCGGCGTGACGGGGTCGACAGACCAGTACCAGCCAGAGAGCGGGCTGGAATAGCGCAGTTCTCCCAGTTCAGGCCGCCCCTGCAAGAAGCCTTCGCCCGACGTACTGACGGCGCCGACAAGGCTGAACAGATGGGCGGTCAAAAGCCGCTCGAAGTTGCTGCGCGCAGCTTCGCCGTACAGGGAGCCGATAAAGGTCGCGACCACCACAAGGGCCACGATAACCCAGATCGTTGAGAGGGTGACGACGCGGACCGCGAGCGAACGCAGCGGAGGAAAGACGCGAAGAAGCTTCAGCTGTCGTTGCCTTTCGTTTCGCCCCCGCCTTCCGAACGGATGCGGTAGCCCATGCCGCGCACGGTCTCGATCAGGTCCACGCCCATCTTCTTGCGCAGGCGACCGACAAAGACTTCGATCGTGTTGGAATCGCGGTCGAAATCCTGATCGTAAAGGTGTTCCACCAGTTCGGTGCGTGACACCACTTCATCCATATGGTGCATAAGATAGGACAGAAGCCGGTATTCATGCGAGGTCAGCTTGAGCGCGACGCCGTTGATGCTGGCCTTCGATGTTTTCGTAGCGAGATAAAGCGGCCCGCAGACAAGCTCAGACGACGCATGGCCAGCCGCACGGCGGATCAACGCGCGCAGCCGCGCCAGCACTTCCTCGATATGGAAAGGCTTGGCAACATAGTCATCGGCGCCCGCGTCGATGCCGGCAACCTTGTCGCTCCAGCGATCACGGGCGGTGAGCATGAGAACGGGCATGGCGCGGCCACTGCGCCGCCAGCGCTCCACGATGCTGATGCCGTCCATGCGCGGCAGGCCGATATCGAGCACGACCGCGTCATAAGGCTCGGTGTCGCCCAAATGATGGCCTTCTTCGCCGTCATAGGCGCGGTCGACCACATAACCGGCAGCAGCCATTGCTTCCGCAAGCTGCCGATTCAGGTCCTTGTCGTCTTCAACGATCAGGATACGCAAGCGGACATTCTCCCTCAATCCATTACCGAATGGCGGTGAAAGCCGTTGTCATTGAGCGCATCCCGAAAAAGCGAAGCGGTTTTCGGAGGAAGATGCGCGTCAAGACAAACTGGCAGAGCGGTTTCGACGATTCAGTCTGACGAAACCGCCCTATTGAGCGGGAACAGCCACTTCAACGCGGCGCGGACGTTCGCCATCACGGCCCGGCACCAGCACGACGACCACACACATGGGGCGGCCATTCTGCGTCGTGGCAGTTGCCTTGGCCAGCTGGCCACCCTGCTGGGCGGCCACCTGTTCGCCGACCGCGGCGCAATCACCAGCGGCAGCGACAATGAGATTGGACTTCTGCGGCGCGGTTATCGGCAAGGCACCGGCACTGACCGGCAGCAAGCCAATACTAACGGCGAGAAGCGCGAAAACTTTGAGTGCAGGGTTCTGTTTCATCATGCCGCCTTATATAGCGCCCAACAGCTGAATGATGCATGAACAACCAAACTTCTTGCGGGCCCAAAGGAAAAATCAGCATCTGACTATCACGGTTTGTGTAATTATGAAATGCGTGATGTTGCCCCGATGCGCCCGATAATCGTAACAATTCCGGCAATTGCGGTCGCCAGTTGCAGCAAAACATCCGTTAGCGCGCCCTGGTCGAAGAGATCCGTCGCCACGCCGAAAACGCCCGCAAGCGATAGAAAAAGCGCAACCAGACCAGCCCAGACCGTGCGCGAAAGATACCATGATTTATCTGCGTTCATATTTTTTCCTGTCAGTTGCCGACACGCCAATTGAGTTCAAATCCGACTTCCGACGCTTGCAGACTGGCAGCCACAACCGCACCGTCCAGCCATATGAAAGGTGTCTCGGCATTCTTCACGACCGACGCGGCCTGCTCTGTTTCAAAATGCCCGCGTGAGGCGCGCGTGAGTTTCCAGCGATTTAGAGCGATTTCCTCCTCATCCAAAACAGGAGCACCCTCCCTTCTCCATTGGGCGCCGCAGCAGGCCTGTATTGGCGCCATTCAATATCTGCGCCCTTGGCCGCGATTGCATCTCGTCGGAATGAAGTGCGACCTCAACCGATTGCCCCTCCACCACCCTTCCCTTTGGAGCGCCTGGCTTGCCGATTCCAGTGCGATCTCGAAGGTCACCTCGGCATCGTGATTGCCACCATGTTCGGGCGCCGTTATCTGAAACGGTCCGCGGATCGTGCCGAAATCCTTCTGCGGCGTAGACAGCGGCTCGATCCGCCCCCAGACCATGCCGACGTCGAACCAGCTCTCGGCGAGGCTTGTTTCCCGCCACGACAGGCGAGCGTCCCGCCCCTGTCCCTCACCGGCGAACGCCGCAAAGCCCGTGGCAAATTCGGTATTCGCGGCAGTTCGGCTCAGCCCCGTATTCCGCGTGAGCCAGCGTTCGAATTCACGGATCGTCGGCAGTCCCCGCCTTGCCGCTGCTGACACGCCTGCGGCCGCATCGGAAAGGTGACGACCGAGATTTCCCAAAGATCGGCTTTGATGATGTGGCGCGGGCCAGTGCGGGCATCCGTGCGCGCCTTGACGGTGCGAAAGCCGATGGACAAGCCTTCCAGCCGCCGCCGCGCATCAGTTCCAGCGCATCGCGCATCCGCGCCAGCCTGCCCTCGACATAAAGGCCGCGCGCATCCTCGCAGATTGCCGTCCACATGCCGATTGGCTCCGCCGCATCATGCTTGCCAGAGCATCCGCACGTCCGACACGCGGCCTTGGCGGGCGAGCGGGCGATCGCCCCCCGTTTGACGACGTCTTTGCGCAGAGCGGACAGGCCGAAGACACTGGCATAGCCGGAAAGGCTACCGGCCAGTTCCACATCCTCGATGGCGAGAGCGGGCTGCATCGTTTCGGGCCGCATATCAAGCATCGCCATTGCTTTCCCTTTCCTCAGTCAGGATTCCAGGGATCGGCGCCTTTTTCAGCCGTTCAGAAAAGCGCTTGAAGATGCCAAGCGCCGACCAGGCGGTAATGCTTACTGCAGCCGATCCCATCAGCATCAGCTCGGCCTGGCCAAGCAATCCGCTGAGAGCAAGGGTGTCGGTAATCCTGACGCCAGCCGCTCCTCCGAAAACCATGCCGCAAATGATGCCGACGGCGAAACGAATGGCCGCTTCACGCTTTCCATGCGGCAACATATAGGCGAGCGATACGGCAGAACCTGCCATCGCGCCCACCATCTTGGCGAACCATATCCACGTCGTCTCCGAGGTAAATACTGCATCGGTGAAGTTCGTCATGATGACCTCCTGGCTGAATGCGGTGGTAGCCCACCGCATCGCGTTTTTTCTTCGTCGCTGAGAAATGAGGCATCGAAAATGCGCGCCGTCGAGTTCCCGCCGTCCCAGAGGCATCTCGCCATAGCGGTCGCTGATCGTCTGCATGAGCCTTGCGCCAGATTCGCGGAGTTTTCGTCCGTGCGCATGGGCGTCATCGAAACCGAGGCATCGCGGACCAACGCTTTCAGCAGCGGAACAGCTCGCGGTGTCATTGTCACGACCTGTCTTGGAGAAGCGCGCAGACGCAAGTCGAATTGCAGCATGCCCCAGGTTTCCTTCAGGTGCGCCAGGTAACCATAGGGGACAATTGCGCATCACGCGCCTGAAACAGCCATTCCTCCTCCGCTGCTTCCACTTGCTGCGGCGTCAGGCCTGCCGTCCAGGATCTCCCACGCCCGACTTTCTGCACGCGCCAGGATTGCATCGCGTGTCTTCACCTGCGAATCAGCCGCAGCGTATGAACAGTCCAGGTTGAGGCGATTGAGACGGTTGAGATACTGGCTTACCGGAACAGATAGCAATAGCGCGATATCCGCGGGGTCGATGCCGTATGCAACCTGTAATTGGTGCGCCAAACGAAGGCGTGCTTCGCCACGTGCTAACTTATTCACAATTTCAGGGTGTACCCTCACAATTTTTACAATTGTCTAAAAGACATAACCCTGAAAAGCCGCTATAGCCTCTCAGGGTTATGCACACCGGTATCTGCCGGGGGTATTTAGCAGGGACCGACGACAGTCACACTTTGTCGACCGTAGAGAAAACCTAGCAAAGCACCGTTACGCTGTCGAGGACTATTTTCCTATAGTTTGATTTTGTTCCTACCCATAAAAAGCTGCCAGGGCCTTAACCATTTCACATGAGCTGTGGCTTATTTATCTGCTATGATGGACACTCCACCTGTCTGCGACAACCAACCGTGCCGAAGTTAGTGAATGCGTAAGACGGCAGAAAAAGAACCGGGAAGCGAGAAGCGCAAACCGTTCAGGGTTTCGCGCCTGATCGGGCTCGACGCGTGGATCGATTCCACCCTCTACAGCCTGCGCTACAATCTCGGCGAGTGGTGGGAAAACATCACCATCTTCTCCCGGCGTTTTCGCGTGCGCGGGTTCCGGCGTTTCGTCGTCGAGGTTCTCGACGAGGGATTTACGCTCGGGGTCGCCGGTGCGGTGCTGATGCTGGTGCTGGCCCTGCCCGCCTTCGAGGAAACCAAGAAGGACTGGCGCGCGCAGGACGATTATGCCGTCACCTTCCTTGATCGCTACGGCAATGAGATCGGCCAGCGCGGCATCCTGCATCGTCAGGCCGTGCCCATCGATGAATTGCCGGATCATGTCATCAAGGCCGTGCTCGGCACCGAAGACAGGCGCTTTTTCGATCATTACGGCATCGACTTCTGGGGCCTGACCCGCGCTTTCAGCCAGAACATGCGCGCCAATGGCGTCGTCCAGGGCGGCTCGACCATCACCCAGCAGCTTGCCAAGAACCTGTTTCTCTCCAACGAGCGCACCATCGAGCGCAAGATCAAGGAAGCCTTTCTCGCGCTCTGGCTGGAAAGCAATCTCAGCAAGAAGGAAATCCTGCAGCTTTATCTCGACCGCGCCTATATGGGCGGCGGAACCTTCGGCATTGCCGCCGCATCGGAATTCTATTTCGGCAAGAACGTGAAGGATATTTCGCTTGCGGAAGCCGCGATGCTGGCCGGGCTTTTCAAGGCGCCTGCCAAATTCGCCCCGCATGTCAACCTGCCTGCGGCGCGTGCGCGCGCCAATGTCGTGCTTTCCAATATGGTTGAAAGCGGTTTCCTGAGCGAAGGGCAAGTCGCCGTTGCGCGCCGCCATCCGGCAAGCGTCATCGACCGCGCCAAGAACGAGAGCCCCGACTATTTCCTCGACTGGGCTTTCGAGGAGGTGAAGAAGGTCGCCGCCAATATTCCCCAGCACACGCTGATCGTGCGCACGACGCTGGACCGCAATATCCAAAAGGCGGCGGAGGAGTCGCTCGAATATCACCTGCGCCAGTTCGGCAAGGATTATAATGTCTCGGAAGCGGCGACCGTGGTGATCGCCAATGACGGCTCCGTGCGCGCACTGGTCGGCGGGCGGGACTATGGCGAAAGCCAGTTCAACCGCGCCACCAAGGCATTGCGGCAGGCCGGTTCGTCCTTCAAGCCCTATGTCTATGCGGCGGCGATGGAAAAGGGGCTGACGCCCAGCACCATAGTCTCGGACGCGCCGATCAGCTGGGGCAACTGGTCGCCCCGCAATTATGGCCGCAGCTTTGCGGGCCGCGTGGACCTGACCACCGCGCTTGTCCGTTCGCTGAACAGCGTGCCGGTGCGGCTGGCGCGCGATTATCTGACCACGGCCCCCATCGTTGCGCTGACCAGGGCGATGGGCGTGGAATCGCCGATCTCGTCGCACAAGACCATGGTGCTCGGCACATCGGAAATGACGGTGATGGATCAGGCTACCGGCTTCAACGTGTTTCCAAATGCGGGCATGGCCGGTAATCGCCACGCCTTCACGCAGATCGTTTCATCGGACGGCAAGGTGTTGTGGGATTTCGGTCGCGATGCACCGAAGCCGCACAGGGCGTTGTCGGAGAAAGCGGCGCTCGAGATGAACTCCATGCTGGTGCAGGTGCCGGAACGCGGCACCGGACGCCGCGCCGCACTGCCGACGACGCGCGTTGGCGGCAAGACCGGCACGACGCAGAATTATCGCGACGCATGGTTTGTCGGTTTCACCGGCAATTTCACTGCGGCGGTGTGGTTCGGCAACGACAATTTCACCCCAATGAAGGAAATGACCGGCGGTGTCCTGCCTGCCATGGCCTGGCAGCGGATGATGGCCTATGCGCATCAGAACATCGAACTGAAGCCCATACCGGGCGTGACGCCGCCCTTCCCCGCGCCGCCCAAGAAGAGCGAGCCGCAAGTGGCAAATGCCAAGCCGGAAGAAGTCATGGCCGCGCCGCCGCGCGTGCTCTCGCCCATGTCGACAAAAGTCATCAAGGAACTGCATGACCGCTTCCTTGCGGCACCGCCTCTGCCTAAGATCGCCGGGCGCACAAAAGTATCGGTACTCTGAGGGGCGATGTTCAAGACGATATTCAACACGGCGATTGTGCTTGTGCTGGCGCTCGGCGGCGGCATCTGGAGCGTCGACAAGGTGCTCGACCGGTTCGAGGGTTTCGGTGAACTCCGCGTCGGGGCCTGGAGCGCCTATCCGGCGGCTGGCACGCCGGATGCCGATCCCTATTCCAAGGCCCGTGCGGCCCGCAAAGCCTATCTCGCGCTTGGAACGGCGGAAGGGCTGCCCTTCTATGCGCGTACTGACAATGGCGGGCGCACATTGCAGCGCGGCTGCACCTATCGCCTCAGCGGCATGACCCCGACCGCCCGCTTCTGGACGGTCTATCCGGCCACGCCCGATCTCGAGCCGATCACGCCGCGCAACGGATTGCTGGAAGCACTGCATTCCCGCGAGGTGCTTTATGGCGATGACGGCAGCGTCACGATCACCATCGGCCCGGATGCCGCGCCCGGCAACTGGCTTCCCGTCGAAGGGGGCGGCGATTTCGTTCTCGTCATGACGCTCTACGACACGCCTGCGGCATCATCCTCGGGTCTTTCCGATCTGGTCATGCCGGGGGTCGTGCGCGTTGCGGGAGCAAATCCGGGAGCGTGCCGTGGCTAGAATTTTCCGCCTCGTCCTTCTCGGCATCATCGGCGCGGCGATCGTCCATATCGCGGTTCTCTTCCTCGTTCCCTTCTATTCCGACAAGAATGCCTGGTCGCGGATCGAAACCGGAAGCGAGCCATACCGTTTCCAGCGGCTGGATCAAAAGACCGGCCCGGTCAGCGACAGCGATCCGCTGATACAGGAAGCGACCTGCCGCTTCGATCTTGCCGACGGCCCCGTGCACATCACGACAGGTGCAAACGTGCCTTACTGGTCGCTCTCGATCTACGCGCCCAACGGGGACAATCTCTATAGCCTCAACGACAGCGTTTCCAACGAACGCAAGCTCGACCTGATCCTTGCCGATCCCATCGGCATGGCAAGTCTGCGCTCGGATGGTTCGCAGGCCGATGCGCGTTCGATCCTGATCGAGCAGAATATCGGCGAAGGCGTCGCCGTCCTGCGCGCTTTCGTGCCCGATGGAACTTGGAACAGGCAAGTGCAGCGCTTCTTCACCGAAGCGCGCTGTGCGCCGTTTGAGGGTCTCTAATACCCGTGCCCGGCATTTTCAGCGCGTGATGCATTGGCATCCCAGCGTCCGGCCATAACGCATTTCCGGCAACCTTTGGTTCGACTGGAACCTCTCCAAGCCTGAAGCGATGCTGTTTCTTTTTGGCACGGTTAATGAGTTGCTAAGGCTTCAACGCTACTATCCGGAACACCGACCCATGCGGGGTGCATTTTCGCGCAAACCGGCTGCTGCCGGAGGCGTGATCTGCGATTTGGGGCGGGTGAGTTGTGTGCCTACCGGAGTATTCTGCGTGACAAATGATCAGTTCCGCGCCCTGGAGGATATTTCAGGCCACCGGAGCCCGTCGAATTCAAAAGCGGGGAGCAGCAAGGCGGACGACCTTCTGGCGGCCGCCATTTCGGCATTCGCGGGTATCACGCGCCCCGGACGGCAGGATATGCAGCAGCTCGAAGATCTTGCCATGCCGCTTCTGCAATGCGCTTCCACCCGCGGGAAGCGCCACGCAGCCAATGCACTGGCGCAATTGGAAGACGCGCCACGCCGCCTCATTCTGGCGCTGGCCGACCAGCCCGTGGAAATCTCCGCGCCTATTCTCCTGCGCTCTCCCCTTCTGCGCCCGTCCGACCTGATCGAGATCATCGGCAGGAACGGCCTTGCCCATGCGCGCGCTGTTGCGCGGCGTCAGTCCGGCGATGTGCTTCTGCAAGGCGTGCTGCGCAGTTTTGCCGATCCGGTGATCGACCGCACGCTGGCGCTTCAGGAAAATCTCGCCAATATGGAAGCCGAGCCGCTGGAAAAGCCGGTTGTGCCCGACCTTTCGACCGCCAGAACACCGCTGATGAAGGAAGGCAGTTCCGAGCGGCTGGCGCGCGCGCTGCAACAGCCTTTCTACGAGACAGGTGCCGCCACCGGCGCGCAGCATCTCATCGATACCGCGCTTCTGATCGACAGCCAGTTCTTTCGCAACGCGCTGGCCGATGCGCTCGACATTTCGTTCGAGCGGGCCGATGCGATCATCGGCCAGTGGCCGGATTCACATCTGCCGATTGCGCTCAAGGCGCTGGGATTGTCGCCTGCGGAATGCTATCTCACCATGACAGCCATTCTGGGCCCGATCGACACCAATCGCGACAGCCTGCGGGAGTTCGTCCACATCTACCGATCCATCGACCGCGAAAAGGCGATGGCGCTCGTGCGGCGCTGGAAGGCTGAAGACATGT
The DNA here is from genome assembly GCF_052246815.1 of Brucella sp. RRSP16. Lineage (NCBI taxonomy): Bacteria > Pseudomonadati > Pseudomonadota > Alphaproteobacteria > Hyphomicrobiales > Brucellaceae > Brucella > Brucella sp. RRSP16. The sequence continues at coordinate 220,360 of NZ_JBQQAM010000008.1, forward strand.
CGGCCATGCTGCGCGGCAAACTGCGCGAAATGGCGGAAGCCGAAGACGACACCCCGCTCGTGGATGCGGCCAATTCCGATCATCCCTCCCGCCAGCGGCTGGCGAAATAAGCGCATCAAAAAGTTCAGTACGCCTCTCCGTCCTGCGAAATCGAGAACAGCGCCGAAGCATCGGCAATATCTTCCAGTTCGACCAGCCACAGGTCGGGGTCGAAGCGGGTTTCCCGCGCCATGCGATCACTTGCCGCCATGTCATCGGCGTCGTGAAGAATGCGCAGGAACATGCGCTCCCCGTCATTTTCTTCTTCATAGGAGGTTTGCGGCGCTGGCGAATAGAGATCGCAGGTGCCAAAGCGCGAGCTTACCTTGATGAATATCGCGCCGGCTTCCGGCGAGCCGCGGCGGGCGAGATAGGCAAAGCCGCCCTCGCCCTGCACCTTGCGGATCAAGGCTGAAACCCAGAAATCGGATGTCAGGCGCATCGCAAATCCATCAGCTGATCAGGCCGATCTCGCGCATCTTGGCGATGAGCGTTCCATCGATTTCGCCCGTCACCGGCAGGCTGAACAGTTTCTGGAATTCGCGCACTGCTTCCTGGGTCGACTTACCCGGCTGTCCGTTCACCGGCACCGTGTCGTTGCCGAATGCCTTCAGCCCGGCCTGCACGCGGATGATATCCTGCGAACTCACCTTGGCCGACTGACCGGCGGGTGCTGCGGCAGCCTGTTTTTTCAGCGCCGGTTTTTCATAGGAAGCAAGGTCCGGCTTCGGTTTGGAAACTGTTTCCGATTTCAGGACAGCGGGCTGCGGACGCGGCGATGGAACCGCGACCTCGATGGCTTTTGCCACTTCGTCCCGAGCCGGAGTGCGGTTCGAGTTACCGTTTTGGGTGTCGGCCAGCAATTGCGGCGGGATGTTGGCCTCCTGCACGCCGAGCTTCTGCTGCAAGGCGCGCCAGCGTTCCACCGCTTCGCGGGTCTGCGGCCCGGTGAAACCGTCCACCGGCCCCTTGTAGATTCCAAGCGTCGAAAGCCGATACTGCAGCCGCGCTATTTCCAGATCGGCATTGGGCGCAAGCGCCGGCAGCATATCGTCCACCGAGGCGTTCATATTCAGCCGGTCAGCCGACAGATTGGCGGGTTCCAGCGGTTGGGCTGGCGCGTTGCTCACCGGCGCTGCGGAAGCGCTTTCGGTCGGTTTTGGGGCATTGTCGCTCGCCGCCGCCGTTCCCGGCAGGACCGCACGCGGCGTTGGCTTGAACACGAAATCCGGTCTTGTGCGGAAGAACACGGCATTATGCGCCTCCGGCTGATACCAGAGCGCATTGGCCGAAACGAAACTCATGACCACCAGAAACGCGGTTGCCCCGCCGGTGAGGACGGGGTTGCGGGCGATGAACTCTCCGGCAGCAATTGCCAGCGCCGAGGCCGACGTGAAGAAGAAATGGAGGAGCCGCGATCCGAGACTACGCCGTTTTGCGGGTTTGCGCATTTTTCTGCTCCCGGATTTCGTCGTTCTGCCAGTCATGACGCCTTTCTCCCTGGTGACGGTGCATGTCGATCACCATGCCAAGCTCTGGGCCAAGCTCCTGATATTCGTCTTCTCCCATCACAAATTGCGGACCCGCCACCGGAAGGCGGACCGTGACGACCGTGCCTTCGCCGGGACAGCTTTTCAGCTGCATCGTTCCCTGATGCAGTTCCACCAGCCCCTTGACCACCGAAAGGCCGAGGCCGCTACCTTCCTGCGCGCGCGCATAATTGTTGTTGGCGCGCACGAATGGCGTGCCGATGCGCTGCATGTTTTCCGGCTCGATGCCGATGCCGGTATCCGACACGCTGAATTCCAGCATCGCACGGCCTTCGGCCATAACGCGCGCTGCATCGATGGTGACGCAGCCGCCGCTTTGCGTGAACTTCACCGCATTTCCGGCAAGGTTGAGCAGAATCTGCTGGACGGCGCGGCGGTCGGCCACCAGTTCGCCAATGCCGTTGCCGACGCGATGGCAGAAGGCGACGCCCTTCTTTTCGGCCAGCGGCAGCATGACGGCGGTGCACATTTCGGCTGCTTCGCGGAAAGCGAGCGTCTGCGGATCGATGCTGTAATTGCCGGTCTCCAGACGCGAAGTGTCGAGAACGGCGTTTACAAGCTCCAGCAAATAATGGCCTGACTGGTGGATGAGGCCCGCATATTCGCGCTGCTTTTCACTGGCGAGCTTGCCGCCCATTTCATGCGACAGCATGTCGGAAAAGCCGATGATGGAATTAAGCGGCGTGCGCAGTTCGTGGCTGACGGCTGCCAGCAGTCGGCCCTTGCCGATGCGCTCCGATTCCAGCTCCGCTTTCAGCGTTGCAATTTCTTCCAGAAGCTTCTGCTCGCCTTCCAGCGAACGGCCTATCAGCGTGATGGCGTGGGCGCTTGCAGCTCCTTCGAGACGATAGGTGCGGAAGATGGTCTCGCCATTTTCGATGGAGCGCAGGCGGACATCGATCTTGCGCACGGTGGCACCGGCGCGAAGATCGGCCAGAAGCGAAAGATATTCCACGCGGTCGGCCACATGCACGCGGTCGATCAGGGCCGTGCCTTCGAGCATTTTCGGCTGCACGCCCAGAAGCTTGGCAGAATTTGCATCGACCGAAGACACCACACCTTCCGCGTCGAGGCTGAACTGCACGTCACCGGCAGCAACCGCGATCTGCGGTGCGCCGACCTTGATCTCGGCAGGTTTGGCAGCGTTCACAAAGCCACGCGCGACAAGGCTTGCAGCGTAAAGGACAAGAACCGCGACAGACGCATAGCTGCCGCCGGAAACAGCGCCGCCGCTTGCGGTCGCGAGGAAAGCCAGAACCATGGCGGCGAACGCAGCGCCTGCTGCGGCAGCGCCCGGCCGGCGGGTCGCAAACCAGACTTCAAGCGGCAGGCCTGCCGCCATCAGCCACAGAACCGCATTGCCATGCGAGAAGGCGCCAATGGCAGCGAGACCCGCGCCATAGGCGGCGAAGTTCAGGCCCGCCAGAACGGGCGCGGCAACGCCCATCAGCGACAGCGCACACAGGATCATGGCCACGCCTGCAAAGCTGGCGGCGAGAATCGCAAATTCCGTGAAGCCCGGCGTTACACCGGAGCCAAGCACCGCAGCACAAAGCAGGACCGGCACGGTGATGACCGAGCCGATGACACGTATGGAGGCCGCGTCGGGTGTGGACACCCAGCGGCGGCAGAAACGTTCGTAAAAACGGCTGATCGCCTGCACGCTCGTGCGGACGGTATCGGCTGTTTTCAAAAGAATGGCGTTCAACGTGCCCTACTCACTCAATACTCTTGCATGATCCGAACTGGCAACCCTTCGCCGTGGCGACGCACTCCAGCCAGCAACAGATTGCAGCGGAGGCTTTAAAGAAACGATAAAGCGGGAGCGCCCAAAGCGGATAAGTGCCATGCCGGGTCTGCTTTTCTGTCTATGGTAAACAGAGAGTAGCAATCGGCGAGACGCCATTGCTGGCCGATGCAATTTTAACGTTCAGACCGAACGGTTACGGAATCTTTTCGAATTCATCGGACATTGACGGCGACACATCGCAACCGAAGCAAGGCAATGATCCGTTTTCTCATCAAATCCGCATTCTGGCTGACGCTGGCATTCCTCGTGATGCCACGCATCTTCCCCGCGGATGAGCAGAACACCCCGCAGGAAAAGCCCGCCATGACGGGCACCAGGCGGGAGCCGGATTCCATCGACCAGCTTCTCGCCAACGGCAAAACCGCCGTGGAACTGGGCAAGCTTTGTATCGACAATCCTTCCTTCTGCCAGAACGGAACGTCGCTTGTGTCCAGCGCCGGAAGCGGCCTTCTGGAAGGAAGCCGCGTTGCGCTCGAATATCTGAGCGACCGCTTCGGCACCAAGCCGCAACCGCCGGCGAAAGCGGAACCGGCAGCATCGCCAGCCGTGCAGGCGGCAACCGGCATTCCCATCCCGACACCGCGGGAAGAAGCCCTTCGCGCACTGGATCGCCGCTCGACTGGCGCGATTGGGCGTTAGAGCGGGATTTGTCCAAGTTGAAACGCCATCATGGTTCAAGCTTTTATTGGAGCATGATTTTATCCGAAAACCGGTTCCCACTTTTCGGAATCATGCGCCAGGCTTTTGTCTGAGCATGATTTTACCCGAAAACCGGTTCCCACTTTTCGGAATCATGCTCTGGTTTTCCGTGACCTCGCGGCGTTTCATCACTATATAAGCGGCAAGAAACTTCTTTCAGGCGAGTACCATGACCACGACCATCGATAGCATCATGTCCGATTTCGAATTTCTCGACGATTGGGAAGACCGCTATCGCTATGTCATCGATCTCGGCAAGGAACTGCCGCCCTATCCCGACGATGCCCGCGATGCCGCGCACAAGGTGCAGGGCTGTGTCAGCCAGGTCTGGCTGAAGACGCTGCCGCAAGGCGGCAACGATCCGGTCATGGAGTTTCTGGGCGATTCCGATGCGCATATCGTGCGCGGTCTGGTGGCTATCGTGCTGGCGCTTTACTCGGGCCGCAAGGCGTCGGAAATCCTGACGATTGAGCCGGAAGCCATTCTCAAAAAGCTCGGCCTTGACGAACATCTGACGCCGCAGCGCTCCAACGGCCTGCGCGCCATGGTGGCGCGCATCCGTCGTGAAGCAGAGTTGGCGAAAGAATCAGCGTAACACTACAGTTGCATTCCTCGTGATGCCGGGCTGCAAAGAGCATTTTTTTGCGCTCCGGTGCTCAAAAATCACTCTTTTCGCCACGGCCTGACGAGTTTGCAACTGTAGTGCCCAGAGCCTGTTCCACGGACAAAGCCGCCGCCAGCAGTCTTTTGTCGGTGCCGCCGCGTGCGGTGAGCATGAAGCCGGTCGGCAGGGACATGCCCGGCATCGGCACGGTGATGCTGCACAGGTCGAACTGGTTTCCAACCTGCGTATCACGCAGCAGAAGCCCTTCCACACGGTCATATTCGGCCTCATCATTGCTGACCGAAGCAATCGTCGGGGCAACAATCGGCGTGGCGGGTGTCACGAACATGTCGAACCCGCTCAGGCGTTCGTCCATTTCCCGCACCAGCGCCGCGCGCGTTTCCATGATGCCGCGATAGGTTTCCATCGGCACCTTGACGCGCACGGCGAGCGGACGCTTCACGCGAAGATCGACATTGGCATCGGGATCGCCGAGCCAGGTCGATGCGTGGACATGGCTTGCCTCGATCCCGGCAATGGAGCCGACGCGGGTTGCCTCACGCAGACGCTGGATCAGATCATCGACCTCCAGATCGGCAATGACAGCACCCGCCTTTTCAAGAAGCGCGACCGTTGCCTCGAAGTGCTTCGCCACGTCCGGCTCCATATCGGCCAGAAGATAGCCCTTGGGCAGCGCGATGCGCAGCCCCTTCAACGACAGGGCTTCAGGCAGGACCGGCGTTTCGCCCGCCATGATCGCGTCGGTCAGAATGGCGTCAGCGACGGTTCTGGTCAGCGGGCCAACGGAATCGAGCGATGGCGCCAGCGGAAAAGCACCGTCCAGCGGAACGCGCCGCGCCGTCGGCTTGAAGCCGACAAGGCCGTTCAGCGCCGCCGGTATGCGCACCGACCCGCCCGTGTCCGAGCCGATGGCGATTTCGCTCGTGCCTTCCGCCGCCGATACGGCAGCGCCCGATGATGAACCGCCCGGAATGCGCGTGGGGTCGATGGCGTTGCCCGGCTGGCCATAATGCGGATTGAGACCGACCGGCGTGAAGGCGAATTCCGTCATATGGGTCTTGCCGACGATGACCGCACCCGCCTCGCGCAGACGGCGCACAATCGCGGCATCTCCGGTCGCGGTCGCCGCATCCCGGCGAATGACCGAACCGGCGAGCGTCGCTTCTCCGGCAACGTCGAAGAGATCCTTGATCGAAACGATGCGCCCGTCGAGGGGGCCGACAGCGCGTCCGTCGCGCAGACGCGCATCGGCGGCATCCGCCTCGGCGCGCGCCTGCCGTGCATAAATCTTGCTGAAAACGCGCTCGTTGCCTGCCCGCGCTTCCAGCCGCGACAGGATGCTTTCCAGCCGATCCCGTACCGAATACATGTGATTTCTCCCCACTTCCCCATCAGGCCTGTCAGGCTTGTTTGGGACACAGGCGATAGCCCCGCCCCAAGGGAGTGTCAATCCGGGAGAGTGCTTCACTTGTTCAGTGGCTGCATGCGGGGACGATAGTCGTCGGCTCCCCAATGCAGGACAGCGCCGCCGCCGCGCTCCTTTTCGAGTTGCGGATTATAGTGCCGGTGGAGCGCGGCCAGGCCGACCTTGAGCAGCATCTTGGCCGAACGCGCGGGCCATTGCCGCTCGTGCTCCACGGTTTCAAGACCTTTCAGGAAGCAGCAGACGTCGACCAGAACGCCGTTCAATTCCGGCCCGACCGCTTCCAGCGCCCGCTCGACCCGGATGCGGCTGGCAAGCGCAATATCCGTCAGTTCGGCCATGCCGCCCGGCCCGCCCGATCCACTCGCCCTGCTTCTGACGCTTTTGTCCCAACGCATCGTGATGGAAGGCATCAGCGATCCACGCGTGAAGTCGGCGCGCAATCTTTCACCTGCAAGAAACTCGTCCTGCGAAATAAAGGAAGAACCGCTTGCGGTTTTGCGCCGGTAAAGCATGGCAAGCGGCGACTCTTCAGGGTTGATTTCAACCTTCTCGCCCTGCTCATACTCGACGGTCAGCGTGGCTCTTGCCGGGCTGGGCAGCGGCTCGCCCCTCTGTTTCAGGCATCTGTTACCGTGCGGCGCCAGAACGACACGTTCATCCTCCCAGCGCAGCAAACCTTTCCGATGCATGGATTCCAGTTCGGCGCGCGAAGCGGCGATGGTTCCGCGATCCGTCGCCAGCAAGACATGCGTCGCGCGGACCGAATCCTGAACCTCGCAGGCCCCGCCTTTCAGAAAGCGCATGATCCTCGCTTCGGACACTGACAGTTGGGTGGTCATGCCGCCATCCTCCACTCCGCGAAAGCAATGTGCGCAATGCGCTCGAAGGTCGAGACGATTGCATCGAATTCGGTATCGTCGCGCATGTCTTCCACCAGATGGCAGGCATGCATGACCGTGGTGCGGTCCCGTGCAAAGCCCGCAGCCACATCCCGCATGGCCAACCCGAAAGCCGTGTGCGCGACATACATGCCGATCTGCCGGACCCGCGCGACCTCCCGCCTGCAACGCAATGGGGACCGCAATTCGGTGCCGGAAACCCCGAACATGGCCACCAGCAAATCGATCAGGGCGTCGCACAGCGCCACATTCCGCCGTTGCCGCAACCGGTCGGCGCACCCCTCCTCCATTGCGAGGCTAAGGTTCCGACCATGCCTTGCTGCCAGCAGCTTCAATGCTTCGAAAGCTTCCGCCCGCGTGTGAATGACATCCGATAGTTCCAAAGACATTCATCTTCCCTCGCCAGAATAGGAATATCTTCTTATACTGAGAAAAATGCAAGAGTGGATAAGTTTTGTAGAATGGATTGTGTTTTGCGGTTAATTTCGACACTTCTAAGATAGGCTAAGGCCTTGTAAGCGTGGAATTAACGGGTCGCAAAGGGGTGCGGCTGCTCGCTATTTTACAGAAAACCGCGCCAAAATCTAGGAATATTATCCCACGGCATCTCACGAGGCTCATGCTCGTTCACACCGAGAAATGAGGATTGTGACGATGGATGCGGATATCAGACACGCCCGCAAATTATTCCTTGCCCGAAAAAAAGAGAATCAACTGACGGCGATGCAACGCAACGCCTTGCAGATCATCGCCGGGATCGATCTGGATGAAGTTCTCAAGGCATCGCAGGAAGAAAAGGAACGAACCAAGCGGCGCCTGACGCGCCTTATGGAAAGGGAGCGCCTGAAAGGAATGTGCGGTCACTGGAGTTACGACCTGAACCGGCACATCGCATTGAAACAGGCTTTCGACCGGATCGGCTGACGGGCCAGCATTTCGGAAAAGGCACCCCAAGCAAAATGGCCGCTATCGTCGAGCTTGCGCTTTACGATAACGGCCATTTCAACAGACGCTCAAGAATAGATGTGGCAAAGCGCAGTGCGCTCGAAAGTCAGAGCGCTCAAGCTTCCTTCGGCTTGCGACCGAGGCCCATCTTCTTCGCAAGACGCGAACGGGCAGCAGCGTAGTTGGGGGCGACCATCGGATAGTTCGGGTCGAGATCCCACTTTTCGCGGTACTGTTCCGGCGTCATGTTGTAATGGGTCATGAGGTGACGCTTCAGCGACTTGAACTTCTTGCCGTCTTCGAGGCAGATGATGTAGTCATCATGAACCGACTTCTTCGGGTTGACGGCAGGCTTCGGCTTCTCAACGACGACAGGCGCTTCTTCGCGTTCGACGTGACGCTTGAACGCGGCATGTACTTCGGCGATCAGCAGCGGCAACTCGCCAGCGCGAATCGAATTATTGCCGACATATGCAGCTACAACATCTGCAGTAAGGCTCAGAAGCAGTTCTGCGCTCTCGTCGTGCGTGTCCAGATTTTCCATCAGATTTCCTTTTTTACTTCTTATTGTTGCGCAATCGACGACTGGAGATCCCCGCCTGCCATCGCCGTTACGTATTCCAACTCTGCCCCATCCATTCCCGACTGCGAATATCAGTTGATAATGTCATTTGCAATAGAATTGTCAAACCACATTACATTAATAACAAGTCTTTCTTCTTGAATCGTCAAATACAAAAATTCGGATCGCAACCGCGCCAACATATGGAAACTTTGAATCACAATGTGTTGGCGTTGCCGCCCCTGTCATTTATTACAGGATATGGGCGGAGCCGCAGTTCACTGCGTTGCTTCCTTTAATTTGCCGAGCTATCGTTAGCAATAGTTTTCTCCCTCAAGATTTCTTGTACGCGACTCAAGACTAACTGCCTTCCGTAACGTAGCTTTTGAGCGCAGAATCGGGCCTCAAAATGGCATTGTTCAAATATATTTCAACGGATTGAACTCGCTTTCGCCTTTTCAGCCAACTATATAAATATCACCGTCACCCGCTTGTGGTCTGATTCCAACATTTGCCTCCACTGGTTCAAGCGCTGAGCAAATGTTGGTATTCAAAAGACCGTCAGGAAGTATATGTATCTGGTGGATTTTTCGAATTTGACGTTCGAAACAGCATCTATGTCAGCCGGGATTCATCGTCAAAATCAATCCACTAGAAGGCACTACTTACCGCCTTGCAGCAAATCGAAACAGTTTTCATTGGAATTGTGGATGTCTCAGAGCTCCTTGCAAATTCAACCGCCGCACGCAACCAAACATCCGGTCAATGACACCCGTCACGGGATCACCCGCACCGACGATTATGCCTGGCTGCGCGCAGATAACTGGCAGGATGTATTCAAGGACCCTTCGGTTCTCTCCTCCGAAATCCGCGCGCATCTGGAGGCGGAAAACGCCTATCAGGCAGCGCTGATGAAGGACACGGAAGCGCTGCAGAAAAGCCTGTTTGCCGAAATGCGCGCGCGCATTAAGGAAGACGACTCGTCCGTTCCTTCCAAGGATGGCCCCTACGCTTATGGCGTGTCCTATCGCACCGGCGGCGAACAGCCCTATTTCATCCGCACGCCGCGCGATGGCGGCGCTGAGACCATCCTTCTCGACGGTGACGTGGAGGGCAAAGACAAGGCATATTTCCGCCTCGCCTCCGCCGACCACGCGCCGGATCACAAGCTTTTGATCTGGGGCTATGACGACAAGGGATCGGAATTCTACAAGCTCAAGGTCCGCGACCTGTCTTCGATGAAGGACCTTGAGGACATCGTCACCGACACGAATGGCGGCGGCGCGTGGGATGCGCAAAGCCAAGGCTTCTTCTATACGCGCCTTGATGAAAACCATCGGCCATCCAAGGTCTTCTATCACAGGATCGGCACGGCGCAGTCGGATGACCGGCTGATCTATGAGGAGAAAGACCCCGGCTTTTTCCTCGGAGTCGGCGGTTCGGCGCTTGACGACTATATCTTCATCGATATTCATGACCATGAAACATCGGAGTGCTGGCTCCTTCCCGCCAGCGACCCGGCGGCCAAGCCGCAGCTCGTCATGAAGCGCAAGACCGGCACGGAATACGATATCGCGCCGGGCGGCGATGTGTTCTACATCCTGACCAATGCCGACGGCGCCAAGGATTTCAAGATCTGCCAGGCGCCAGCCAGCGCCCCACAGCCGGAAAACTGGGTCGAGGTGGTGGCGGAAAAGCCGGGACGGCTGATCCTGTCGCATTCGGCCTACAAGCATCACCTTGTCTGGATGGAACGCGACAACGGCCTGCCGCGCATCGTGATCCGCGACCGCGAAACCGGCGAGGAACACGCCATTGCCTTTGACGAGGAAGCCTATTCGCTCGGCCTTCATGGCAGCGCCGAATATGATACGGACGTAATCCGCTTCTCCTATTCGTCCATGACGACGCCGGAACAGCTTTTCGACTACAATATGCGGACGCGCGAGCGCAAGCTGTTGAAGACGCAGGAAGTTCCGTCCGGCCACAATGCGCAGGACTACGTCACGCGCCGCGTGTTCGCCAGGGCATCGGATGGCGAACTGGTGCCGGTCTCCCTGCTCTATCACAAGGACACCCGGCTCGACGGCTCGGCGCCCTGCCTGCTCTATGGCTATGGTTCCTATGGCATCACCATTCCGGCAAGCTTCAGCACCTCGCGGCTTTCGCTCGTGGATCGCGGCTTCGTCTATGCCATCGCCCATATCCGCGGCGGCAAGGACAAGGGTTTTGCCTGGTATGAAAACGGCAAGCGCGACAAGAAGGTGAACACCTTCACCGATTTCGTCGCCGCCGCACGGCACCTTGTTGCCGAAGGCTTCACCAGCCATGACCGCATCGTCGCCCATGGCGGTTCGGCGGGCGGCATGCTGATGGGCGCGATTGCCAATATGGCGCCCGACGCCTTCGGCGGCATCATCGCCGAAGTGCCCTTCGTCGACGTGCTCAACACGATGCTGGACGACACATTGCCGCTCACCCCGCCTGAATGGCCGGAATGGGGCAACCCGATCACATCGGAAACGGATTACCGGATCATCGCCGGCTATTCGCCCTACGATAATGTCAGCCGTCAGGCCTATCCCGCCATTCTGGCGGTGGCGGGGCTTACCGATCCGCGCGTGACTTATTGGGAACCCGCCAAATGGGTCGCCCGGCTGCGTGAACTGAAGACCGACGACCACCCTGTCCTATTCCGCATCAATATGGATGCAGGCCATGCCGGGGCCTCGGGTCGTTTCTCGCGGCTGGAAGAAGTCGCCTACACCTACGCTTTCGCGCTCAAGGTGACAGGCAAGGCGGGCGGCACGCTCTAGGAGCCTTATCCATAGCCGCCCTGTTCCGGCTACCGCCAGATAGCATCGCGTCCAGTTTTCAAGGGCGCGATGCCTTCCTCTTACGCATGCCTTTTCCGGACCGGTCCCGCTTTCGGGAGGCATGCTCTGGAAGAACGCGCCATTTCCCTTATACTATTGTTCTGTAACTATTCTTTTGAAGGAGAGTTCGATGCTGCGTCAGGTCATTGCTGTCTGCCTCACTTCCGCATCGCTTGCGGTTTCCGGCCTTGTTGCGCTGCCCATGTCGGCTGAGGCTCAGGTGCGCAAGGATGTCGGTGAATTTGCCGGCCAGCGCTGCAGCGTGCCAAGAAGAGGCAGCGGCATCATCGTCGGCCAGTTCAGCGGCGTGGACGATTCACCCTTCATCACCGGCGGCGACGGGCTGGTTCCGATCGACCGTATCCGCTGCTTCAGCAGCATGTCCGAATGCAAGGGCTGGCTCTATACGATGCAGAGCAAATACACCAATGCCGGAGCCGCCACGCTGGTGCGCTGCACGAAACGCTGAACCCGGCCTTAAAAATCTGCGGTTTTCATGAAGCGCTGCGGATGGCATCCTCTCACCACTTGATGCATCGCCTTCGGGCGTCATCTTCGGTTTGGGAGGATCGGAAATGCAGCAGGCCAGCTCTGTTCCCAGTTATGTGCATGGCGCGAGCGACAAGCTTCTCATCGGCAATACGATCGGCCGGCATCTGGACCAGATCGCGGAAAAATATCCTGACCGTCCCGCAGTCCTCGTCCGCCACCAGAATATCCGGCTGACCTATTCCGAACTCAGGCAGCGGACCGATGAGCTTGCCGAAGGCTTCCTCGCCATAGGGCTGCGCCCCGGCGAGCGTCTCGGCATCTGGTCGCCCAACAATCTCGAATGGATTCTCACCCAGTTCGCGAGCGCCAAGGCGGGCCTGATCCTCGTCAACATCAACCCCGCCTACCGGGCGCATGAACTGGAATATGTGCTGGGGAAAGTCGAATGCGCGGCGCTCATCCTCGCGCCGTCGCTAAAGAGCAGCAACTATATCGATATCCTGCGCAGCATCGTGCCCGAACTCGATGAGGCCCGGCCGGGGCATCTGATGTCCGGGCGGCTTCCCTCGCTGCGCTGCGTGATCCGGCTTGGTACGGAACAGACGCCGGGCATGTTGAATTTCGACGATGTGGCCCAATCCGGCGATGAAGTCACCAGGCAGGAACTGGCGCAGCTTGCCGACGAACTGCAATTCGACGATCCCATCAATATCCAGTTCACCAGCGGCACGACCGGCAGCCCGAAGGGCGCGACGCTCTCGCATCACAATATCCTCAACAACGGCTTTTTCGTTGGGGAGGCGATGCAACTTTCCGAACAGGACCGGCTCTGCATCCCGGTGCCGTTCTACCATTGCTTCGGCATGGTGCTCGGCAATCTTGCCTGCGTCACTCACGGCTCCTGCATGGTAATCCCGAATGACAGTTTCGACCCTTTCCTGACGCTGCAGACCGTCGAGGAGGAGCAATGCACCGGCCTGCATGGCGTGCCGACCATGTTCATCGCGATGCTGGATCATCCGGACTTCAGCCGCTTCGACCTTTCGAGCCTGCGCACCGGCATCATGGCCGGGTCGCCCTGCCCCATCGAAGTCATGCGGCGTGTCGTGAGCGAGATGCATCAAGGCGAAATCACCATCGCCTACGGCATGACCGAGACGAGCCCGGTCAGTTTCCAGAGTTCGACGTCCGATCCGCTGGAGCGGCGCGTTTCCACGGTCGGGCGCATTCACCCGCATCTGGAGGTGAAGATCGTGGATGCGGATGGCAAGGTCGTGCCGCGCGGCGAAAAGGGCGAATTGCTGACGCGCGGCTACAGCGTCATGCGCGGCTACTGGAACGACGCGGAAAGTTCAGCCGGCGCCATTGACGATGCGGGCTGGATGCACACGGGAGACCTCGCGACCATAGACGAGGAAGGTTATTGCAACATCGTTGGGCGCATAAAGGACCTCATCATTCGCGGCGGCGAGAATATCTACCCGCGTGAGATCGAAGAGTTCCTGTTTGCCCATCCGGCGATCAGCGACGTCCAGATATTCGGCATTCCGGACCGGAAGTTCGGCGAAATCATCTGCGCCTGGGTCAAGCTGCACAAGGACGCACAACTGTCCGAAGAGGACCTCAGCGAATATTGCCGGCGGCGGATCGCGCATTACAAGGTTCCGGCGCATATCCGCTTCGTGGATCAGTTTCCGATGACCGTGACCGGCAAAATCCAGAAATTCGTCATGCGACAGGCCATGATAGAAGAACTGGAACTGCAGGAAATCAGAACGGCGTAATTATGCCGTCGTGTCCGGAGTCATATTCTCCAGGAGCGGGATGTTTGTAAGTTGTCCCGCCGTCCCGCTCCCAGGTTTTGTCTGAATATGATCATGTCCGAAGCCGCTCCCACTTTTTCGGAACCATGTTCTAATATTTTCGCTCCCGCCGGCTTGCAAAGCGAAACCGAGAATGCATATTACGTAAACGTAAGATTTTTGGGAGAGTTTCCATGGAAGAACTGATCGCACGCATCACCTCCAAAGTTGGCATCGATGCGGCAACGGCAGAAAAGGCAGTCGGCATGATCCTCGCCTTCCTGCAGAAGGAAGGTCCGGAGGCAGAAGTCCAGAAGCTTCTCGCAGCATTTCCGGGCGCTGAAGAAGCGATTTCGCAGGTCAAGGGCGGCGGCTTCCTGTCCGGTCTGATGGGCGGCGTGATGGGTCTAGGCTCGCAGCTCATGGGCGCTGGCCTCGGCATGGGCGAGATTTCCGGCGTCGCCAAGGAGACCATCCGCTTTGCCAAGGAAAAGGCCGGCGACGAACCCGTCGATGCCGTTATCGGCGCGATCCCGGGCCTCGGCCAGTTCGTCTGACCAACCTTGCATTTTTCGATAAAGGCCCCGGTTTCCGGGGCCTTTTTGCATCATTACTCCCGGCAGAACCATCCTTCGCCGCAGGTCCCACAATCTCCACACGCCAATACAAAACAATAGTAATTAAGTCATGTTTTTCACGATAACGTGAAGCCCATGTAATAATCCCACTAAATTCTGGATGATACTTGCCGCATTGGAGATTTAACCGGTGCGATGATTGCAATGTCCCGGATTGTATCGGATATTTGAACCAAGGGACGAAATCTGTTCAATTTTTAAACGCGGAGGATCGCATGCGTTTGTTTTTCCTGACTGTCAGTTCTGCTGCTGTATTGGTCGCCGGTGTAGCACAGGCTGACGTCACAGCCGATCGTCAGGCAATCATGAAGGACCTTGGCCGTTCTGTCGGCTCGATTGCTCCCATGGTCAAGGGCGAGAAGCCTTTCGACGCCGCCGCCGCACTTGCCGCGCTGGAAAAGATCGACGCCGACGCCAAGAAACTGGACGTGGACACGCTTTTTCCTGCCGGTTCTGATCAGGGCGACACGGAAGCCTCGCCAAAAATCTGGGAAAACAAGGACGATTTCGTCAAGCACGTTGAAAAATTCCGCACCGACGCCGCGGCTGCATTGGCTGCCAAGCCGCAGGATCTGGATGCGTTGAAGTCCGCCTTCCAGCAGGTTGCAGCCAACTGCGGTTCCTGCCATCAGGTCTATCGCGTAAAGAAGAACTGATCTTCACGGTTGACACCGCGCGTACCGGACGGAAACATTCGGTGCGCAAAAGCATTTCCAGCAGGGTGCGGTGCCGCTCTGGCGCCTCCGCGCATTGAGGCTGGCGTGCTGAATGACAGCCAAAAGAGCGGTCCGTATTCGTCGGAACCGCCAGACGGGAACGGATGAAATGGTCCGAAAACTGGCATATGTCGCAGGCGCCGTGGTCGTCCTTGGAGCCGCAGCTTTCTGGATTCTGACCACGCCGCAGAAGGTGAGCCAAACCGTTCTGGATGCGATGGAACCGGGCGATCCGGTCAAGGGCGAGCAGGTTTTCTGGGCGGGCGGCTGCGCCTCCTGCCACGCGGCCCCCGGTGCAACCGGCGATGCGCGCAAGGTTCTGGCGGGCGGGCACGAACTGGTTTCGGATTTCGGGACGTTCATCGCGCCCAATATCTCCCCGTCCGAGCAGGGGATAGGCACCTGGACGATCCATGATTTCGCCAATGCGATGCTGAAAGGCGTCGGCAAGCAGGACGAACATCTTTATCCGTCCTTCCCCTACACATCCTATACCAGAATGCAGCCGCAGGACGTGGCCGATCTCTTCGCCTTCATGAAAACGCTGCCGCCGTCCGACAATGCAACGGCGCCGCACAGGCTTTCTTTTCCGTTCAATATCCGGCGCGGACTGGGCCTCTGGAAACAGCTTTACCTGTCAGACCAGCCGGTAGTGGAAATCGCAAATGCCTCCGATCAGGTGAAGCGCGGCCAGTACCTGACCGAGGCCCTTGGCCATTGCGGTGAATGCCACACGCCGCGCAATGTCATCGGAGGGCTGGACAAGGGCCAATGGCTCGCAGGGGCATTATCGCCCGAGACCGGCAGCGACGGGAAAAGAGGCGTTGTGCCGAACATCACGCCGGGCGAAGCAGGCATTGGCGGCTGGAGCGAGAAAGACATCGCCTATGCGCTGCAAAGCGGTTTCACCCCGGATTTCGATTCGCTCGGCGGATCGATGACCGATGTGGTTGCGAACATGGCCCATCTCGCCGAGGCGGATCGCAATGCCATTGCCGCCTATCTGAAAACCATTCCGGCGCATCCGAACGGCTATCCGGCCCGCTGAGGTCGAGTCGCAAGCTGCGCCCGTCAGTTCGTTCAGGGCTTTTCCTTGTCGTGACGACGAGCAGCGTTTATATGCTTGAGTTCGTTTCGATCTGATTGAATCTGATCGAAACGAACTCTAAACTCTTTTATTTCAAGCATAATCTTATCGATCCTCGTTTCACTCCGGTCGGATTATGCTCTAAAGTGAGTTGAACAGAGGGAGCAAGCCGCCTGATGACTGCCGAAGACGCTATTTTTCTTGGCGCGAGCCGCAAGCCAGACGACTCTTACCAGCAGCCGGAATATCTAGCGCTGAAATACGGCAACCGTCACGGTCTCGTCACCGGCGCTACCGGCACCGGCAAAACGGTCACGCTGCAGGTTCTGGCCGAAAGCTTTTCGGCGGCGGGCGTCCCCGTTTTCTGCGCCGACATCAAGGGCGACCTTTCCGGCATCGGCGCGGTCGGCGTTCAAAATGACGGGCTCCTCAAGCGTGCGGCGGAGATCAAGCTCGACCCGTATGAAATGCGCGCAGCACCTGTGATCTTCTGGGATATTTTCGGCGAACAGGGTCATCCCGTACGCGCAACCATTTCCGAAATGGGACCGCTGCTGCTGTCTCGCCTGATGAACCTGACCGATGCCCAGGAAGGTGTGCTGAACATCGCCTTCCGTCTGGCGGACGAAGAAGGCTTGCTGCTTCTGGACCTCAAGGATCTGCAGGCGATCCTTGCAGAGATGGCGGAGCGCTCGGCAGAGCTTTCCGGAAAGTACGGCAATGTGAACAAGACCTCGGTCGGGGCGATCCAGCGTTCGCTTCTGGTTCTCGACCAGCAGGGCGGCTCGAAATTCTTCGGGGAACCGGCGCTCAAGATTTCGGACCTGATGCGCACCACCACCGACGGGCGCGGCGTGGTGAGCGTGCTCGCCGCCGACAAGCTGATGATGAGCCCGCGGCTTTATTCCACCTTCCTGCTCTGGCTGATGTCGGAACTGTTCGAGGAATTGCCCGAAATCGGCGATCCCGACAAGCCGAGGCTGGTCTTCTTCTTCGATGAAGCCCACCTTCTGTTCGACGAAGCGCCCAAGGCGCTGATCGATCGCGTGGAGCAGGTCGTGCGCCTGATCCGTTCCAAGGGCGTCGGCGTCTATTTCGTGACGCAGAACCCGCTCGACGTGCCGGAAACGGTCCTGGCGCAGCTTGGCAATCGCGTGCAGCACGCGCTTCGCGCCTATACGCCGCGCGAGACCAATGCCGTGAAGACCGCAGCCGACACGTTCCGCCCGAACCCAGATTTCAACACGTTTCAGGCGATCACCAATCTTGCCACGGGTGAAGCGCTGGTTTCCACCTTGCAGGAAAAAGGCGTGCCTTCCATCGTACAGCGCACGCTCATCCGCCCGCCATCTTCACGCATCGGGCCGCTGACGCCGGAAGAACGTGCGAAGATCATCGCCGCGAGCCCGGTCGCCGGACAGTACGATCAGGCCGTGGACCGCGATTCCGCTTTCGAAATGCTGGCCCGCAAGGCGCAGAATGCAGCGGCAGCCCAGCAAAAGACCAAGGAAGAGGAAGAAGGCGGCGGCGGCATCTTTGGTGAGCTCGCCGGTACGGTGCTCGGCACCGGTCGCCGCTCCGGCCGCCAGACGGTGGCGGAAGCAGCCATGAAATCCGTCGTCCGCTCGGTCGGCAATTCGCTCGGGCGTGCGCTCGTGCGCGGGATTCTCGGCAGCTTCAAGAGGTAATTTAAGGCAGTAAGGCAGTAAGGCAGTAAGGCAGTAAGGCAGTAAGTGAAATAGGGCAGAAGGTTTCAGTCAAGCAAACATATTGCCCTACTGCCTTACTGCCCTATTCCCCTAACCTTACATCACCAGAATTGGTGCCTTTGCCGGAACACGATCATAGAGATCGATGATATCCTGGTTCAGGAAGCGCACGCAGCCCGAAGAAACTGCCTTGCCGATGGACCACCATTCCGGGTTGCCGTGCAGGCGGTACAGCGTGTCCTTGCCGTCCTGGAAAATATAGAGCGCGCGGGCGCCGAGCGGGTTCTTGAGACCCGGAGCCATGCCGCCATTCTTGGCGCTGTACTGCACCAGTTCCGGCTGGCGGGCGACCATTTCATCCGGCGGAGTCCAGCGCGGCCACTGGCGCTTGTACTGGATCACGGCGCGGCCCGACCATGCAAAGCCTTCGCGGCCAATGCCGACCCCGTAGCGCATTGCCTGACCGTTTTCGAGGACCAGATAGCAGAAGCGGTTGGCCGTATCGATGACGATCGTACCCGGCAGTTCGCCGGTCGGGTCCTGCACAACCTGGCGCAGGAAGCGCTTGTCCATCTTCTGGATCGGGATTGCCGGAAGCATGAAGCCGCCATCTTCAACGGCGGCGTACATCTGCGCCCAGCCGCCATAGGATGAATCGACATTGGCCTGCGGGGTGCGGTTGATCGGGTTGCCCGACTGATCCACATCGATAATTGGAACATTCTGCCCCAACTGAGCGCAACCGGCCAGGCCGGCGGCCGCTGTTGCTGTCATTGCCGTCAGAAAGGAACGGCGGGTAAGGGTCGTTTGCATATGAAAACCAGTTTAGTGACGGGAGGAGTTACAGATACACATTCAGGGTTAACGAATTGCGACCCGACCAAATTGTGGCAGATACGCAGTGGGCGGTGAAAACGGCCTGAAACGGCTGTTTCCGGTGTTTGGTTGCACGGAAAACGCCCGAAAATTGTGGCGTACACCCGTTCTTAATGCGGCCTAATCGTGGCGAAGGCCCACCAGCATGGCTCGTGTTGCAGCCGCGACACAATTTTGGGTGCAGCGGCCAGCTTTCCGCAAATCCGGCACGTTCAAATTTTAGTGAGAACTCAATCGAGCAGTTGGAGGCTTGGCAAAATGAGCGCCGGAGCGAACTCCTTATATTCGTCGGGCTGGTTGGAACGGTTGATCCAGACCCCGCGCATGCCGAACCGTACTGCACCCGCCACGTCCCAGCGGTTCGAAGACTGGAACGAGATCGCCGACGGATAGAGCCGCCAGTGGAGGGTGATGAGTTCATAGACTGCCGGCGCGGTCTTGTATTTCCTGACTTCATCGACCGAAATCACGTCGTCCAGCAAAACATCGAGCGCGGCCGAACGGACAGCGGAATCCAGCATTGCGGGCGATCCGTTGGAGAGAATGGCGAGCCTTGCGCCCTTCTCCTTCAGGCCTTTGAGGGCCACGGGCACTTCCGGATAGCAATCAAGCTTCCAATAGGCGTCGAGCAGATCATTGCGCAGCCCGGGATCGACGGAAGGGTAGCGCGCAAATGCGAAATCAAGCGAATCCTCGGTAAGTTTCCAGAAATCGCTATAGGCGCCCATCAGGCTCAGCACCCAGGAATATTCGAGCTGCTTTGCGCGCCACAGCTCGGAAAATGCCCGTCCGTCCGGCCCGGCCTTGTCCGCATGCCGCCGCACCGCCGAATGGACATCGAACAATGTGCCATAAGCGTCGAAGACATAAGAACTGTGGGACACCATTTCCTCCTGTGAGGGTCCGCCCGCATCGCGAAGCGTTCGAGCGCGTTTCGAACTGATTGGATCAGACCGGCGCTCTAATCCTTTGTTTTTTGACGCGCATCTTATCCGAAAACCGTTTCACACTTTTCGGGATGCGCTCTAAATCGAGAATTACGCCATCCTACTGTGATTTCAATAATAATTCATTGTCTTGAAGCTGAATTGCTCAATCACGCCATTGCCGCCCGCACCGATGCGGCCTATGTAGATTCCGCACACAAGTTTTGAGGCAGCATCTGTTCGGCCCGCCGCTGGCTGCCCATGTAAGCCGAATGACAAGAGGAGAGTTTCCAATGGCTTTCGAACTGCCCGCCCTGCCGTATGACTACGACGCCCTTGCGCCTTTCATGTCGCGCGAGACGCTTGAACTTCACCACGACAAGCACCATCAGGCCTATGTCACCAACGGCAACAAGCTGCTCGAAGGCTCCGGCCTCGAAGGCAAGAGCCTGGAAGAGATCGTCAAGGAAAGCTACGGCAAGAACCAGGGCCTCTTCAACAATGCCGGCCAGCACTACAACCACATCCAGTTCTGGAAGTGGATGAAGAAGGGCGGCGGCGGCAAGAAGCTGCCGGGCAAGCTTGAAAAGGCAATCGAGTCCGATCTTGGTGGCTACGACAAGTTCCGTGAAGATTTCATCGCTGCCGGTGTCGGCCAGTTCGGTTCGGGCTGGGCCTGGCTGTCGGTCAAGAACGGCAAGCTCGAAATCTCCAAGACCCCGAACGGCGAAAACCCGCTCGTTCACGGCGCAACGCCGATCCTCGGCGTCGACGTGTGGGAACATTCCTACTATGTCGATTATCGCAACCTGCGTCCAAAATACCTCGAAGCCTTCGTCGACAATCTCATCAACTGGGAATTCGTCGAAGAGCTGTATGAAAAGGCCTGATGCCTTTCCTGTGAGAATAAGAAAAATCCCGGTTTCGCCGGGGTTTTTTGTTGCCTTCAGTCCTTGATCACCTGCACACCCACATGCCGTGCGCGTCCCGCGCCCCATCCGGCGATGGCGGCACCCAGTCCCAGCAGGGCGAAGAACGCCCCGCAAGCCGCAAAGCTGCCGGTCGCGCTGTGAATCATGCCGACAATCAGCGGACCGATCGCGGCCAGCGTATAGCCGACGCATTGCGCCATGCCGGACAGATGCGCCGCCGTGTGCGAATCCGGGGCGCGCAGCACGATCACCATCATCGCGGCTGCGATGAGACCGCCCTGCCCGATGCCTTGAATGACCGCCAGCACCCAGTAGGTCCAGTGCGGCAGATAGAGAAATCCGATCAGCGGCAAGGCTGCGCAAGCGCAAAGAGCGACATTGAGCCAGCTCTGGTTCTTCTGGCGCGTGGCGATGGAAGGTACGGCGAGACAGGTCACCACCTGTACCATGATCGAGAAGGAAACGAGGCCGCCTGCCGCCTTGGGGCTCAGGCCCTGCTCGCGCAGGATCGGCGCCAGCCATCCGAAAACAATATAGGCGGTGGAAGATTGCAACCCCATGAACAGCGTCACCTGCCAGGCCAGCCTGTCCTTCCATAGCCCGATCACCCGGAAGCCCGAGTGTGCCACATTGTGCTTGGCGCGCATGGCCTGCGGCAGCCACAAAAGCAGCACAAGTGCCGCCGGAACGGCCCAGAATGCCAAAGCGAGGTTCCATGAGCCGCCGAGCAACCCCTTGATGGGAATGGTGAAACCGGCTGCGGATGCAGCGCCGCCGCACAATGCCATCGTATAAAGGCCGGTCATGATGGCGGCTGTCTTCGGAAAGTCGCGCTTGACGACGCCCGGCAGCAGAACATTGCCCGTGGCAATGGCGGCACCGGCCAGCGCGGCGCCGATATAGAGCCAATAGAAGGAACCAAAACCGCGAATGGCGGTGCCGATTGTGAGCACGGCCAGCACGACAAGCAGGACACGCTCCGCACCGAAGCGCTGCGCCATCCGCGGCGCAAACGGCGCGAAGACACCGAGACAGACAACGGGCAGCGTGGTCAATATGCCGGCTGCGACCGACGACATGCCGGTCGCCTCGATGATTTCCGGCAAGAGCACGGAAACGCTGGAGAATACCGGCCGCAGATTGGCGGCGATGAGCACGAGGCTCAAGCCCAGCAAGATGCGCATCGCCTTGCTGGGCGGCTGCTGGACGGGCGGCGGCGGGACACTGTCCGCCTCCGCGTCGACCAGCGCATCCGGCTGCATTGCCTCGTTTTCTGCCGTGTCCGACAGGGCTGTGTTTGTGTGGCTCATGATGCGAGCAACCTTTCAAGTTCTTCAATCAGGGGCGCCATGAAACGGCGAACGGTTGCTCCGGCCTTGTCGGGATCGCCCGAGGCGATGGCCTCGACGATCTGGCGGTGCGCTTCATCGCTCGGCTCGGGCAGTTCGCCATTGAGCGTGGCTTCTATGGATTCGCGAATGGAGGCGGAGAAAAAGGCATAGACTTCGATGAGGGCGTTATTGCCCGAGGCGGCGACGATGGCTTCATGGAAGGCAAAATCTCGCGCCACGAAAGTTTCGCGGTCGAGTTCGTCGCGACTGCCTCGCTGCGCCAGCATTTTTTCAAGATGCGCAAGTCCCTTCCGCGTGATGCGCAGGGCGGCAAGACGGGCTGCTTCGGTTTCCAGAACTGCCCGAGTCTCAAAACGGTCGCGCAGGCTGGTGTGGCGGATGCGGTCCAGGCTGCGAGCCGTGTCCGCCGTCGAGCGGACATAAGTTCCTGAGCCCTGCCGGGTTTCCAGCATGCCCTGCGCGACCAGCGCCCGAACGGCCTCGCGCACCGTGCCGCGACTGACATCGAGCGTTGCGGAAAGTGCCGCTTCATTGGGCAGCTGGTCGCCGACCGACCAGCGTCCCGACATGATTTCCGCACGCAATGCCTGCGTGGCCGAATCCGTCAGGGTCTTGCGTGATATTGCCTTCATAGCTCCACCAAAGTCATCTGATGACTTGATGAATTAGACCTGCGGAAGGAAGCTGTCAACCGTCATGCAGAAAGCCGATTGCGGATTGGAAACCGCTGCCGCATTCCGTTAACAATTTTCGCGCACAGTGCCCATAATTCAGCTGCCCGAAATTCGGGCCAGACTCCAGGTGCCAGTATGATCACACTCTACAGCCTTTCCGGTGACCACCTCGAACAAGTGGAGGTCGAGCCTGGCACCCCCTTGCCCGAGAATGTGATCTGGATCGACCTGTTCGCTCCCGGCGTCAACGAGGACAGCATTGTCGAGGCATGGACGGGCATTTCGATCCCCACGCGCGAAGACATGACGGAAATCGAGGAATCGAGCCGCTTCTACATGGAAACCGGCGCGCAATATCTGACCGTTCCGATCCTGCACGCGGTCGATCTCGATCATCGGGAGCTGGCGCCCGTCACCTTCATCCTGCACGGCTCGCGACTGATAACAGTGCGCTATGCCAATCCAAAATCCTTCATCACCTATATTCTGCGCTCGACCAAACCGGGCAACGGCCTCATTTCAGCCAAATGCTCGGGCCTTTCGATCATGCTCGGCATCACCGAAGCCACGACCAACCGGCTGGCCGATATTCTGGAAGGCGTGGCAGGCAAGATCGATGCGGCTTCGCATTCCATCTACCGCCGCCAGCCCAAGGCGCGCCCGATGACGACGCAGGACTTCCGGCACATACTGACCCAGATCGGCGGACAGGGAACCTTTCTCTCGCGGATGCGGGAAAGCCTGGCAGGCATCAGCCGCATGCTGGTCTATCTGTCGGCCACCAGCAATCCGGCTTCGGGCAAGAAGGAAACGCGCAGCTGGATCAAGTCGCTGGAGCGCGACACCCAATCGCTGACCGCCTATGTGGATTTCCTTTCCAACAAGGTTACCTTCCTGCTTGATACGATTGTCGGCCTGATCTCGGTCGAGCAAAACGCCATCATCAAGATTTTCTCGGTGGCGGCAGTTGGCTTCATGCCGCCGACGCTGGTCGCTTCCATCTACGGCATGAACTTTTCCTTCATGCCGGAACTGCATTCGCCTTGGGGCTACCCGATGGCGCTTATCCTGATGGTCGCCTCTGCCCTGCTGCCGCTCTATTATTTCCGCCGCAAAGGCTGGCTGTAGCTTGTAGTGACAAGAAGCGCACGCCATGTTATATCAAGCGTTATAACATAGGAGAACAGCCATGAATGTGACCCTGCGCAAGATCGGCAATTCCGATGGTGTGATCCTGCCTAAGGAAGTGCTGGAGCGGCTCAACCTCCAGACCGGAGATAAGCTCCAGGTGATCGAAACACCGAACGGCCTGACGCTGGAGCCTGTTGACGATACTTTCGAGCAGCAGATGGAAGCTGCCCGTAAAGTGATGGACAAGTACAAGGTCGCCTTGCAGAAGCTCGCCGAATGAACTGGCGTTTTCTTTCGCGACGCGTCGTTGAGGCAATCCACATCGAACAACTGCAACGCCACGGCGGCGCTCAAGGGCTTCGTGATGAGAATGCTCTTGAGTCTGCCCGGGCTCGCGCGCAGAACAAACAGGTTTATGGCCAACCGGATCATGCGGAAATCGCAGCAGCCTATGTTTTCGGAATAGGCCGCAACCATGCTTTCGTTGATGGCAACAAGCGCACCGCTATCGTGACCGCTGTTACGTTTCTGCTCGTCAACGGCTATGCACTGACCGCGGACGACGGATTGCTTTACAGTTTCACGATGGGCATTGCTTCCGGCGAGATTGATGAAGCTGGCGCGACCGCTTTTTTCCGTGACCATACAGTCGCGATAGAAGAAGACTAAACTGTCGTCAGCGACACGATTTCCCATTCGACATTGTTGATTTTCACGACATCACCGACCGGCTTGCCGAACAGCAGGATGGCGACAGGCGCGACATGGGAGATCTTGCCGTTTGACGGGTCGGCCTCGTCCTCGCCCACGATGGTCCAGCGACGGACCTTGCCATCATCCAGATTTTCCAGTTCCACGGTCATGCCGAAACGCACGACATCGCTATCGGCAGCGGGAACCGAAAGCTCGGCGTTTTCGCGCCGCGCCGTCCAGTAGCGCAGATCACGCGAAATGCGCGCAACCGCTGAACGCTCGCCGGCGACATTGGCATCCGCCAGCTCGCGTTGCAGCCGGGCGATCTCATCCTCGATCATCTTCAGCCCCGTCGGCGTGACGAGATTGCGATGCGGGCTTACAGGGCGCTCGCCAAGGTCGGTCGGCGCATCATCCTGTTCTTTGGTGAAAGCTCTGCTCATCATTTCAATGTAAGCAAGCGCACCCCTTCCGGCAAGCCTCCCTCCCATCCCCGCCCGCTTCTGCGACGTGTAAACGCATGATTTGCATGGCGGGTTTTTATTGATTGATGAGTCAATCAAAGATAGACTGCACTGGAATTAGGCTGAGAACGGACCAGAATTATGCCCAAGATCGGGATGGAGCCCTTGCGGCGGCGCGAGCTGATCGATGCCGCCATCCGCACAATCGGCCAGCGCGGTTCGCTGGATGTAACCGTCGCGCAGATCGCGCATGAGGCGGGGGTTTCGCCCGCGCTTGCGCATCATTATTTCGGCGGCAAGGACAAGCTCATTCTGGCCACGATGCGGCATCTGCTGCGGGAACTGGGGCAGGATCTCAACGCGGCCATCGGACAGGCGGAGACGCCGCAGGCGCGTATCGCCGCCATCATCGCAGTCAATTTTTCCGCCTCGCAGTTCACGCAGGAAACGATTGCAGCCTGGCTGACCTTTTATGTGCATGCGCAGCAGTCGGAAGATACGCGGCGGCTCTTGCGCATCTATGCGCGCCGCCTTCATTCAAATCTGGTTTTCGCGCTGGAGCAGCTCACGAGCCGCGAACAGGCGCACCGCATCGCCGAGGGCGCGGGAGCGATGATCGACGGCCTCTATATCCGCCATGCGCTCGGCGCGGATGCGCCGGATGCAGGCAGGGCCACGGCACTCGTGGAAGATTACATCGCGGTTCAGCTTTCAAGCCCACTTTTGGAAGGGCCTTCGGGAGAAAAATGAGTATGGAAGCGGATTTCGTCATCATCGGCTCCGGCTCCGCCGGATCGGCCATGGCCTATCGCCTGTCGGAAGACGGCCGCTATTCGGTGATCGTCATCGAATATGGCGTGCCGGATGTCGGCCCGCTGATCCAGATGCCGGCGGCGCTGTCCTTCCCCATGAACATGGAGACCTATGACTGGGGCTTTTCCACCGAGCCGGAGCCGCATATTGGCGGGCGCAGCCTCGTGACGCCGCGCGGCAAGGTGCTGGGCGGTTCATCCTCGATCAACGGCATGGTCTATGTGCGCGGCCACGCCCGCGACTACGACCACTGGTCGGAAAGCGGCGCGCGCGGCTGGGCCTATGCCGATGTGCTGCCCTATTTCAAGCGCATGGAAAATTCGAGCGGCGGTCAGGAAGGCTGGCGCGGCACCAGCGGCCCGCTCTATATTCAGCGCGGCAAACGCGACAATCCGCTGTTTCATGCCTTTGTCGAGGCCGGTCATCAGGCGGGTTTCGAAGTGACGGAAGATTATAACGGCGAGAAGCAGGAAGGTTTCGGCCCGATGGAGCAGACGATCCATAATGGTCGTCGCTGGTCCGCCGCCAATGCCTATCTGAAGCCCGCGCTCAAGCGCCCGAATGTCAGGCTGGTCAAGGGGTTGGCGCGCAAGATCGTGCTTGAAGGCAAGCGGGCCGTTGGCGTCGAGATCGAGGCAGGCCGCACCTTTTCGACCGTCCGTGCGCGGCGCGAGGTCATCATTGCCGCCTCGTCGATCAATTCGCCAAAGCTTTTGATGCTTTCCGGCATCGGGCCTGCCGCGCATCTGAAAGACCATGGCATCGAAGTGGTTGCCGACCGTCCCGGCGTCGGCCAGAACCTGCAGGACCATCTGGAAGTCTATATCCAGCAGGAATGCACGCAGCCGATCACGCTCTATTCCAAGCTGAACCTGTTTTCGAAAGCCAGAATCGGCGCGGAATGGCTGTTCTTCAAGACGGGCGACGGCGCGACCAATCATTTCGAATCCGCTGCTTTCGTGCGCTCGAAGGCGGGCGTGGAATATCCCGATATCCAATATCATTTCCTGCCGGTCGCCATCCGCTATGACGGCAAGGCGGCAGCGCAGTCGCACGGCTTTCAGGCCCATGTCGGGCCGATGCGATCAAAATCGCGCGGCAGCGTGACGCTTCGCTCGGCCAATCCGCGTGAAAAGCCGATCATCAAGTTCAACTACATGTCGCATGAGGACGACTGGGCCGATTTCCGCCATTGCGTGCGGCTGACGCGGGAAATCTTCGGACAGGCGGCGTTTGATCCTTATCGCGGCGCGGAAATCCAACCGGGCGCGCAGGTCCAGAGCGACGATGAAATCGACAATTTCATCCGCGAGCATGTCGAAAGCGCCTTCCATCCATGCGGCACCTGCAAAATGGGTGCGCTTGACGATCCGATGGCCGTGGTCGATGCTGAATGCAAGGTGATCGGTGTCGAAGGCTTGCGCGTTGCGGATTCGTCCATCTTCCCGCGCATCACCAATGGTAATCTCAACGGCCCGTCGATCATGGTCGGCGAAAAGGCATCCGATCATATTCTTGGCCGCACGCCGCTGGCGCGCTCCAATCAGGAACCATGGATCAATCCGAGGTGGCAGGTTGCGGACCGCTGACGCGGTCCAGCGAGTGGGCAGTAAGGCAGTAGGGGAAAATGTCAGCTCGTGTTCCCGGCGCTTACCAACATACTGCCTTACTGCCCTACCCCCCTATTCCCTTAAACAAGGAACCAGAAATGAAAGTACAACCCAAAGCCTCGCACTTCATCGGCGGCGCATTCGTGGAAGACAAGGCAGGAAAGCCTTTGCCAGTCATCTATCCGGCGACGGGTGAAGAGATCGCCAAGCTTTATTCCGCCACGCCCGGCGTGATCGAGGCGGCTTATGCGGCTGCGCTGAAAGCGCAAGGCGAATGGGCCGCGCTGAAGCCCGTCGAGCGCGGACGCATACTGCGCCGCACGGCGGAAATCCTGCGCGAGAAGAACAAGAAACTGTCGAAGCTCGAAACGCTCGACACTGGGAAGGCGCTTCAGGAAACGCTGGTGGCGGATGCTGCTTCAGCCGCCGATGCGCTGGAGTTTTTCGGCGGCATCATTTCCGGTTTCAACGGCGAGTTCGTGGAACTGGGCGGCTCGTTTGCCTATACGCGCCGCGAAGCGTTCGGCATCTGCGTCGGCATCGGCGCGTGGAACTATCCCATCCAGATCGCCGCGTGGAAATCCGCGCCTGCGCTTGCCATGGGCAATGCCTTCATCTTCAAGCCGTCAGAAAACACGCCGCTTTCGGCTCTGGCGCTGGCCGAAGCCTACAAGGAAGCCGGATTGCCCGACGGGCTGTTCAATGTCGTGCAGGGCTTCGGCGATGTGGGTGCCGCACTCGTCAACCATCGCCTGACGGCCAAGGTTTCACTGACCGGCTCCGTGCCGACCGGCAAGCGCATCATGGCGCAAGCGGGCGAACATCTGAAACACGTCACGATGGAACTTGGCGGCAAGTCCCCGATCATCGTGTTTGACGATGCCGACCTTGAAAGCGCCATTGGCGGCGCGATGCTCGGCAATTTCTATTCGACGGGTCAGGTCTGCTCGAACGGCACCCGCGTCTTCGTCCACAAGAACGTGCGCGAACGCTTTATCGAACGGCTGGTCGAACGTACACGCAAAATTCGCATTGGCGACCCGCTGGACGAAGCGACCCAGATGGGGCCGCTCGTCAATGCAGCCCAGCGCGAGAAGGTTCTCTCCTATATCGAAAAGGGCAAGGCGGAAGGCGCAACCCTTGCGTATGGCGGCGGCATACCGAAGCTGCAAGGTTTCGATAAGGGCTATTTCATCGAGCCGACCATCTTCACGGATGTGACAGACGACATGACCATCGTCCGCGAGGAAATCTTCGGGCCGGTGATGAGCGTGCTGGAATTTGTCCATGAGGATGAGGTGATTGCCCGCGCCAATGATAGCGAATTCGGTCTGGCGGCGGGCGTGTTTACCGCAGACATTGCACGGGGCCATCGCGTCATCGGCCAGATCAAGGCCGGGACATGCTGGATCAACGCCTATAACCTGACGCCGGTGGAAGTGCCCTTCGGCGGCTACAAGCAGTCCGGCATCGGACGCGAGAACGGCATCGCCGCTCTGGCGCATTACAGCCAGATCAAGACCGTCTATGTGGAGATGGGCAAGGTCGACAGCCCTTATTGATCGCTGAACCGGGTCCGTGGAACCGAAACCGGTCCCGCGGACTTGGGAGCGCAGTCATAACGGTAGAGCTGTGGCGATGGCACCGCGCGCGGATAGACGATGGCGCGCCGTGACGGCTGGCCCACCGGGTTTGCCAAGGGCATGGCCCAGCCGGGCCGTGCAGCTGCATCTGGAGCGCCCGTTCCCTGCATCGGCACGAGCCGGCATTCCAGCCCGAAATCGCTCTGCAGCCCTGTTGCGGAGGCAACGTGAGTGCAGCCGAACATGGCGAGCAAGAAAGTAAAAACCAGCCTCATATTGCGATAACTTTCAAACACAATAAATAGTTTCAAACCTTCTCATATTCAATGAATGCTCTATAGAAATAGCCTGCGGAAAGAGCCGCACATATTTGGCGAGATTACCTGTTAATAGCTATTGGTGAAACGATTTCTGACCTTGCAGGAGGGCACCATAACTGACCTTATAGAAATAACTACAATTATATTAGGTTGAAATTATATATTACAAAATAATGAAACTGTAATCATGGAAAGTGACATAGACAATCCTATTTACCGGAAATAAGAATACAACTCATATTTATTGGATGGCAACAAATGAGCATATGCCAATGGATCAATATAGTATTTATTTCTAATGAATGATTATTCCCCACATCAATGTTCATGATCTTTGGCTTGACGATTTGCAATGAGCAACGAGACAACAATTTCAACAGACATGATAGAGGACCGGCTGCGCAATGAATTCTGGCGCGCCATCCTGTAGCCCATGTATGAAATCACGGGCGACAGCGACGATTACCAGTTTTCAGGATCAATCGTTGCGCGTTCCATAGGCTCCATTCAGATGGAGCAACCTCCTTCAATTCACAGCGCTACACGCGTGCGCGAAAGCTCATCGCCAAGAGCGGGCTGAATCACTATGTCCTGCAACTCATCACCGGCGGCGATCTGCACGGCGATTTCAATGGTGTCGATGTCGAAGCGAAACAGGGCGATATCGTCGTTATCGATTTGAGCCAGACGGTGGAAAGCCACGCATCCAACGGTTCCCGCATCACTGTGCTGATTCCGCGTGAGGAGCTGGAGAGGATCGTCGGCTGGCGCAATCTGCATGGCCTCGTCATGCCCGCAACTGCCCCCATGACACGGGTGCTCTTCAGCTAACTCCAGAATCTCCAGTCATTGAGCGGCACGCTCGACAGGGTGGAAGCACAATCTGCGCTGGATGCGATGTTCATACTTCTCGGCGCAAGCATCAACGGCACCGAAGGCGGCGTCATTGAAAGCCTTCCAGCCAACCTCCCAGTACGCAAGCGCATCCTCGCCTATATCGACGAGAACCTTTCCGATCCAGTGCTGGGGCCATGCCTTATCACCAAGAACCTGCGCATTTCCCGCTCGAGCCTCTACCGGACATTCGAGATGGAAGGCGGAATTGCAAAGATCATCCGCGACAAGAGGCTGGTCCGCGCCTATCGCATTCTTGTCGCTGAACGCGGGCGGCACGTATCGCTGAAGGAAATTGCCTATCGTTGCGGCTTTCATGTTGGCACGCAATTCACCAAGGCATTCAAGGCCCGTTTCGGCATGTCGCCGAGAGACGCTCGCGATTGCGAGGCGGATCTGCTGACGCCGGTATTGGACAAGTTCGACTACACGATTCACCTTTCGGAAGAAGTCGCCAAACTGGGCATCATCAAGCCATGAGCCGACATCAGCCCGATGCAAGGCGCTTCAGAAAGTCGTCGCACCAGCGGTTGACGTCGTGGGTGTTGAGAAAGCCCATCATGCTTTCAAACCGTTCCTTGCGCTCCTCCAGAGGCATGGCCAGCGCACGGGCCATGGCATAGGCCATCGCTTCCGTGTCATAGGGATTGACCAGAAGCGCACCGTCCAGTTCCTGCGCGGCGCCGGCAAAGCGGGAGAGGACCAGCACGCCGGGGTTCTCGGGGTTCTGGGCGGCAACATATTCCTTGGCGACGAGGTTCATGCCGTCACGCAACGGCGTGACCAGACCGACAGCGGCGAGCCGATAGAGACCGGCCAGCACGTCGCGATTGAGGGACCGGTTGATGTAGCGTATCGGCGTCCAGTCCACCGTGGCGTTCGCTCCGTTCACCCGCCCGGCCAGTTCGGCCACCGCGCGCTGCATGTCCTTGTATTCCGGCACTTCGGAACGGGATTTCGGCGTGACCTGCAGAAAGGTAACCTTGCCGCGATTGCCGGGATCGACATTGAGAAAATGCTCGAAAGCCTCCATGCGATTGGTGATGCCCTTCGAGTAGTCGAGCCTGTCGACACCGATGATGAGACTACGATCCAGCATGCTTTCGCGCATGCGCCGCACTGTCGAATGGCCGTCCGCCTTGTTGGCTATCTCTGCAAATGCGGCCGTCTCGATACCGATGCCGAAGCGCTCGGCGCGGAACCGGTGGCCGAAGGCCTCAAACAGCCCGTCATCGCTGAGCGGCTTGCCGATTTTTTCACGCCGCAGGCAGCTGATGAAGTTGTCGACATCGTTTTCGGTCTGGAAGCCGACGACATCGTAGGAAGCAAGGCCGCGCATGATTGTTTCGTGCACGGGAAGCGTGAAAACTATATCAGCGGGCGGCCAGGGAATGTGCAGGAAGAAGCCGATGCGGTTGGTGACGCCCAGATTGCGCAGTTCCGCAGCCAGCGGAATGAGATGGTAATCGTGAATCCAGATGAGGTCATCCGGCTGGATCATCGGCAGGAGATGCTTTGCAAACAGGCGATTGACCCGGAAATATCCCGCCATGTCCTTGCGCGTGTAATCGATGAGATCGAGGCGATAGTGGCAGAGCGGCCAGAGCATGCGGTTGGCGAAGCCCGCATAATATTCGTCGATATCCTTCTTGTGGAGATCAAGCAGCGCATAGCGGATCGGCCCCTCGTCCCGGATCGTCAGTTCCTGCGGCTGACGCGCGGGAAGCGTCTTGCCGGACCAACCGAGCCATATGCCGCCGCGTTCGTTGAGCGCCGCCTGCAGCGCGACCGCCAGACCGCCCGCTGGTGCCTTGCCCTGTTCATCAGGCAGGGGAACACGATTGGAGACCACGATCAGCCGACCCATACACCAAATCCTTTCATTGCTGTTGCTGTCCATTGTCCGGGATGCCGGAGAGCCAGAGGCGAAGCTCATCCGGGCTTGCAAAGCGTGCAGCCCCCGGACGGTCGATCGCTCGTCCGACTACTACCGCCGTTCCGCCCAGTTGTTCCGCCGCCTCGAGCATCGGCAAATCAGTCAGATCGTCGCCGAATGCGATCGGCACCCTGCCCGCAAACGGCTTTTCCCGCATGAAGCGGCTCAAGGCGGCACCCTTGTCGCTGAGCGCGGGGCGCAGCTCGAAAACCATCTTGCCCGCCTGAACGGTCCAGTCCGGCCCCGCAAGCTTCCAAGCCTTGTCCACGAGGTCATGGGCAAGTTCGGCTTTCTCGGGCGCGGCGCGATAATGAAGCGCAATCGCACTTCCCTTGTCCTCGGCACGAAGGCCGCTGACGCGAAGCGCTGCCTGCCGCAGAAAATCCTTAGCGGTCTGGAATTGTTCGCCCGGCTCGATCAGTTCGACAAGCCCGGATGCGTGTCGGAATTCAGCGCCATGCAGCGCGGCTATCGGCCCGTGGTAATCGGGAAAGCGTTCCTCGATGAAGCTTATGGCCCTGCCCGTGACGAGCGCCATCGCACCGGACAAATGCCGGGAAATAACCGAGAGGGATTTTTGCAAGCCGGTCGAAACGACCACGCCGTCGGGATCGGCGGCGATATCGAGCAAGGTTCCATCGACGTCGAAAAAAAGCGCGTGTTTCTGAAAATCGATGACCGGCATGCCGATCAGATCGGTAGCCGTATCCTGTTCATTACTGGGCATAGGAGGCAAACATTCGCGGCGGCGAATGGTTCCCGATTAAATGCCGCGCCCGGCGGTTTCCGAGTGATTGACAAGGCGCCAAGAGGCTGACGCCTCGCGCCTCGAAAAAGTTCAATCACCAGCCGGGCTTAATCAAAGTCCAACGAGTTCCGCTCAACGACCGTGATATCAGGTGCGCCCATAGACGTCGTCGAAACGCACGATGTCGTCTTCGCCCAGATATTCGCCGCTTTGCACCTCGATGAGCACGAGCGGCAGAATGCCCGGATTTTCCAGCCGGTGACGGAAGCCACAGGGGATATAGGTAGACTGGTTCGTCGTAAGCAGAATTTCGCGATCGCCATTGGTCACCTTCGCGGTGCCGGAAACGACGATCCAGTGCTCGGAGCGGTGATGATGCGCCTGAAGGCTCAGCCGTCGTCCCGGTTTCACTTCGATCCGCTTGATCTTGAAGCCGTCGCCTTCCTCAAGCACCGTATAGGTGCCCCATGGGCGATGGGCCGTGCGGTGAAGCTTGGCAGCTTCATGGCCATCGGCGCGCAGCTTGTTGAAGACCTTGCGCACTTCCTGCGCCTTGTCGCGATGGGCGACCAACAGCGCATCGGGCGTGTCGACCACAAGAAGGTCGTGAACGCCGACAAGGCTGACCAACCGGGTTTCAGACAGGACAAAACTGTTGGTGGTGTCTTCGATGACCGTTTCGCCGCGCAGGCGGTTGCCTTCGTCGTCGGGCGTGATGAGATCGGCCATCGCCGCCCAGGAACCAATATCGGACCAGCCGCAGGACACCGGGATGCAGGCAATGTTGTCGGCCTTTTCCATGATCGCATAGTCGATGGAAATCGCTGGCGCCGCCGCAAAATCATCCTTGGCGATTTCGACCGTCTTCGTCTCGCCGTTGACGCCGCGCCGGGCATGTTCGAGCGAAGCCTGAACGGCAGTGAAGATTTCCGGCGCGTGGCGCTGCATCGCTTCGAGCATGGTTCCGGCTGTGAAACAGAACATGCCGGAGTTCCAGAAATAGCGGCCACTTTCGACATAGGCCTGTGCCGTCTCGGCGTCAGGTTTTTCGACAAAGCGCAGCACGTCGATGCCTTCGGCCTCGATGTAGCCGAAGCCGGTTTCAGGATGATCGGGCACGATGCCGAAGGTGACGATGCGGCCCGTTTCAGCAAGCGGTCGCGCCTTGGAAACGGCCTCGGCGAACGCGGCCTCATCCTCGATCAGATGATCGGCGGGCATGACGAGCAATGTGGCGTCAGGGCCGTAAGTGGCGGCGGCATGGAGTGCGGCGACGGCAACGGCAGGCGCCGTATCGCGTCCGAGCGGCTCCAGCAGAAATGCGTTATCGACCTTGGGCGCCTTCGCATCGGCATAGGCGTCAAGCGTCAGAAACAGGAAGTCGCGATTGGTGACGGTGAGGATATGGTCCACTCCGCCCAGCTGCGCCGCGCGCTTGTAGGTCTTGCCGATCAGGGTGCTGCCGTCCGGCAGCTCGATGAATGGCTTCGGGTGCGCATCGCGCGAAAGCGGCCATAGTCTTGAACCGGAACCGCCGCTGATGATGATAGGAATAAAGCTCATTGCTCAGTTGTCCTTCGTTGCGTTGCGGGCGATGGCAAGTCCCGTTTCCAGAAGCGTTTTTGCCTGGCTCTCGCCTGGGGCTTCCACATAGCACCGCAATTCCGGCGCGTTGCCGGAAGCACGATAGTGGATGGCATTGCCTGAATGGAAGAAGAGTTTCACACCGTCAATGGCCTCGGTCCGGACGATCGGCTCGTCCATCTGAAACAGCGCGCTTCGCGTCGCCTCGTTCTTGAGGAGGGACAGGAAGGCGAGGCTCTTTTCCTGCGGGACGTTCTGGAGCCTGTCGCTCAGCGCAGTGCGGAAATGAAAGCTTGCCGCAATGTCAGACAGCGGCTTGCCCGTTTCCTTGATGGAACCGAGACTTCCCAGGATTGGCAGCAGCGCATCACGGGTCGAAAGCGCGGCCAGCACATGACCGCCACGGTTTATATCCGTGCCCAGCAGCACGCCGCCATTGGCCTCAAACCCAACCACGGCCGGGGCGCCGCCGGCAACAGCCTGCGTCATGCCTTCGATAACATAGGGCGACCCCACGCGAGTTCTGATGACGCGCTCGAAATTTTCTTCCAGCGCGGAATTGGATGTCACGGGCGTCACTATCGTCTTGACGCCAAGCCAGCGTGCGGTGATTGCCCCGACCAGATCGCCCCGGACAAAGCGGCCCTTCCCGTCTGCGATCAACGGGCGGTCGGCATCCCCATCCGTGGACACGATGGCATCAAAACGGCTTTCCTTCGCCCATTGGTCGAGAAGCTCAATATCTTCGGAACGAAGGGCCTCGGTGTCGACCGGCACAAACACATCGGACCGTCCGAGCGGTACGGCTTCGGCCCCGAGTTCGGTAAGAATGCGGACGATGAGATCACGCGCTACGGACGAGTGCTGGTAGACCCCGACCCGCAAACCGCGGAGGCTTTCATGCCCCAGAAATCCGACATAGCGGTTCACATAGAGGTCGATCGCATCGCTGCCATAGGGTGCATCGTGCAGATGACGAAAGGCAAGATTTGCAGGCAAGGCCGCATAGGCGGCACTGATGGCGCTTTCATCATTCTTGTCGATTTCACCGTCGGCGCGATAGAATTTGAGCCCGTTGCGGTCATCTGGAATATGGCTGCCAGTGACCATAATGCTCGGCGCCTGCTGCGAGATTGCATAATTGCTCAGCGCCGGGGTCGGCAAGACGCCGCAATCAACCGGCTGAAATCCCGCATCCTCGATTGCCGCCATGCACAGCGCCGCGATGGCCGGACTGGACGGGCGAAGGTCGCGACCGACGAATACACTGTCGCCCCTGTGCAGCTTTCCGGCCTCCGACAGCATTCCGACAAAAGCAAGGGAATAGGCATAGGCAGGCAGGCCATTCAGTTCGTCCGCCAGTCCCCTCAGACCGCTCGTGCCAAATTTAAGCGATGTACCGCTCATGCTTCCCGCCAGATTTTCCAGTATCGAAGAGGCGACGCCCGCAAGCGCCCGCCGGGCTTAAAAGTCTTGCCATCTTATAACGTGAATCCGAAAATCATCATCCCCACAATGGTGCAATCCCATGCACCTTATTGTGGGTCATAATCCGTATAGGCGGGCAATATCAAATCCTTAACGCAGACTGCGTTAATAATTGCTGTTTTGCTTCTTGGGCTGAAAGCTAGAGCAGTTCCAGTTGAAACGGAATCGGGGAACCGCTCCATCTCACTGTTTTCACGCATTCTCCCTCGCAACCGCTTCGCACTTTTGCTGGAAATGCTCTATATCAGCCGGGACACGACGTCCCGCAGTGACGACTGCCAATGCTGTGCCGACCAGTTGAACGCCTGTTGGAATCTGGCCGTCGACAGGCGGGAGTTGGCAGGGCGCTGGGCCTTGGTGGGGTAATCGGCGGTCGCAATATCCGTAACGGTCGCCGCTGGCCCGCCAAGCCTGGCGCTTTCACTGAATATGGCGCGTGCAACCGCTCCAGTTCGTATCACCCGTTCCGGCCAGATGATAAACACCATAAGCCGAAAACTCCGGTGCCGCCGCCAGATGATCCGCCACCCGGATAATTGCATCAGCGATATCAAGCGCGCTGGTCGGATTGCCCCACTGGTCAGCAACAACCGAGAGAACGTCACGCGTCTCCGCGAGCTTCAGCATCGTCTTGACGAAATTCTTGCCGAAAGGACTATAGACCCACGCTGTCCGCAAAATGATGTGCTGCGGGTTGGCTTGCGCTACGAGACGCTCACCTTCAAGCTTGGAGCTTCCGTAGACACTGCGATGGCCGTTGGCGTCCGTTTCAACATAGGGTTTGTCAGCGTCGCCAGCGAAAACATAATCCGTGGACAGATGAATGACAGGAACGCCGCAGTTCTTCGCTGCCTGCGCAACTGCCCCGGCGCCTGCTGCATTCACCGCAAAGGCAAGTTCCTGCTCATCCTCGGCCAGATCCACCGCTGTATAAGCGGCGGCAGAGACCACGACGTCGGGCTCGATCGCTTCAATGGCACTGCGCACGGTTGACGGCTCTGCCAGATCCAGCTCCGGGCGGCCCAGCGCGATGACCTCGAGGTCCGCACGCTGCGATGCCTTCTCAAGAAGGCTCTGCACAACTTGCCCTTCCCTCCCGGTGACGGCGATTTTCATGCCTTGGCCTCTTTTACTGCCGTGCTGCCCAGGCGCTCACCGGCATAGGTACCGCTGCGGATCGGCTCCCACCACCATGCATTATCCAGATACCATTGAATGGTTTTTTCCAGCCCGGTCTCGAAATTTTCCTGCGGCTTCCAGCCCAGCTCGCGCTCGCCATATTGATGGTAAGCCAAAAAGCGCCAACGCGGGAGCGACGGTAACGTTGCGCCACATCCTGCCACCCAAATATCAGGGCGAGCCGGTATTTACGCATTCCTTCCATAATATCTCGAATTGCCACTCCCAGACCAGCTTTAGGCAGGGGATCCCCAATTACAGGTGTAATTGACCTGCCACTGAGAATTTCCTCCAGAATGGATTAGATTCCGGCCCAATAAAGGACGGACGGTAATCCCCCCACCAAATAACGGGCTTCAAAAGTAGAATTTTCTCGGGCTATATGATCGAGGAGATTTTAATGAAGACGAGCAGATTCAGCGAACCACAAATCCTTGCCATCCTTCGCCA
>NZ_JBQQAM010000009.1:0-231847 GCF_052246815.1 Brucella sp. RRSP16
AGCGCAAAAAAATACCAAAACCGGTCATAATATCGCACCCATAACGCGGGGTGGAGCAGCCCGGTAGCTCGTCAGGCTCATAACCTGAAGGCCGCAGGTTCAAATCCTGCCCCCGCAACCAAAAATACAAACCCGTCGCACAAGCGGCGGGTTTTGCCGTTTAGAGGGGCAGTGACGGCAGGTAGCCCGTTGTGGATAGCGGGCCTGGAACGTCATCGAAGCTTCACGCTCCCGAAATACGATGTTCCGCCTGGGGGTGCGGATGCTGATTATTCTGGGTGGACTACCAGCGTCTGGAAAAAGCACGATAGCACAGGCTCTCGCCGTGCGGATCGGGGCTTGCTATCTTCGCGTGGATACCGTCGAGCAGGCAATTCGTTCTGCTGCGCCGCCATCGGCAGGGAATGAGGTCGGCCCGGCAGGATATGTAGCGCTTTATTGGCTGGCTGTAGAAAACCTTCAGCTGGGCCGCACCGTCATAGTCGATTCGGTGAACGCGACGGAAATCACCCGTCAGGCATTCAGAGACGTCGCGGCAAAAGCCGGCAGTAGATGGGTTCAGGTTGAAGTTGTCTGTTCGGACGTCGAAACGCATCGCCGTCGCGCCGAGACGCGAATAATGACGGTCGCCGGATTGACGCCACCAGACTGGAATCAAATACAGAAACGCCACTTCGAGCCATGGAGCCCTGATCTGCGCGTGGATACGTCCGTTCTGTCAGTGGAAGAAAGTGTCGAAACGATCTTGAAATCGCTTTAAGCGTTGGGATGCCAACTCCCATGGGCGGAGCTGGAAGCTTCAGCTGCCGGCTTTCACTTCGGCGACGAGGGGCGCATTGGGAGCAAGTGCGTTGCTGGATGGAGCGGCTTCCGTTGATTGCGATACGCATGCCGCTTCGCCCTGCAACTCATGAGCGTCGACCCGCATGGAGGAATTCTTTCTCCAGCCGCCGTGGAAATAAAGGATGGTCGACATCAGCAGGGTCGACAGCATCGCGGCAGGAAAGCTCAGCCAGAGCGCATCGGAACCAAGCTGTTCCCGCAGGCCGATGGCGACGCCGAGACGCACAGGATACATCGATACGAAAAGAATGATGAGCGGCCAGATGACCTGGCCGTTTGCACGTACGGTTCCGAAGAAAACCATTGTCACGCCGAAAGCGATGAAACCCCAGGTGGCGATCTGGCCGATGTGCTGGCCGATCGCGATGGCCGGGCTTTCAGCGCCGAGAAATATCTGCAGGGCCTGCCGGTCGGCGACCAGCAGCAGCCCGACAAGGGCTCCGGTCATCAGCACTGCGTAGATCGTTCCGATGCGGGTTATGGAGCTGACGCGATCCCATTTACCGGCGCCGATGTTCTGGGCCGCCATCGCGCTGACCGCAGCACCCAACGCCATTGCCGGCATCTGCACATAGGTCCACAGCTGCTGCGTGGCGCCGAAGGCGGCTGTCGTGTCAACACCCTCGCGATTGACGAGCCGCATCATGGTCAGCATCGAGCTTGAGACAACGATCATCTGGATGCCCATCGGCAGTCCCTTGACAAAGATCAGCTTCAACAACTTCCGGTCCGGAACAAGAAGCCACAATTCCCTGCCGCGCAGGCGCAACGGGAGATCGCGATGGTAGATATAGTAGTGCATCGCCGCGAGACTTATGTAATTGGCGACAGCTGTTGCCAGTGCGGACCCGGCAATACCGAGCGCAGGCAGCGGACCCCAACCCAGGATGAAGAAGGGGTTGAGCACTATATCGAGGAGTACGGCCATTCCCATGAATATCAGCGGGGTCACGGCGTCGCCGCTGCCGCGCAGGGCCATCATCAGGATTGTCTGCATCAGGATCGCCGGCATGGCCAAAAAAGTGACCTGCAGGAACGCACGCGCCAGCGGCTCTATGGTTTCAGGAGTTCCCAGCAGCGCCAGAACTTTTGGGGCGAGCAGCCAGCCGATGACCGCGACCACGATGCTGAGCGGTACGAAAGTGCCGACTGTGGTGCCCGCTATGGTGCGCGCCGTTTCTATATCCCGTCGCCCGAAAGCCTGTCCGATGAGGATCGTCGATGCCATGCCGAAACCAAAGACGAAAGCGGTCAGCAGAAACATGACCAGATTGCCGTTCGTCGTTGCGGCAAGTGCGTATTCGCCCAGCAATTGCCCGATCCAGATCGTGTCGATGGAACCATTGGCCGATTGCAATATGGACGAGCCAAGGGTCGGCAGGGCAAAGAGCAGCAGAGCCTGATTGATCGGGGCTGTCGTCAGGTCGATGCTCTGTTTCATAAGACCTCGTGATCGAAACGATGTGCCGGAGCAATTGACAGGAAACTCCGCAAACCTGGAACGACTGCCATCGCTATTCTGTTCCGGTTTCAAGCATAATCCGACCTGAGTGAAACGAGGATCGATAAGATTATGCTATTAATAGAACAGCTTAGAGCGTCGATCTGACTCAGTCAGATCGAAACGCGCTCTAATGTTGGCAGTTTGCGCGCCGTGGGTAAAGTCACGGAAAAGAATGCCGCATAGGATGCAAAGCGCAGGTGTGGCTCTTTTATGCCATTCCCACCACCCAAAAGATTGCTAATATGAACTTGGGCATGGAGGGGCCCGATCCATGAAAGGTCTGGCAGACGCATCCACGCTGGGTGTCAACGAGGATAACGGCGAGAATGCCAGCGAGGGTGTCGGCGATCCGCGCCCCGGCGAAGGGCTGCACCGCTTGTCACAGCCAAGGCCGGGCGACAATGCCCCGACAGGCACGGACCAACTCGACTGGCTCGTCGCCATGATCAATCACGTGCCGGATTTCATCTATGCCAAGGACCTGCAAGGGCGGTTCCTGTTTGCCAACGACGCGGTGGTTCGCAACAATGGCCTGACAGACATCAACGAACTCATCGGGCTGACGGACGTCGATATACACGGCCAAGCAGCGATTACGGCGCGCATTTCCGAGATCGAAAGGCGGGTCATGGAAAGCGGCGTGCCAGATCTCGGCTATGAAGAGCGCGCCATGCGCGGCGGAGCGGATCGCTGGCTGATGATTTCGCGTGTCCCACTGCGCGACAGGAGCGGCAACATCATCGGTGTCGTGGGCGTCTCGCGCGACATTTCCATCAAGAAGAAGGCCGAACGCTTCATGCAGGTGCAGGCCCGCATTCTGGAAATGACGGTGAGCGCCGTTGCGATATCAGAATTCGTCGATCAACTGGCCCGATTGCTGGAAAGCCTTGCCGGGGGCGTTCGATGCGTCGCCGTCGTGACCGGTCAAAACGCAGATGATGTCATTATTTCGGCCCCCTCGCTGCCTTCGCTGGCGTCTGGTCTGAGACAGGCGCTGCTTTCCCCGGGGCGTCTTGAAGCTGCACTGGCAGCGCTTGCTCCTGAAAGCGAAGCGATATTCTCCATGGACATTCCTTCGGCGGACGGTACGGGGCATGGCGTTCTGGGTTTCATGGTCGATGGCGAGGTTTCCGATGATCGCGGCTTGCGGGAGTTTCTGGCCACCGCCGCAGGGATGGCTGGAATTGCCATCGACAGGCGCATCGCCGACGAGCGCATCCGCTATCTGGCCGAGCACGACGCGCTGACCGGGCTGGCGAACCGGGCCTTTCTGGAACGGCAACTCGAACAGATGCTTGATCAGGCGTCCAGCCATTCACGGAAGGTGGCCGTCGGCTTTCTCGATCTGGACCAGTTCAAGCCGGTCAACGATACGCTCGGCCATGCTGCCGGAGACAGGCTTTTGCAGCAGGTTGCCGGACGGATTTTGCTTCTGCTCGGCGAGGACGAACTTGCCGGTCGCATGGGCGGCGATGAATTCATTCTCGTTCTGAAGGCAGACGAGGGGGATTTTTGTTCCCGGCTGGATGAGATACGGCGCAGGGTAAGCGAGCCGGTCGAACTGGGTGGAACCTCTCTGGAGGTCACGTGCAGCATAGGTGTGGCCTGTTTTCCCAGACATGGCCGGTCGGCAGGGGAGCTGCTCGCGGCTGCGGACGCTGCCATGTATGAGGCCAAGGCGAAGGGCCGCAACAGCGTTTGTATCTATTCTGTCGAGATGCCGCACGACTCCGCATCAAATGGAAGCGGACAGGCATAGTTCATGCGCGATGTTCAACCGATCTTCGCCTTGACGAACACGTCATAACGCGTGCTCTTGCCGAGGATCTGATGGGAGGGCTTGCGCAATCCGGCCATGGGATCGGCGCGCAACGGCCATTTGAGCACCACACGATATTGTGCTGCCTCGAGTGCCACCTGCATCAACCTTTCGGCATCCGGATCGGTGCCGACGATTTCGCGAATCTGCCGCATTTCCTTTTTGACGAGCGCACTGTTGCCGCGCGGCGGATGCATCGGGTCAACCAGCACGACCTGCGGCTTCAATTCGGGCAGGAGCAGGCAGGAATCGCCGTGCAAAAGCGTCATGCGGGCAACAGTCTCGGCATAGCGGCCTCCTTCCGCGGCTGCACGCGCCAGCCCCTCGGCGAGAAGTCCATGCATCTTTTCGGAGCGTTCGATCAAGGTCACTTTCGCGCCGAGGGAAGCCAGCAGAAAGGCATCGCGTCCAAGGCCCGCCGTCGCATCGACGATTTCCGGCGTAGTATCCCGCGTCAGCCCGGCGGCCTTGGCGAGGGCCTGACCGCGTCCTTCGCCGGAGCGGAACCGGTGGCCGACAGCGCCGCCGACGAAATCAACGACCAGTTCCGATGTATCGATTTTCTGCGACATGGATGCTCTCAGAATGGGCAGGGCGCGGTGAAGGTAACAGCGCGGCCATCGGGGTGCCGGAAGGAAAGTTCTTCGGCGTGCAGCAACAAGCGGTCTGCAGCGGCAAGCGCTTCACCTTCGGCGTAAAACTCGTCGCCGAGGATCACATGGCCAATCGCTTTCATATGCACGCGCAGCTGGTGCGTGCGGCCCGTAAGGGGAAAGAGCCGCAGCCGGGTCGTGCGCTCGCTGCGATCGAGCACTTGCCAGCGTGTCTGCGCGGGCTTGCCGTGCTCGTGATCGACACGATGACGCGGCTTGTTGTCGG
Source organism: Brucella sp. RRSP16 (assembly GCF_052246815.1). Taxonomy (NCBI): domain Bacteria; kingdom Pseudomonadati; phylum Pseudomonadota; class Alphaproteobacteria; order Hyphomicrobiales; family Brucellaceae; genus Brucella; species Brucella sp. RRSP16. The sequence goes on from NZ_JBQQAM010000009.1 coordinate 5,046, forward strand.
GATCAATCGCCAGCGGCAGGTCGATGAGCCCTTCGTCTTCTTCAACGTTCCCCCAGACGACGGCTATATAGGATTTTTGCGTCGTGCGGGCCTCGAACTGCGCGGCGATGGCGGCATGCGCCTTGCGATCGAGCGACATCAGGACGATGCCTGACGTATCCTTGTCGAGACGGTTGATCATCTGCGCTTGCGGAAACGTTTCCTGAACGCGCGTTGCGAGACTGTCAGACAGGGCAGGATGGCGTCCGGGTACGGACAGGAGACCGCTCGGCTTGTCCAGCACGAGAAAGCCCGCATCGCGATGAAGGACCGAGACATAGGGTTCCAGCGGGGGATGATAGATGGGAGCAACGGCGGATAACACACTCATGAGGCTCTTCTAGCACGGTTTGCGCCGTGCGGAGAAGCACGCGCTCATGCCTGCGGCGGTAAATGATGCGCTGTTCACCGTATGGCTGGATGTTCTTGCAAGGAAATAAATGGCGGAGAGGGAGGGATTCGAACCCCCGATGGAGTTGCCCCCATGCCGCATTTCGAGTGCGGTGCTTTCAACCACTCAGCCACCTCTCCGCGTTGTGCAGCACTGTAAAACGACCCTTGAAGAATCGCACAGTAACAAGCATCAATGACGAATGCCGAGCGTGCAGCGGCTCAATAACGGGCCAGCGCCGATTAGACAAGAGCTAATTTGCATTCCCTTGTGAAAATTCTTGACTTTTCTGCCGCTTCGCACCTATAAGCACCAGACCTTAGGCGTGGGGTGATCCGCGCCTATTGTTTTGATTGCAGATTTCGGGCTTTTCCGGGGCTGAGATCAAGGGCAAAAGCCCGCTCATCAACCGACTGATAAAAAGACGGCCCATCGCTTCGACGCCAATGTCGCAGAATGAGAGCCGGACCGAACAACCGAAAGGACAACAAATGTTCGCAGTCATCAAGACCGGTGGCAAGCAGTATCGCGTTGCCGCAAACGACCTCATCAAGGTCGAAAAAGTTGCTGGCGAAGCCGGTGACATCGTAGAATTCGCAGAAGTCCTGATGGTCGGCTCGACCATTGGCGCCCCGACCGTCGCCGGTGCTCTCGTCACCGCCGAAGTTGTTGAACAGGGCCGTGCCCGCAAGGTCATCGCGTTCAAGAAGCGTCGCCGTCAGAACTCGAAGCGCACCCGCGGTCATCGTCAGGAACTGACGACCATCCGCATCTCGGAAATCCTCACCGACGGCGCGAAGCCTTCCAAGAAGGCCGCCGAGAAGAAGGCTCCGAAGGCAGACGCCGCCGAAGGCGAAGCCGCAAAGCCGAAGAAGGCAGCGCCCAAGAAGGCCGCAGCCAAGGCCGAGTCGGCTGAGTAAACAGAGAGATTAAAGGAGAACACCAATGGCACACAAAAAAGCTGGCGGTTCCTCGCGTAACGGTCGCGATTCAGAATCCAAACGCCTTGGCGTGAAGAAGTTCGGCGGCGAAGCTGTGCTCGCCGGCAACATCATCGTGCGCCAACGCGGCACGAAGTGGCATCCGGGCGCCAATGTCGGCCTCGGCAAGGACCACACGATTTTTGCAACCGTAAACGGCTCCGTGTCTTTCCGCACGAAAGCCAACGGTCGCACGTACGTGTCGGTTAACCCGATCGCGGAAGCAGCAGAGTAAGCCGGGCACTCTCACAAGCACCGGCGTCCCATCGGACCCGGTGTAAATGGCAGCCTAGCCAAAAGATCGAAGGGAAGATGGGGCCACCCATCTTCCCTTTTTGCATTTGGGCGCATCTCGAAAAGTGCGAAGCGGTTTTCAAACAAGGTGCGCTCAAATGAAACGCTCTGGAGGAACGAAAAATGGTTGTCGAAGTTCTGGAAGAAGATTGTTACGACGCAAGCAGTAGCGAAAGAAGAGGCAGTTACGCAGATCTGTCGCCCGGCCTGGAGGATGCAAAGGCTCCCGACCTGGCCTACGAGCTGGACTGCCCCGTCCTCGTCACCGAAAGGCTGGTGCTGCGCCCGCCGCATGTCGAAGACGTGGATGCGATTTCCTATCTTGCCAATAACGCCCGCGTCTCCAGTATGCTTGCCCGTATGCCGCATCCATACACGCGTGAAAACGCCGTCGACTTTGTCGAGCGCGTGCGAAAAGGCGAGATGGGCAATTGCATCTACGCGATCACGCAAGCGGAAACCGGCATCTTCATGGGCTGCTGCGGCATCCATCCGCTCGATCGTGGCGACGGGCTTGAAATCGGCTACTGGCTGGGCGAACCCTATTGGGGGCATGGCTTTGCCACCGAGGCCGCGCACGCCCTGATCGATCTGGCTTTTCGTGCGACCGCCATCGAACGGCTGCATGTCTCGTGCCATGCCATCAATGGCGGCTCGCGCCGGGTGATCCACAAGTGCGGCTTCCAGTTCAGCAGCATGGGCATGGCCGACTCGCTCGCCGCAGGCAATGTGCCGGTCGAGCGCTATGTCCTCGATCGGCGTACCTGGATCGGGCTGAGAAGCTGGCAGTCGTAAAGAGCTGTTCCAAAACCAGCCCTGTGGGCTGCCAATGGTCCTGCGTGAAGCCCTTCCGGCTGGCGCAGGACCGATAATCATCGGGGAATGACATGATGGATACCCACGCAATCGCACGCGACAGGATCGTGGTGCGCGCGCTCGAAAAGGGCGACCTGCATCGTTACCGGGCCATAAGGTTGAGCGCCTTGCAGCGCGCGCCGATGGCCTTCGGTTCGAGTTTCGAGGAAGAAAACGCCTATTCGGACAGCGTCTTCGCACGCCGCCTGGAACAGGTGAACGGCAATGTGGTCTTCGGGGCCTTCGATGGCGAAAACCTGCTGGGAACGGCGGGCATGTTCCGTCATGATCGCAGGTCCGAGCGCCATCGCGGCACGCTCTGGGGCGTCTATGTGGCTCCCGAAGCGCGCGGGCTGCAACTCGGCCAGGCGCTTGTCGGCAAGGTCATCGACCATGCGGCAACGCAGGTCGTCGTTCTGGATGCCAAGGTGGTCGCCACGAACGAAGCCGCAAAACGCGTCTATTATGCGCTTGGTTTCAAGACTTACGGCGTCGAACCCAAGTCGCTTTACGTTCAGGGCCAGTATCTGGATCAGGAATTGATCTATATCGATTTCACCGATCCTGAACGAAACCCGAAATAGGCGGAAACCGGCTTCCTCGACTGTTTGCAGGAAGCCGGTTTTGCTGTAATTGCAACACACCACATGCGGGCGCGCCGCATGTAATTCCTATTCAGGGCGCGCGCGCCCAAAAGCCTGCCGCAGCGCGGGCATCAAGAAGGTTACGTTCAGATGAAGTTTCTCGATCAGGCAAAGATCTATATCCGCTCCGGCAATGGCGGGGCGGGGGCGGTTTCGTTCCGCCGCGAGAAATTTCTCGAATTCGGCGGCCCCGACGGCGGCGACGGCGGACGCGGCGGCGATGTGTGGGTGGAGGCCGTGGACGGTCTCAACACGCTGATCGATTACCGCTATCAGCAGCACTTCCGGGCCAAGACCGGTATGCACGGCATGGGCCGCAACATGACCGGCGGCAAGGGTGACGACGTTGTTCTCAAGGTGCCGGTCGGCACGCAGATTTTCGAGGAAGACGACGAAACGCTGATCTGCGACATTACCGAGATCGGCCAGCGCTATCGTCTCGCCAAGGGCGGCAATGGTGGTTTCGGCAACCTGCATTTCACGACCTCGACCAACCGCGCGCCGCGCCGCGCCAATCCCGGACAGGAAGGCATCGAGCGCACCATCTGGCTGCGCCTGAAGTTGATTGCCGATGCCGGTCTGGTCGGCCTGCCCAATGCCGGTAAGTCCACTTTCCTCGCAAGCGTGACAGCGGCGAAGCCGAAGATTGCCGATTATCCTTTCACCACGCTGCATCCCAATCTGGGCGTCGCGCGTGTGGATGGCCGCGAGTTCGTCATTGCCGATATTCCGGGCCTGATCGAAGGGGCGAGCGAAGGCGTGGGCCTTGGCGACCGTTTCCTCGGCCATGTCGAGCGCACGCGGGTCCTGCTCCATCTGGTGTCAGCGCAGGAAGAAGATGTGGCCAAGGCCTATCGGGTCATTCGCGGCGAGCTGGAAGCCTATGAGCACGGGCTTGCCGACAAGCCGGAAATCGTGGCGCTGTCGCAGGTGGATACGCTGGATGCGGAAGCGCGCAAGGCCAAGGTCAAGGCGCTGAAAAAGGCGTGCGGACGCGATCCGCTGCTGCTTTCGGCGGTCAGCCATGAAGGTCTGAACGATGCGTTGCGCCAGCTTGCTGCCGTGATTGATCAGAGCCGCGCCGCAGAGGCCGGTACGGCGCAAGCCGAAGACTAAGCGTCGGATTTTATTTGGGCGCGCATCTTATCCGAAAACCGTTTCACACTTTTCGGGATGCGCTTTGGATGCGGCGAGGGAATGAAACATGCTGAAGAAACTGAAGGACTATCGCCGCATCGTTGTCAAAATCGGGTCCGCCCTTCTGGTGGATCGCGCAACCGGCCTCAAGCGCGACTGGCTGGAAAGCCTGGGGCAGGATATTGCAGCGCTTCATCACGCAGGCGTCGAGGTGCTGGTGGTTTCTTCCGGTGCGATCGCTCTTGGCCGCACCGTCCTCGGCCTGCCGAAAAAGGCGCTCAAGCTTGAGGAAAGCCAGGCCGCTGCCGCCGCCGGCCAGATCGCGCTCGCCAAGGCCTATGCTGATGTGCTCGGCGGACATTCCATCCGTTCCGGACAGATTCTGGTCACGCTTTCCGATACCGAGGAGCGCCGCCGCTATCTCAATGCGCGCGCGACCATCGAGACGCTTTTGAAGCTGAAGGCCGTGCCGGTCATCAACGAGAACGACACCGTGGCAACCACCGAAATCCGCTATGGCGACAATGATCGTCTCGCCGCGCGTGTGGCGACGATGATGGGCGCGGATCTTCTGGTTCTGCTCTCCGACATTGACGGGCTTTATACGGCCCCGCCGCACAAGAACCCCGATGCGGAGTTTCTGCCGCTGGTCGAAACCATCACGCCGCAGATCGAAGCCATGGCGGGAGCAGCTGCTTCCGAACTGTCGCGCGGCGGCATGAAGACCAAGCTCGATGCGGGCAAGATCGCCAATGCGGCAGGGACCGCGATGATCATCACATCGGGCACGCGTTTCGGCCCGCTGTCGGCCATCGATCGGGGCGAGCGCGCAACGCTGTTTGAACCGGCGCGTGCGCCTGTCAATGCGTGGAAGACGTGGATTTCCGGCAATCTGGAACCGGCTGGCCGGTTGACGGTGGATGCGGGTGCGGCCAAGGCACTCAAATCCGGAAAATCGCTTCTCCCTGCGGGTGTGAAGGAAATAGACGGGCAATTCGAGCGCGGCGATACGGTCGCGGTGCTCAATGAGGACGGGCGCGAGATCGCGCGCGGACTGATCGCTTACGATGCCGAGGATGCGCGCAAGATCGCCGGCCATAAAAGCGATGAGATCAGCGAAATTCTTGGCTATGATGCGCGCGCGGCGATGATCCATCGCAACGATCTGGTCGTGCGCGCGGCCAGCAATGCGGAAGCGGTGTAAGGGGAGAGGACATGCTGACCAAGGCAGATACGGCAAACGATATTGCTGCCGTGATGGCGGAAGTGGGGCGCAAGGCGCGCGCTGCCGCCGCCCCGCTTTCCATCGCCACCACCGAACAGAAGAACAAGGCGCTGGTTGCCGCCGCCGAGGCGATGCTGGAAGCGCGGGCTGAAATTCTGGAAGCCAACAGGCTCGATCTCGCCAATGCGGAAAAGAACGGCATGGCGGCTTCTTTCGTCGACCGCCTGACGCTCAATGACAGCCGGATCGATGCCATCGCCGATGGTATCCGCGCCATCGCGGCGCTCCCTGATCCGGTGGGCGAGATGATTGCCGAATGGGACCGTCCGAACGGCCTTCACATCGAGCGCGTGCGCACGCCGCTCGGTGTGATTGGCGTCATTTATGAAAGCCGTCCCAATGTTACCGCCGATGCCGGTGCGCTCTGCCTCAAGGCAGGCAATGCGGTTATCCTGCGCGGCGGCTCGGATTCGGCGCATTCGTCGGCTGCCATTCACAAAGCGCTGGTCAGAGGACTGGAAGCGGCTGAACTGCCTGCCGATGCGATCCAGATCGTGCCGGTGACCGACCGCGCCGCTGTCGGCGAAATGCTGAAGGGTCTCAACGGCGCGATTGACGTGATCGTGCCGCGTGGTGGAAAAAGTCTTGTGGCGCGGGTCCAGTCGGACGCGCGGGTGCCGGTCTTCGCGCATCTGGAAGGCATCTGCCATCTCTACATCGATAAAACCGCCGGTCTCGAGATGGCGCGCAGGATTGCGCTCGACGCCAAGATGCGGCGCACCGGCATTTGCGGTGCTGCTGAAACGCTTCTGGTGGATCGTGCGGTGGCTGCGACACATCTGGCGCCGATCCTTGACGACCTTGCCGCCGCGGGCTGCGAAATTCGCGGCAGCGCCGATGTGCTGGCGCTCTATCCGGCGAAGCCTGCCACGCAGGAGGACTGGTTGACAGAATATCTCGATGCGATCATTTCCGTTGCGCTGGTCGATGGCATTTCGGGCGCAATCGAACATATCAACCGCTATTCCTCGCATCACACCGAAGCCCTCGTGGCGGAAGATGCGGCAGCGGTTGCGCGTTTCTTCAACGAAATCGACTCGGCCATTCTCCTGCACAATGCCTCGACGCAATTTGCCGATGGCGGCGAGTTCGGCATGGGCGCCGAAATCGGCATCGCCACCGGCAAGATGCATGCGCGCGGGCCTGTTGGCGTCGAGCAGTTGACCTCGTTCAAATATCGCGTGCGCGGCAGCGGACAGGTTCGTGGTTAGTTTCGGATGAAGTTCGGCTTCGGGCGTTCCGCATTGAAGGAAAAATATCCGGGTGTCAGTGCGCATTATCTGCGCATGCCGCATGTCGAAAAGGGCATGGCGGTGGGGCTGTTCGGCGGCTCGTTCAATCCGCCGCATGGAGGCCATGCGCTGGTGGCGGAAATCGCCATAAGGCGGCTGAAGCTCGACCAGCTCTGGTGGATGGTGACGCCCGGCAATCCGCTGAAGGACAGCCGCGAACTGGCGCCGCTTGCCGAGCGGCTGAAGCTGAGCGAGGAAGTGGCGGAAGACCCACGCATCAAGGTGACGGCGCTGGAAGCTGCCTTCAACGTCCGCTATACGGCGGATACGCTGGCGCTCATCCGCGACGCCAATCCAGGCGTTCACTTCGTATGGGTGATGGGCGCCGACAATCTCGCCTCGTTCCATCGCTGGCAGCGCTGGCGCGAGATTGCGCAGAATTTCCCGATTGCGGTCATCGACCGGCCGGGCTCCACGCTCGCCTATCTGTCGTCGCGCATGGCGCAGACTTTTTCCGACAGCCGCATCGACGAACAATATGCGCCCATGCTGGCGCGGCGCACGCCTCCGGCCTGGACCTTCATCCATGGGCCGCGGTCGTCGCTTTCCTCCACCGCTATCCGCAAAACCCGTACCGCATCTTGATGGTTTCATGACAATTTCTGCAAGATATGGGTAGAACGGGCAAAGAAACTGAAAAAGTGAACGGGCTGGAAAAGCTCGTGCACTTGAAACAAACCAGGGACTCTGCCTATTTTAGGGAGTGTGGTGCTTACAACTGCCACACTGCGTTGTTCTGTTGAGAAAGGGATTACACTGAGAACAGCAATTGAGAAGAAGGCTCGTCACGTGCCTTCCACGGTCGGGATGGACGAGTCCAATCTCGTGTCCCAGACCTTCGACGCGGCCTTGGCCAGTCTCGAAAACTCCAAGGCGGAATCCATCATCCCCATCGACATTCGCGGAAGATCAACGATCGGCGATTTCATGATCGTCGCGTCGGGCCGTTCGCATCGCCATGTGACGGCGGTTGCCGACCATCTTTTGCAGGCCCTGCGTGAAACAGGCTGCAAGGACATGCGGGTCGAAGGTCTCGAGAGTGGCGACTGGGTTCTCATCGATACCGGCGATATCATCGTCCATATCTTCCGACCGGAAGTCCGGGACTTCTACAATATCGAGAAGATCTGGCTCGACGAGGGTTTCGACGACGAACGGGCGCTGGAAACGGTGCATTAGGGCATTTTCGAGCCAAAAGTGCGAAGCGCTTTTGCGCGGAAGAATGCGTGAAAGAAAAGATTAAAGCGTGACACGCTTTAATTCGATGAATTGAGAGCGTCATGCGTGTGAGTGTTTTTGCCGTGGGCCGAATGAAAGCCGGCCCCGAACGGGAACTGGTTGAGCGTTATTTCGACCGGTTTTCCAAGGCTGGACCGCCTTTGGGGCTTGAATTCGCCGGTGTGAGCGAAATTCCCGAAAGCCGTGGCCAGACGGCGGAACTGCGCAAGGCCGAGGAGGCCCAGCGCATCCACGACGCGCTCGATAATGCCAGTTCTGGCGGCGCGGCCCTGATCCTGCTCGACGAGCGCGGCAAGGCGCTCGGATCGGAAGCTTTTGCGGCGGCGGTCGGACGGATGCGCGACGACGGCAAGCGCCAGCTTATCGTCGCCATTGGCGGGCCGGACGGCCACGATCCGGCATTGCGATCACGCGCCGATCTTGTTCTGGCGCTGGGCGAACTGACATGGCCGCACCAGATTGCCCGCATACTGATTGCCGAGCAGCTTTATCGCGCCGCCACCATTCTGGCAGGCCACCCCTATCATCGGTCGTGAAATGCGTAATGCAGGCGTACGCAGCCGCGGTCAAGCGTCCTGGCGCTGAGGAGAACAGGGCTCGCCTTGAAGCCGGTCGGCGGAAACAGCGGCATGCCGCCGCCGATGAGTTCGGGGATGACGTAAATCTCGATTTCATCCAGCGCGCCGCGTTCCAGAAACGCCATTTGCAACTGGCCGCCGCCGAGCATCCACACATCGCCGTCATCGAGCGCGCGCAGTTCCGCAATCAGCGCATCGACGTCGTGGCGGGTTTCAAGCGGCCCCCTGGGGTTTTCGACAGGCCGTGACGTGACCACGATGCATCTTTGGTCGCCATAGGCCCAGGGCGCATCGCTTTCAGCCACGAAGTCATAGGTGGCGCGACCCATGACGACAGTGCGGATCGACTGGATGAAGGTGCGGTAATCGTGCTCGCCCAGATTTGCGCCATCATATTTGAACAGCCAGTCGAGTTTGCCGTTCTCGTCCGCGATGAAGCCGTCGAGACTGGCGGCGATATAGCCGACAATTTTCGCCATTGTGATTTCTCCGGTTGATTTATAAATGAACATACGTTTATATATTCACCATGGCAAGAACCAAATCCGTGCCCGATGAGGCAGTGCTCGACCGATTGATGGCCGTCGTGGCGGAAGCCGGTCCCGATGGACTGACCTTCGCGCGGGCTGCAAAGGCGGCGGGGCTTTCCGCCGCCACGCTGGTCCAGCGTTACGGCAACAGCCAATCCATGCTTGAGGCGGTGCTCCTGCGCGCATGGGATAAGCTGGATGCGGCAACGCGCGCAGCTGATGAGGATGCTGAGCCCGGCCCGCAGGGCGCAATCGACCTGCTGATGGCGCTGATGCCATCGGACGCCGCTGAATATAATGCCACCGACGGGCTTCTGCTTTTGCGCGAGGATATTCGCAATCCGGTGCTGCGGGCGCGGGGCGCGGCATGGGGCGTCTATCTGGCCGGTGCGCTCGGACGACGTCTTTCCAGCGATGCGGAAAAAGCCGAACGTCTCGGCTGGCAGATGGCCAGCATCTGGCAGGGCGCGCATATCTGGTGGGCTTTTACGCGTTGCGAGCCAGCGGAGACCGCAATCCGCCGTGCCCTCACGGAGTGGCTGGAGGCGGCGATACCTTCCTGAATTCCGTTGTGCGATCATGCCCTGCTTTGTAGGCTTGATCGCAAACAGGGGGAGGGCATTATGCGCATCGAGCAACTGGATCATGTACAGCTTGCCATGCCGCAAGGCGGAGAAGAGCGGGCACGCGCCTTTTATGGAGACCTTCTGGGTCTGCCGGAGGTTCCGAAGCCGTCGAACCTTGCCGCCCGCGGCGGCTGCTGGTTCGAGCGCGGGGCTCTGAAAATCCATCTGGGCGTCGATCCGGCCTTCGTGGCTGCGCGCAAGGCGCATCCGGCGTTTCTGATCGATGATCTTGATGAACTGATCGATATCCTGTCCGAAGCCGGTCATCCGGTGAGCGAGGATGAGCCGCTGGAAGGCTACAAGCGCTGCTATGTTTCCGATCCTTTCGGAAACCGCATCGAGCTGATGGAGCGCCTTCCAACCTGATGCTGGCCGTTATGGTTGATGGTTCGTTAACGGTATCGGTCTAGGTTGCGGTTTCAGCCCTGAATTTCGCCTTGTTTCGTCCCGATAGAACAGCATGTACCCTGTACGCCTTTTCAAAAGACCAAGATTGCTTGCATCTGTGCACGCCGGCCTTGTCGTGGCCGGGCTGGCCGGACTGTCTGTGTGTGCGCCGTCCGCTCTTGCGCAGGAAGCCTTGCAGCAGCAGCGCGATCAGGCGGCGAGCGAATATGAAAAGCTCAGCAACGAGCTTACCGTCACCGGCGACAGGCTGAAACAGCTCGAGGACGAGGTGGCCGGGCTGAAGAAGGACCAGACCACTATTACCGCTGCGCTGATCCAGTCGGCCAAGACCGACAAGAAGCTGCAGCAGGATATTGCCGATATCGCCGACAAGCTGACCGCGCTGCGCGAGCAGGAAGACGGCATCCGCGCGTCGCTGCGCGCAAGGCGCGGCGTTCTGGCCGAAGTGCTGGCCGCATTGCAGCGCATGGGCCTCAACCCGCCGCCCGCAATTCTGGTACGGCCCGACGACGCGCTCGCCTCGGTGCGCAGCGCCGTGCTTCTGGGCGCCGTGGTGCCCGAAATGCGCGAGCAGGTGGAGGAGTTGACCGGCGATCTGAAAGACATGCAGCGGGTCACGGCTTCCATTGCAGAAGAGCAGGAAAAGCTGAAGACGACGCGCACCGACCAGGCCGAAGAACAAAAACGGCAATCACTTCTTCTTGAGGAGAAGAAGAAATTGCAGGCGCAGTCGGAACAGGAAATCGAGGCGCAGCGCAAGCGTTCGGAAGAACTGGCGGCCAGGGCAGGCAGTCTGAAAGACCTTATCGACGGGCTCGACAAGCAGATGGCGAGCGTGCGCGATGCGGCCGAAGCAGCCCGCAAGGCCGAGGCGGATCGCCTTGCCGCAGCAAGGGAAAAGGCCGGGGAAACCGCGCCCGACGACAATCATCTGCGCGCACAGGTCGATTTTGCCTCCCTGCAGGGCAAGCTCGCATTGCCTGCTGCGGGCAAGACGGTGCGCCGCTACGGCGAAAAGGACGGCGTCGGCGGTTCCATGATGGGGCAGGTGGTCGAAACCTTGCCCTCTGCCACGATTACGTCACCTTCCGATGGCGTGATACTTTACGCGGGCACATTCCGTTCCTACGGGCAGCTCTTGATACTCGACGCGGGCAATGGATATCATGTCGTAATGGCTGGCATGGGTCGAATCGACGTGTCGCAAGGCCAATTTGTACTTGCGGGAGAGCCGGTCGGCGCAATGGGAGAAAAACTTCTCGCAAGTGTTGCACCGATAGAGGTGGGCAATGGCGCGCCATTGCTTTACATTGAATTTCGAAAGGATGGAAAACCCGTCGATCCCGCACCGTGGTGGACCGAACGGCTTTCTGGAAGGACGTGAAAATGATGCGTAAACTGTCGCTGCTGTTCGCCGGGGCCCTTCTGGGGGCGTCAGCCATGGTGATGGTCCAGGGCGCGCCGGCTTCCACTGCTTTTGCGGCAGGGAAAGATAGCGATGTCTACAAGGAACTGGCCCTTTTCGGCGATATTTTCGAGCGTGTGCGCGCACAATATGTGACGCCGCCCGACGACAAGAAGCTGACCGAAAGCGCGATCAACGGCATGTTGACCTCGCTCGATCCCCATTCGTCCTATCTCAACCCGGAAGCCGCGCAGGACATGCGTGCGCAGACCAAGGGTGAGTTCGGCGGTCTCGGCATCGAAGTGACGATGGACAACGATCTCGTCAAGGTCATTGCGCCGATCGACGATACGCCCGCTTCCAAGGCCGGTGTGCTGGCAGGCGATCTCATCACCAAGATCGACGGGCAGGAAGTTCGCGGGCTTTCGCTGAACGACGCCGTGGACAAGATGCGCGGTGAAGTGGGGTCGCAGATCGAACTGACGATCCAGCGCGAAGGCGCCGACAAGCCGATCACGCTGAAGATCGCCCGCGCCGTCATCAAGGTGAAGGCCGTTCGCTATCGCGTCGAGAACGATGTCGGTTATCTGCGCGTCATCTCGTTTACCGAACAGACGTCCGACGACCTGAAGAAGGCGATCAAGGATATTCAGGACAAGATTCCTGGCGACAAGCTCAAGGGCTTCGTGCTGGACCTGCGCCTCAATCCGGGTGGCCTGCTCGACCAGGCGGTCGCTGTTTCCGACGCCTTCCTCGACAAGGGCGAGGTCGTCTCGACCCGTGGCCGCGATCCACAGGACGTGACCCGTTTCGATGCGCGCAAGGGCGACCTGACCGACGGCAAGCCGGTTATCGTCCTGATCAATGGCGGTTCGGCCAGCGCTTCGGAAATCGTTGCCGGTGCCTTGCAGGATCATCGCCGCGCCACCGTGCTCGGCACGCAGTCCTTCGGCAAGGGTTCGGTGCAGACGATCATCCCGCTTGGCGAAAACGGCTCGCTGCGTCTGACGACGGCGCTTTATTACACGCCGTCGGGCAAGTCGATCCAGGGCAAGGGCATCACGCCGGACATCAAGGTGGACCAGCCTTTGCCGCCGGAACTGAAGGGTGAGGACGTCGTTCGCGGCGAATCCGAACTCAAGGGCCACATCAAGGGCAATGCCGAGGATGATAACGGCTCTGGTTCGTCGGCTTATGTCCCGGCTGATCCGAAGGACGACATCCAGCTCAACGAAGCCATCAAGCTCCTGCGTGGCGAGGTTGCCAATGCCGCCTTCCCGCCGGACCCGAAGAAGGGCGTGTTGAACTGATCGCTCCATGCTGGATCTGAACAGCCCGTTAGGACTGGACAAGAAACCGCAAAAGCGCGGGGGCTTACGCTCCCGCGCTTTTCGTTCTTCCATGAAAGCCCTGGCCGTGGTGGCCGGGCTTTGCCTTGCCGGGGGCGCGGTGTTCGCCATCTGGCAGACCAATCAGGCAGGTTTCCGCAAGACGGAAACCGCCGCCGTGGAACCGGCGCAACCCGAAGCCCCCGCCGTCAAACCCGTCATGAAATCCGCGACCGGCAACACGCCGCCGCCGGGCAGCGCGCTGCGCGGGATAAGCGGACAGCCGGGACCGGCCATCATCAAGGTCACGCCCGACATGCCAACCGGCATGCCAAATGTCGCTGCGGGTACGGCGGATGGCAATGTGGTCGTGGTGCAGAACACGCATCAGTCCGGGCAGGATCAGCGCGTCGCGCATCTGCCGGAACCGGCGCTGGTCGAGCAGAGCCCGACCGGGCCGCTTCCCGTGCGCGGTGCGGACGGCCTGCGCCCGATGGATGCCTATGCGGTCGGCTGGTCCGGCGCGCGCGGCGCGCGGATTGCGCTTGTGATTGGCGGTCTCGGGCTTTCCCAGACCGGCAGCATGGAAGCAATCGACAAGCTGCCGCAGGAAGTCACGCTCGGTTTTGCGCCGCAGGGCAACAGTTTGCAGCGCTGGATGCAGGCAGCACGGCAAAACGGTCATGAACTTGTGCTGCAATTGCCGATGGAGCCGTTCGATTATCCGCGCGTCAATCCCGGTCGCAATACGCTGACGGTCGGTGACGGGGCGAAGAAGAATGAGGCTTCCTTGCTGTGGGCGCTGTCGCGCATGACCAACTATGCCGGAGTGATGAACTATATGGGCGCGCGTTTCACATCCGAGACGGAAGTTTTCTCGCCGGTGCTGGGCGAGATCGGCAGGCGCGGCCTCTATTATCTGGATGACGGAACCTCGGCGCGCAGCGAGGCCGACCGGATTGCTTCCAGTGATGCCGTGCCTTTCGCGGCGGCGGATGTGCTGATCGATGCGGCGCAGGAGCGCGGCGCGATCCTCGACCGTCTCGATGAGCTGGAGCGGATAGCGCGGGCCAATGGCAGCGCCATCGGCACCGGTTCGGCCTTTGCCGTCACCGTTGATGCGGTTGCCGCATGGGCCAATGAGGTCAAAAAGCGCGGCATAGAAATCGTGCCGGTTTCGGCGCTGGTCCGCGATCCCGAACGGAAGTAAAGCATTTCCAGCAAAAATGCGAAGGGGTCTTGCGGCGGATAATGCGCAAAACAAAAAGATAGAGCATTTCCAATGGTTCAATTTAAGCTGGAAATGCTCTGAGTCTGCATATCATGGAGAATGTCATGTCGAAGCATAAAGCTTCAGCCGGTCATCCGGTCGATCCTGAAAGCCTGCCTTACCGCCCCTGTGTCGGGCTGATGGTGCTGAACAAGGCCGGGCTGGTCTGGGCTGGCCGTCGTATCGTCATTCCGGGCGACGAGATGGATGGCGCGACGCAGCTCTGGCAAATGCCGCAGGGCGGCATCGACAAGGGCGAGGACCCGGTCGAAGCGGCGGTGCGCGAGCTTTATGAGGAAACCGGCATGAAGTCGGTCTCGCTGCTCGAGGAAGCTTCGGACTGGATCAATTACGATCTGCCGCCGCATCTGGTCGGCATCGCGCTCAAGGGCAAGTATCGCGGGCAGACGCAGAAGTGGTTTGCCTATCGCTTCGAGGGTGACGAGAGTGAAATCGCCATCAACCCGCCGCCGGGCGGCCATACCGCCGAGTTCGACCGCTGGGAATGGAAGCCGATGGCCGAACTGCCGGGCCTGATCGTTCCCTTCAAGCGCAAGGTTTATGAGGACGTGGTGGCTGCTTTCCGGCATCTCGTGGACTGATTTAACGGGGGAGGTGTTCGCGTCCCCCTTGTGCCTTCCGCCAACATATAGTCAACTCGCATCAGGCGCGCCGGACGGCGCGTTCTGAGAGGGAGAAAAACGCATGGATGTTGGAAGTCTTCTCGTATTTCTTTTTGTGGGTCTCATCGCCGGCTGGCTGGCTGGCAAGGTCGTGCAAGGTGGCGGTTTCGGCCTGATCGGCAATATTATCGTCGGCGTGATCGGAGCTTTCTTTGCGGGCTGGTTGCTGCCGCGCCTTGGGTTTTCCATCGGCGGAGGGATCATCGCCGCAATCGTCAATGCCTTTATCGGCGCGGCCATCCTGCTTATCATCCTGCGCATCGTCAAACGCGCCTGATCTGCAAATATTTTTCTGAACAGGCCCGGCTTCCCGCAAGCCGGGTTTCTTCATTGCGAAGTTCAATCAGATGACACCGAATTCCAAACTGTCGCTCGGGCTGGTTCTCACCGCATCGGCTGGTTTCGTCGATGCGATTGCCTTCCTCCAGCTTGGCGGTTTCTTCGCATCCTTCATGAGCGGCAACACGACCCAGCTTGGCGTCGGGCTGGCGGGACAGCCCGGCGTGCAGGGCACCGTGCTGGTCTGGTTTCCGGCCATCCTGATCGTGTTGTTCTTTGCCGGCGCCTTTTTCGGCACGCTGACGGTGCGGGCGTGCGGGCGTCGCGGCAGTCTCTATGTGATGGCAAGCGTGGTGGCGATATTGCTGCTGGTCGGTGTGCTGCGACGCGAGGGCGCGCTGCTTGTCCAGCCGGTGCTGCTGCTTGCCGCGGCCATGGGCGCGCAGAACGCGGCGGTGCAGCCGATTGGTGCCGCACGTCTCGGCGTGACCTATGTGACCGGCACGCTCTTCAACGCTGCCGCCGATCTCGCCTGTTCGTTGCGCGGGGAAACGCCGAAATGGCGCTGGCTCCAGCATGTGGCCGTGTGGCTTTCCCTGATGCTGGGTGCTGTCGGCGGCGGGCTTGGACATTATTTCATCGGCCTCGACGCCCTGTTCGTTCCGGCTGCGATGATCGTCGGCGTGATGATCGCCTATATGCGGCTCGATTGATTCAGCATGATCTGACCCGAAAGCCGCTTCACGCTTTTCGGGATCATGATCAACTGAACAGCGATTTCTCGCTTTCCACCAGTTCGGAAATGAGTGCCGAAACCGCCGTCACGCGCCGCAATGTGCGGGCAGATTCGTGATAGGCGAGCCAGTAGGCGCGGCGGATCACCCGGTCCGGCAGCACGGGGACAAGATCGGGATCCGCGCGGGCGATGAAGGCGTGAAGAATGCCGATGCCTGCACCGGCCCGCACTGCCTCGACCTGTCCCAGAGCGCTCGACACTTCAAAGGCCGGTTTCCAGTCGCGGCTGATTTCCGGTGCATAGGCGAGCGACGGATTGATGACGAGATCCTCCACATAGCCGATGAGCCGGTGCCGGGCGAGGTCTTCCGGGCTTTCCGGCGTGCCATTTTCTTCCAGATAGCGGCGATGCGCATAGAGACCCAGCGTATAGTCGACGAGCCTGCGGGCAATCAGCCTGCCTTGCTCCGGGCGTTCGACGGTGATGGCGATATCGGCCTCGCGGCGCGACAGCGAAAAGGAGCGCGGCACCGGCACAAGCTGGATGGTCAGGTCCGGGTATTTCTGCGTCAGCCGCGCCAGCCTTGGCGCCAGGAAATTGACGCCGAACCCGTCGGGCGCGCCAATGCGCACCGTGCCAGACACGGCAATATCGGCATTGCCGACCTGCGAGCGGGCGGCGAGCATTTCGGCTTCCATGCGTTCAGCCGCCAGCAGAAACTCCTCGCCCGCCTGCGTCAGCGTCGAACCGTTGGTGCGGCGCGTCAAAAGCGTGGTGGACAGCGCTGTTTCAAGCGCGGTGAGCCGCCGCGCGACGGTGGTGTGGTTGAGGCCGAGCCTCCTGGCCGCGCCCAGAATCTGGCCCGAGCGGGCAACGGCGAGAAAAATGCGGATATCGTCCCAGTTCATGATGTTCCCTGCATGAGGATGGTCTTTGTTACTATAAAATTTGCACAACAGATACGCTTTTCAGCGCCTTGCAATCACGAATTTGCAGAGTCAAGATGAGGGCAACGATGGGGGCGCCTGCGCCCTCCAAAGCGATCATCAGGGAGGTTCTTCGATGCGCAATATCGGACATTTCATCGGCGGCAAGCATGTGGCAGGCAAGAGCGGCCGCACGGCGGACGTCTTCCAGCCGCTCGACGGGTCGGTGCAGGCCAAGGTGGCGCTGGCCACCAAGGACGAAGTGCGCGCCGCTGTCGAAAACGCCAAGGCCGCGCAGCCCGCCTGGGCTGCGACCAACCCGCAGCGCCGGGTCCGCATCCTGCGCAAGTTCATCGAACTGGTCGAAGCCGAATATGACAGCCTTGCCGAACTGCTGGCGCGCGAACACGGCAAGACCATTGCCGACGCCAAGGGCGACATCCAGCGCGGCCTCGAAGTGGTGGAAGTCTGCCTCGGCGCGGCACATATGCTGAAAGGCGAGTTCACCGACAATGCCGGTACCGGCATCGACACCTATTCCATGCGCCAGCCGCTCGGCGTCGTGGCAGGCATCACGCCGTTCAACTTCCCGGCCATGATCCCGCTGTGGAAGGCCGGCCCGGCGATTGCCTGCGGCAATGCCTTCGTGCTGAAGCCGTCCGAACGCGATCCGGGCGTGCCGATGCGCCTTGCCGAACTGTTCATGGAAGCCGGTCTTCCGGCAGGCATCTTCAACGTCGTCAACGGCGACAAGGAATCGGTCGATGCGCTGCTCGATGATCCGGATGTGCAGGCCATCGGCTTTGTCGGCTCGACGCCGATCGCGCAATATATCTATGGTCGCGGCTGCTCGAACGGCAAGCGCGTGCAGTGCTTCGGCGGTGCGAAGAACCATCTTCTCATCATGCCGGATGCCGACATGGACCAGACCGTCGATGCGCTGATCGGCGCAGGCTATGGTTCGGCTGGCGAACGCTGCATGGCGATCTCGGTTGCCGTGCCGGTCGGCGAAGACACCGCCAACCGCCTGATGGAAAAGCTCATCCCGCGCGTTGAATCGCTGAAGATCGGCACCTCCACCGACAATTCCGCCGATTACGGCCCGCTGGTCACCAAGGCAGCGCTCGACCGCGTGCGCGGCTATGTCGATCTCGGTGTCGAGGAAGGCGCGAAGCTGGTCGTCGATGGCCGTAACTTCAAGATGCAGGGCTAT
The DNA here is from genome assembly GCF_052246815.1 of Brucella sp. RRSP16. Classification (NCBI taxonomy): domain Bacteria; kingdom Pseudomonadati; phylum Pseudomonadota; class Alphaproteobacteria; order Hyphomicrobiales; family Brucellaceae; genus Brucella; species Brucella sp. RRSP16. The sequence continues at coordinate 23,184 of NZ_JBQQAM010000009.1, forward strand.
GAAGATGGCTTCTACATGGGTGGCTGCCTGTTCGACAACGTGACCAAGGATATGCGCATCTACAAGGAAGAAATCTTCGGTCCGGTTCTCTCGGTCGTGCGTGCCAAGAATTACGAGGAAGCGCTGGCCCTGCCGAACGACCATGAATATGGCAACGGCGTTGCGATCTTCACCCGTGATGGTGATGCAGCCCGCGATTTCGCCAGCCGCGTGCAGGTCGGCATGGTCGGCATCAACGTGCCGATCCCGGTTCCGATCGCCTATTACACCTTCGGCGGCTGGAAGGCTTCCGGCTTCGGCGATCTCAACCAGCACGGCCCGGATGCATTCCGCTTCTACACCAAGACCAAGACCGTCACCTCGCGCTGGCCGTCTGGTGTTAAGGACGGTGCGGAATTCGTCATCCCGACGATGAAGTAAGCATTGCGCTAACACCTCGTCCTTCGAGACGGCGCTTTGCGCCTCCTCAGGATGAGGTGGTTGGCAATATTTACTGCCCCCAAGCGAAACCCCGCCCTTGAGGCGGGGTTTTTGTTTATATCCGGGCATCAATAAGGGCGCCGAGTTGGTCATCATCGACAATGAAGCAGGCGGCATGGCGTCTGTCACCTCATCCTGAGGAGGCGCAAAGCGCCGTCTCGAAGGACGAGGTGAGGGCCCCCCACCGCCAATGTGACAATGAGGCAGGCATTCAGGGATGCAGGGGCGGAAATCCGTGCCGTTCCGTTAGGGCGGCCAATATCTTGTGCGGGTCGGCAATCAGCGAACGTCCTTCATGCACGCCGGTCTCGAATGCGGAGCGGTCGCCATCCTTCACAATCAGCAAAGGCAGGCTCTGGTTGTCCTCGCCAGCCAGCGCGATTACGGCCTTGCGCGGGCGCTGCCATTCCACGCGCTCGATGTCCAGATCGCTTCCCAATGCTGGAAACGAAGCCAGCACGCCCTCGATGAGCGCGCAGTGCCAGCAATAAAATTTCTGGCCGGGATAGGCCGGATCCTCAAAACCCGGTTTCAAGAGAAAAAGCTTGTCCTGATTCATGCTGTCATCCAAGGGTTGCTGCAAAAGGGGATGCGTGGCGCAAAATCCCAGGCTTCGGAGCGCGCATTCCGTAAACCGCTTCGCACTTTTCGGAATGCGATTTGGAACAGCTTTCCAAGCCAGGCGTTCACAACCGATGTATAGCTTGGTTCGGCTGCGGGCGGTGAGTTTTTTCGATCCCGGCTTAAAACAAATGCTTGGAGCGCCGATCCCTTTCAATAAGATCGGAACGCTCGAAGCCGATCATCAGGAGTTCCGTCCATGAGCCAAAAGATCAATCGCCGTATCGTGCTGGCGTCCCGCCCCGAAGGTCGCCCGACCGCGGAAAACTTCCGGCTGGAGCAGGCGGCGCTCCCCAGTCCCGGTGATGGCGAGGTTCTGCTGCGCCTGCGCTATCTGTCGCTCGATCCCTATATGCGCGGGCGCATGAGCGCGGCGAAATCCTATGCCGCGCCAGTGGCCATCGGCGATGTGATGGAGGGCGGCACGGTCGGCGAAGTCGTTGAAAGCAGGAGCGCGGGCTTTGCACCGGGCGATTTCGTGCTGTCCCATTCGGGCTGGCAGGATTATGCGGTGGCCGATGCTTCCACCCTGCGCAAGCTCGACCCGAAACAGGCGCCCGTGACGACGGCGCTCGGCGTTCTCGGCATGCCAGGCTTTACCGCCTATTCCGGCCTTCTCACCATCGGCCAGCCGAAATCCGGCGAAACCGTGGTGGTTGCGGCGGCGACCGGCCCGGTCGGGTCTGCCGTCGGGCAGATTGCCCGGATGAAGGGCGCGCGCGCCGTGGGCATCGCGGGCGGGGCGGACAAGTGCAAGGCGCTGATCGATGAATTTGGCTTCGATGCAGCCATCGACCATCACAGCCAGAATTTCGCGCAGGAACTGGCGCAGGCCTGCCCGAAGGGCATCGACGTCTATTTCGAGAATGTCGGCGGCAAGGTCTTTGATGCGGTGTTTCCGCTGCTGAACCAGTTTGCGCGCGTGCCGGTCTGCGGGTTGATCGCACAGTATAATCAGAGCGGGCCTTTCGACGGGCCGGACCGGCTGCCATTGGTGATGCGGGACATCCTGTCGAAAAGCCTCACCATTCGCGGCTTTATCCAGCGCGATTTCGCCGATCAGCGGCCAGCCTTCTATCACGACATGGTGAAATGGATTGCCGACGGCCAGCTGCGCTACCGCGAAGACATTGTCAAAGGTCTGGAGAACGCGCCGAAAGCCTTCATTTCCCTGCTCGAAGGCGGCAATTTCGGAAAGCTTATCGTAAAGCTCTCTTGAGCTCGCAATATTCTGCTTGCAGAACGGCCTTTTGAGCGTGATGCTGTGCCCGTCAATTCAAACTGAAGCGCGTTTCGATCTCCTGAATCGGATCGGCGCTCCGGTCATTTGTTTTAACGCGCATCTGTTCTGAAAGCCGTTTCACACGTTTCAGGATGCGCTCCAAGGGCAGGCAGAGCATGGGCGAGCGCCAGCAGGCGGGCATAGGGGAAGGCGGCGGGCCGGGACGCGAACGCCAGGAAGAGGCCCGGCGCATTCTCGACCGGCTCGAGCGCGAGCAGACCGGCGCAGAAGGCATGGTGCGGCGTGGATTTACCCGCACGGCGCAGCATCTTTCAGCCGCCGACGCTCCCGAAAACGATGCCGTCGAACTGTGGGCCACACGTGTCGGACGCGGGCTCGGCTTCCTCATCACGCTGGCCATCATCGTCTGGCTCATTTTCTATCTCATGCAAAGCTAGGTACCCAATGACGCTTTCTGCGCCTTCGGATGCGACAACCGTTATTGTCATCTCAAGCCATGTCGTGCGCGGTTCGGTCGGCAATCGGGCCGCCGTTTTCGCATTGGAAACACTGGGCTTTCCCGTCTGGGCTGTGCCGACCGTGGTGCTGCCATGGCATCCGGGACACGGGGTTCCAGGCGCTCCGGCGGGCCGTATCGTGCCGCCGGCGGAAGAGTTTTCGCGCCTGATGCAGGATCTTCAGCGCGCGCCGTGGCTTGGCGAAGTGGGCGCCATCCTGACCGGCTATCTCGGCCATCCCGAACAGGCGGCAGCCGTCGCCGAACTGGTGAAGACCGTGAAGGCGAAAAACCCCGACGCGGTCTATCTGTGCGACCCGGTCATCGGCGACGAGAAGGGGCTTTACGTGCCCGAGGCGACGGCGACCGGCATTCGCGACAAGCTTCTGCCGCTCGCCGATATCGCAACGCCCAACCGGTTCGAGCTTTCCTGGCTGACCGGCGTGCCGCTCGAAGATAATACAGCCCTGATGGAAGCCGCGCTGGAAGCCGGTCCGGCAACCATGCTGGTCACATCGGCCTTTCCGCTGATGAGCGGCAGCATCGGCAATATTCTGCTGACGCCGACCATGGCGCTGATGGCCGAACATCGCCGCGTGGAAGGCCCGACCAACGGGCTTGGCGATCTGACCTCCGCCGTGTTTCTGGCGCGGCGTCTTTCCGGCATGACTGAGGAAAAGATGCTGCAAAGCACCACGGCGGCGGTGTTCGAGATCATGGCGCGCTCGGCAAAGCGCGGTGCGGACGAACTGATGCTGGAAGCCGATGCGTCGAGCCTCGCCACGCCGATGGCCATGGTGCAGACGCGGCGGCTGATGCATCCGACCAAGGGGTTCCGCGCTTGACGCAAGCCGTGCTTGCCGGTGTGGACGGTTGCCCCGGCGGCTGGATCGCGGTGGCCGGTGAGGACGGGAGTTTGCGGGCCGAAGTGTTCGGCAGTTTTGCCGCTTTGACCGCTTCGCTTCCCGACAAAGCGATCATTGCCGTGGACATGCCGATCGGCCTGCCGGAAAGGGGCCAGCGTTCGGCGGAGCGGGCAGCGCGCGCCCATCTTGGCGAAAGGCAGTCGAGCCTTTTCTCCATTCCGCCGCGCGCCGCCGTCTATGCCGGGGATTACCGCGAAAGCTGTTCCCTGTCGCTCGAACGGACCGATCCGCCGCGCAAGGTTTCAAGGCAGGCTTTCGGGCTTTTCCCGAAAATCTGCGAACTGGACACCCTGTTGCGAAGCGATGCCGCATTGGCGGCGCGCATCATTGAATCGCATCCGGAACTGGCTTTTGCCGCGCTGAACGGCATGAATTCCATGTCCCTGCCGAAGAAGATAAAGGGGCGCGTAAACCCGGAAGGGCTGGCGGAGCGCCGGGCCTTGTTGCAGCGCTGCGGACTGCCGGAGGATTTTTTAAAAAGCCCCGTTCCGCGCGGCGCGAAGGAGGATGACTTTCTCGATGCCTGCGCCATGTATCTCGTGGCCCGTCGCCATGCACGTGGCGAGGCGCGTCCGTATCCCGAGCATGTGGAACGCGACGATTTCGGTCTCCGCATGGCGATTTGGGCTTGAGAAACATGCGTGAATGCGAACGGAAACATGCGTCCAATTCGACGCAGCCCGTTCAATGCATTTCGATTGATCTCGGTTTTCGATAGGGATATTGGAAAAATATGGTTGATCTTCCAGACACACTTCTCGCCGGTTATCGAACCTTCATGCGCGAGCATTTTGCCCACGAAACTGCACGATATCGCCATCTGGCCGACAAGGGACAATCACCGGAAACGCTGGTTATCGCTTGTTGTGATTCCCGTGCGGCTCCCGAAACCATCTTCAACGCGGCGCCCGGCGAAATCTTCGTCCTGCGCAATGTTGCCAATCTCATCCCGCCCTACGAACCCGATGGCGAATATCATGCGGCTTCCGCAGCGCTGGAATTCGCGGTGCAGAGCCTCAAGGTGAAGAACATTGTCGTCATGGGCCATGGCCGCTGCGGCGGCATCAAGGCGGCGCTCGACACCGAAAGCGCACCGCTTTCGCCCGGTGACTTCATCGGCAAGTGGATGAGCCTGATCGCTCCCGCCGCCGAAGCCGTCAGCGGCAACCAGCTCATGACGCAGAGCGAACGCCAGACCGCGTTGGAGCGAATCTCGATCCGCTACTCCATCAATAATCTGCGCACATTCCCCTGCGTCGATATTCTGGAGAAGAAGGGCAAGCTGACCCTGCATGGCGCATGGTTCGATATTTCGACCGGCGAACTGTGGGTGATGGATCATCAGACGGGCGATTTCAAACGTCCTGATCCTGCCTGATCCAGCTCTCTGAAACGCCTTCCGAAACGGTTCCTCTCTGATCGAGAGGGCCGTTTTGTTTTTTCTGAAATACCGAAAATCGGTGTTTTTCGTTGCCAAAACGCGAAAAACCGCACCAGAACATGCAAAAATAGCCCCAAAATTTGGGGCTATTTTGTGTCGCGTGTGGCTTTTCTGTGGCAATTTCAAAGCGAAATTGCGGATTTAGGCTTCAGAGCGGGATGTTTTTAACTGAGCGGTCATCCCGCTCCAAATTTTGTTAGAGCATGATTTATCCGAAAACCTGCTCTAGTTGCCGTCGATGGCCTTGCCCATGACGGCGATAGCGCGCTGGTAGACCTGTGCGGCATTCCAGCCCTGGATCGCGCCATAGTTGGGTTCCCCCGGCTGATAACCTGCGCCGCGCTGCCAGCCGTGGCCGACGAGGAAGTTCGCGGTCGAATGGAGCGCGTCCGCCTTGTTGCGCAGGTCGAAATGGGAGCCGCCCGAACCGCTGACGCCGTATTTCAGGACGTTTGCGGGCATGAACTGGGTCTGGCCGACTTCGCCATGCATCGCGCCTACGGCCTGCGGGCTGAGGTCGCCCTGATCGATGAGCTTGAGAGCGGCATAGAGCTGGCCGGTGAAGTAATCGGAACGGCGGCAGTCATAGGCCAGTGTTGCGACGGCCGACAGGGTGTGCTGCTTGCCGAGATAGGAACCGAAGCCGGTTTCCATGCCCCAGATCGCGATCAGCGGGCCGGCCGGAACGCCATAGCGCTTCTCGATTGCGGCGAAGAGAGCGGCGTTCTGCTGCTTCTGGGCGCGGCCGCGCTTGATGATGGTGTCGGCGCCGCGCTTCTTCATGAAGTCTTCAAAGGAGAGCTTGAAGCTCTTCTGATTGCGGTCGGCATTGATGGTGGCCTGCGCATATTTGGTGCCGGCCAGCGCATTGAGGCCCGCCTTGCCAACGCCGCGCGACGGCGCTTCCTTCAGGGTCTGCTGGAGCCAGGCATTATAGCCTGCGGCGTTGTTGCCGCACTGGGCCGCCTCGGCAATGCCTGTTCCCGTCATCATGCCCATTGCAAGAACTGCTGCTGCCGTCCAAGTCCGGCCCTTGGCAACCAACGCCATTCGTTTCTCCTTTGGAATTGATTCGACTTCAACGCGAACTTGCCATTCCTTACACCAAATGTCATGTCGGAATGGCAGCTGAAGAGTGGTCGAGCGGCGCGGTTTCAAGCATTTTTGCACCGGATCGGCAAGTGTTTCTTTGGTCGCAGAAGAAATGCAGCCCGCCGGCAGGTCCCACGATCTGCCTCTTCAGGCTACCTCTTGGGGGCTGCATGCAGGAGCGAACGCGCCGGAGGTTATTTCCGGTGCGGGTTTCAGCCCGTTTCGGGCCTTTTGCTTGACATTGCGGGCTGATCGCCTTAAAGCCTGCTCCAATCTATCCGCGATCTTCAGAACGCGAGCCACCGACCGGGACCCATCATGGTATAAAGCGATCCCGGAGGTCCACATCCGACAGCGCGATGCGCCCTCGGGTGCTGTACCGCTTTGGTTGCTTCTTGAACTGGCAGACACACGGGACGATTTATCCCTGACGAAGCATAAGCCTCTTCTCGGATTAAAAGGAAATTCGATGTTTGAATCACTTCAGGAGCGTCTTGGCTCCATCCTGAACGGCCTTACCGGACGCGGCGCTCTTTCAGAAGCCGACGTGACGGCGGCGCTGCGCGAAGTGCGCCGCGCGCTGATCGAGGCCGACGTTTCGCTGGAAGTGGTTCGCTCCTTCACCGACCGCGTTCGCGAGAAGGCTGTCGGCGCGGAAATCCTGAAAAGCATCAAGCCCGGCCAGATGGTCGTCAAGATCGTCCATGACGAGCTTGTCGAAATGCTTGGCACCGAAGGCGTCTCCATCGATCTGAATGCGCCGGCCCCGGTCGTGATCATGATGGTGGGCTTGCAGGGTTCGGGCAAGACGACGACGACTGGCAAGATCGCCAAGCGCCTGACCGAGCGCCAGCGCAAGAAAGTGCTGATGGCCTCGCTCGATACGCGCCGTCCGGCTGCGCAGGAACAGCTTCGCCAGCTTGGCATCCAGACCGGCGTCGACACGCTGCCGATCATTGCCGGACAGTCGCCGGTGGAAATCGCCAAGCGCGCCGTTCAGGCTGCAAAGCTCGGCGCGCATGACGTCGTCATTCTCGATACGGCAGGCCGCACGCATATTGACGAGCCGCTGATGGTGGAAATGGCGGATATCCGCAAGGCCGCCAATCCGCATGAAATCCTGCTCGTCGCCGACAGCCTGACCGGTCAGGACGCCGTCAACCTGGCGCGCAATTTCGATGAGCGCGTCGGCATTACCGGCATCGTGCTCACCCGCATGGACGGCGATGGCCGTGGCGGTGCGGCACTTTCGATGCGCGCCATCACCGGCAAGCCGATCAAGCTGATCGCCACCGGCGAAAAGATGGATGCGCTCGAGGAGTTCTATCCGAAGCGCATTGCCGACCGCATTCTCGGCATGGGCGACATTGTTTCGCTGGTCGAAAAAGCCGCTGAAAACATCGACGCGGAAAAAGCCGCGGCGATGGCCAAAAAGATGCAGTCGGGCAAGTTCGATCTCAACGATCTTGCCGAACAGCTCAAGCAGATGAAGAAGCTCGGCGGCATGGGCGGCATCATGGGCATGATGCCCGGCATGAGCGGGATGAAGGACAAGGTGGCCGCTGCTGGTCTCGACGACAAGGTGTTCGACCGCCAGCTTGCCATCATCGGCTCGATGACCAAGGCCGAGCGTGCCAATCCCGACATTCTCAAGCACAGCCGCAAGCAGCGCATCGCCAAGGGTTCCGGCACCAGCGCCGCCGACATCAACAAGCTTCTCAAGATGCATCGCCAGATGGCCGACATGATGAAAGTCATGGGCAAGGGCAAGGGCGGAATGATGAAGCAGATGATGGGCGGCCTTGCCAACAAGATGGGGCTGGGCGGTCTGGGCGGAGGAATGGGCATGCCTGACCTCTCCAAGATGGACCCCAAGCAGCTTGAGGCGCTTGCCAAGCAGGCGGAAGCAGCGGGCCTGACGAAAGGCGGCGGTCTGCCTGGCCTTCCCGGCGGCGGTATTCCGGGCGGTCTGCCCGGTCTGGGCGGACCCAAGCTTCCCGGTCTCGGTGGCGGTCTTCCGGGCCTGCCGAAGAAGAAGTGAGCATCATGAGCGACGAACAGAACACTGCACCGGCTGAACTTCTGGCACTGCGCGCCTCCATCGACAATATCGATGCGGCGCTGATCCATATGCTGGCCGAACGTTTTCGCTGCACAAAGGCCGTTGGCGTACTCAAGGCCGATCGCGGCCTCGCACCGGCTGATCCCGCCCGCGAAAAGCGCCAGGTGGAGCGTCTGCGCGCGCTGGCAGTCGATGCTCATCTCGATCCCGATTTCGCCGAAAAATTCCTGAACTTCATCGTGAAGGAAGTCATTCGGCATCATGAGCATGCCGCCGCCAATCACGGCGGAAAACAATAGCTATATCGATAGCTTAACCCGTTTTGCCACGGCCATCCCCGGGCGAAGCAATTGTCTAAAGGAAAGAAAAAATGTCTCTGAAGATTCGTCTGGCCCGCGCTGGCTCCAAGAAGCGTCCTTACTACCACATCGTCGTTGCCGACGTCCGCAGCCCGCGTGACGGCCGCTTCATCGAAACCGTTGGCGCATGGAACCCGATGCTGGCCAAGGACGCTGAACGCGTGAAGCTCGACGCCGACCGCATTCAGCATTGGATTGCACAGGGCGCACAGCCGACCGACCGCGTTCTGCGCTTCCTCGACCAGGCTGGCCTTGCCAAGCGTCCGGCCCGCAGCAACCCGACCAAGGGCGAGCCGGGCAAGAAGGCCCAGGAACGTCTGGCCATGGCCAAGCAGGCTGAAGAAGAAGCCGCTGCAAAGGCTGCTGAAGCTGCTGCGGCCGCTGCAGAAGCTGCTGCTGCCCCGGCTGAAGAAGCTGCAAGCGAATAATCTTTCGCGCAGTTTGCGTTATAAAAAGGCGGCGGAGCAATCCGCCGCTTTTTTGTTGACCGCTTTCCTGGGGGGCGAATGGGGATTACATTGAAACTCGCCGCCGTGCTGCCCGCGCTTATTGTCGCCGTACTTGCCAGTCCGGCGCGCGCGATCGACGCGCAGCAACTGGCCGCGGCGGCCGCCTCTTATCGAGACGGAGCGGCAGCGCAACAATTGGAAGACCGGATTGCCGACCTCATCGAAGCGGGTGACAAGGCTGGGCTGGAGGCACTGGCCTCGCAAATCGAGAGGGAGGACGGCCCCTTTCTCGATGCATTGATAGCACTTGCGGAACAGAATCAAGCGCCGGGAGGTGAGGCGAAGCCTGCTCCCGGCAGCGAACTGGCACGCTTGGCGAGCGCCCTGGGCCCCTGTCATCAGGCGAACATCGCTCTCAGGATCATTGTGCTTCTCATTTCGAACGGCGGAGTTGAACCGGTTGTCAGGAATGGTATTGTCATGATCGACGGGAGTGAGATCGATAGTACCTATGCAACCCTGATCCACATATGCGAGAACGTCAACGCGCTGCCCGCCCATAAGGCGAGGATTGGGTCCAGATGCTATTTCACGGGTGCTTGTGGCGATGATCCCGATATGGATTGAGATATCGGGACTGACCTGATGGCGTTCCATGATAAGGTCGGATCATGGAACATTCTGGTGAAATTCTTATCCTGACCGGCACGCCGGGCGCCGGTAAAACCACGACCGCCGAGAGGCTTGCGAACCAGCCGGGTTTGCCGAAGGTTCACCTTCATTCGGACGATTTCTGGCACTTCATCAAGAATGGTGCGATCCAGCCCTATCTGCCGGAAGCCAATGCGCAAAATGCCATTGTGATGGATGCGCTGACCAAGGCGGCCAAGGCCTATTCCGACGGCGGCTATTTCGTCATCGTCGACGGCATAATCGGGCCATGGTTCCTCGAGCCATTCCGAAACCTTGCCACGCCGCTTCATTATGTGGTTCTGCGTCCATCTCTCGATGAGGCGATCCGGCGCTGCCGCGAGCGTGGCGGCAATACGCTGACCGATCCGGGTCCGATTGCGGAACTGCACGGGCAATTGTCCGCGCTGGGGCCGCTAGAGCCGCACGTGCTGGCTGCCAAAGGGTGGTCGCGCAGTCAGACGCTTGCCGCTGTTCGCGCTGCGGTCGAAAGCGGCGCTTTCCGCCTGCATCCCTGAAACAGGCGGTCGCGGTTTTACCTTGTTGTCCAAACCGACTGGAAAACGAGTGAATTTCGACTATCTTGCTGATTTGACGGCTCGCATTTGCGTGAACGCACTCATGCGGGGGTTGAATTTGTTTCCCCGGCGCTTGGCAAAGCGCCCTTTTCAGGAGAAATCCATGTCGGGTACGACGGTTGCCACTTCCTTCTCGCTTGCAGCCCTGGGCCGCCGTATTTTCATCGCTCTTGGTCTGGCTATTCTGGTTCCGCTGCTCTCCGCCTGCGGTTTCAACACTATCCCTACCAATGAGGAACGGGCGAAGGCCGCCTGGGGCGAGGTGCAGAACCAGTATCAGCGCCGCGCCGATCTCGTGCCCAATCTGGTCGAGACCGTGAAGGGCTATGCCGCTCACGAACAGGAGACGCTGCAGGCCGTGATCGAGGCGCGCGCCAAGGCGACGCAGGTGCAGATCACGCCCGAAACGCTCAACAATCCCGAACTCTTCAAGCAGTTTCAGGATAATCAGGCCAACCTGACGAGCGCGCTGTCGCGCCTGATGGTGGTGGTCGAGCGCTATCCGGACCTGAAAGCCAACCAGAACTTCCTTGCATTGCAGTCGCAGCTCGAAGGCACTGAAAACCGCATCGCCGTCGCCCGCCGCGACTATATCGAGGCGGTTCGCGTCTACAATACGTCGCTGCGCACCATGCCGACGATGATCTGGACGTGGATCTGGTATCGCGATGCGCAGCCCATGCAGAGCTTCAGCGCCGATGCAGGCAGCCAGACCGCGCCCAAAGTCAACTTCAACTGACGGCGCGTCTCATGATGCGTCTGGAGGCGGGTGAAGCACCCATGCGTGATCGTCGCGGCTTTTATTGGCCGCGACATCTTATTGCGCTTGTCTTTCTGCTGTTTCCCGCAGCCTTGATGCTGCATACGGCAGCTTTGGCACAGGATGCATCGAAACCCGCACAGACCCTGACTGGCCGCGTGGTGGATGCGGCGGGGATCATCGATCCGGCGGAGCGCCAGAGCCTCACGCAGAAGCTTGCCGATTTCGAAGCCAAATCCTCGGATCAGGTGGTCGTGGTGACGGTCCCGAGCCTCAATGGCGAAGACATCGAAACCTATTCCCACCGTCTGTTCCGCGCCTGGGCGCTTGGCCAGAAACAGGAAAACAACGGCATATTGCTGGTGGTGGCGCCCAATGACCGCAAGGTGCGCATCGAGGTCGGCTACGGCCTTGAAGGTGTCATGACCGATGCGCTTTCAAGCGTCATCATCAATGGCACCATCATTCCCGAATTCCGCACCGGCGATTATTCGAAAGGCATCGTGCAGGGCGTTGACGGCATTCTTTCGGTGCTTTCCGGCGATGCCGCCGAGCTTGAAGCGCGCGCCAGGCGCAATGTGCAGTCGAGTTCCGATGATGTCGACTGGGTGTTCGTCGTCTTCATTGCCTTCTGGTGCCTGATCTTCTTCGGCGGTTTCGGCATGGCGATCCTGACGCCGGTTTTCGGGCGCAAGATCGGGCCGGGCCGTTATCAGTGGCTCGGCATGGTGGTGGATTATAACAATCGCGGCGGCGGGTCTGGCGGCAGGGGTGGCGGAAGCTGGGGTGGCGGCGGTGGCTGGTCATCCGGTGGGGGCGGCGGCGGTTTCTCCGGCGGCGGTGGTTCATCGGGTGGCGGCGGCGCCTCGGGCAGCTGGTAGGGAGACGCAGGGATGAAGCATCACACGCTGATTGGCGCCGAGGACCATGCCCGCATTGCCGAGGCGATCCGCAAGGCGGAAGCCGAGACCAGCGGCGAAATCTATGCGGTTCTGGCCCGTTCCAGCGACGATTATTTCTTTGCGGCGGGCTTTGTCGCCACCTGCGGCATTCTGCTGGCGTCGGTCGTCGTGGCGTTTCTGGCGCACTGGTACTGGTTCGATGTCCGCCTGCCCATGTTCGGGCTTGCGGTGCTGGCGGCCTTCCTCACCGCGATGCTGGTGCTGTGGGTTTTTCCGGCCATCCGCATGCTGCTGGTGCCGCGCCGCATCCGTTACAAGCGCGCGCATCTCAATGCGCTGCAACAGTTCCTGGCGCGCAATGTGCATATCACCGAGCATCGCACCGGCATCCTGCTCTTCGTCTCCATGGCCGAACATTATGCCGAGGTGATCGCCGATGCGGGCATCAATGCGCGGGTCGAACAGGACGAGTGGAATGCGATCGTGGCGACGCTCGTCCATCATGCATCGCGGGCGCAGGTGGCCGAGGGTTTCGTGCTGGCGATCGGTCAGGCGGGCCTTTTGCTGGAGACGCATTTCCCGGCAGGAGCGGACAATGTCAACGAACTCGACGATCACCTGATCGAGTTATGAGAGCCGTTCGGTTCCGTCAGAATCATCTGCAACTTTAGTCTGAAACAGGGCAAAATCGGCCTGCGGCTTTGTCCTTCCGGCACCATTTCTGCGGGCCGTGGAGAAATCCACTGGCATAATCCGAAATTTCGCGGGAAGTTTTCGAAGTTTTGTTCCAAATTAAATGGATTAAATGCGGTTTTTCTGACTTTCCGGGAAATTTTTCGTTATTTTCAACGAATTGCCATCGAATCCGGTGCCTAATCTGCTAGTTTGGCGCGCATTGCCATCATGACAGGAGTATCCGACGTGACTGCAAAGCAGGATCGGTCGAGCAAGGTTAAGGGTTCAAAGGCAGGCAAGGAGGAGAAGAAGGGAGGAAAGTCGAAGGCGCTTACAGCCTTCTCACAGCTTCTCTTCGAATGGGCGCCGCCAGAAGATCTGGCCGCTTACGATGCCGCCGCTCTCGACAGTTCAGCCCGTCACGGCTACGCCGCTCTGGAATCCTATCGCAAGGGCAAGAGCATCATCAGCGTCGATAACGGTATCGAACGCCATGGTCGCCCGGTGAGCGTCATCACCATCGTCAACGACAATATGCCGTTCCTGCTCGACTCCATCATGGGCGAGCTGAACGATCATGCCAACCAGATTTTCATGGTCGTGCATCCGGTTCTGGACATTGCGCGCGAGAAGGACGAGCTCGTCATTCTGGGCGAGGCATCGCAGCTTGCGCCTGCCAAGGGCGTCGAGCGCGTCAGCCTGGTGCAGATCCATCTCCCGGCTCTCGACAAGCAGACCAAGGCCGACCTGACCGCCGCCATCAAGCGTGTGCTGGGGCAGGTTCGCGCCGCCGTCAGCGACTGGAAGCCGATGCTGAAGCGCCTCGATGGCGCGATCGCCGATTACAAGCGCGTGCACGACATGACGGGCGATCCGGCCATGCCGGAAGCGATCGCCTTTCTCGAATGGCTGCGCGACGACCGTTTCATCTTCCTCGGACTTCGCGAGCTGACCTTCAAGGGCAAGGGCGACAAGCGCGAACTGGTGCCGGTCAAGGAAACGCTCGGCATCCTCAACGATCACGAGGTCCGCGTCCTGCGCAAGGATGACGACGACACGGTGACGCCGCGCGAAGTGACCGAATTCCTCGACAGCAACGAGCCGCTGATCGTCACCAAGGCGAACTCGCTTTCGCTGGTGCATCGCCGCTCCTATCTCGATTATGTCGGCGTGAAGATATTCGGCGAGAAGGGCGAGGCCATCGGCGAACTGCGCCTGGTCGGCCTCTTCACCTCGGTTGCCTATACGAGTTCGGTCGCGGGCATTCCGTTCATCCGCTCCAAGGCCGATGCGGTCATCAAGCATCTCGGCTTCAACCGCGAGGACCATTCGGGCAAGGCGCTCATCAATGTGCTGGAGGAATATCCGCGCGACGAGCTTTTCCAGATCGATGTGGAAAGCCTGACGGCCAATGCAGAACTGATCCTGGCGCTGGGCGAGCGTCCACGGGTGCGCGCTGTTCCGCGTCTCGACCGGTTTGGCCGTTTTGCCACCGTGCTGGTCTATATCCCGCGTGACCGTTACGACTCGGTCGTGCGCGAGAAGATCGGGCATTATCTGGTCGACGTCTATGGCGGCGACAGTTTTGAATTCCATCCGGTCTTCCTGCAGAACGGCCTGACGCGCGTGCAGTTCGTCATCCGCCGTCACGAGCGTTCCACGCCGCATGTGGACCGGGAAGCGCTGGAAGCGCAAGTGCGCGCCATCGTCCGCACCTGGGACGACGCGGTGCGTGAAAGCTCCGACAGCGCCGACGCGAAGACCGTCGCGCTCGCCGCAAGCTTTCCGCCGTCCTACCGCGAAATCTTCACGGCGCCGGAAGCGCTGGTCGATGCGGAACGCATTGCCAGCCTCAGCGCCGAGGCGCCGCTTTTCGTGGACTTCTATCGCTATCGCACCGACGGTCCCGATGCGGTCTCGCTGAAGATTTATCATCACGGTGCGCCGGTCGTCCTGTCGCAGCGCGTGCCGCTTCTGGAAAACATGGGTTTCCGTGTCGTCAGCGAGCAGACCATCGACCTGCCGCATGCTGGCAAGGACGGCGCGACCGTCTACCTGCACGACATGCAGCTCGTGAACGCCTATGGGGCACCGGTCGATCTTTCCGACGATGGCGAGATGCTGGAAGACGTGTTCCGCAATGTCTGGGACGGTCAGGCCGATAATGACGGCTATAATGCGCTGGTGCAGACCGCGCGCCTGACGGCACGCCAGATCATGATCCTGCGTTCCTATGGGCGCTATCTGCAGCAGGCGGGCATCGCCTATTCGCAGGGCTTCATCGCGGCAGCGCTGAACCGTTATCCGGAAATCGCCAGCGACCTCTATTCGCTGTTCGACCTGCGTTTCAATCCGTCGGCCAAGCGCCGGGATGCGGCTGAAAAGAAGCTGGTCGATGGCATCGAAACCGCGCTTCTGGGCGTGCCGAGCATCGATGACGACCAGATATTGCGTCGTTTCCGCAATCTGATCGAAGCGACGCTGCGCACCAATGCCTATCAGCCGGATGCCGAGGGCAAGCCGCGTGTCACCTTCGCCTTCAAGCTCAATCCGCGTCTGGTCGACGGCCTGCCTGACCCGCGCCCGTACCGCGAAATCTTCGTCTACGGGCCGGAAGTGGAAGGCGTGCACCTGCGTTTCGGCGCGGTCGCCCGCGGCGGCCTGCGCTGGTCGGACCGCGCACAGGATTATCGCACCGAAGTGCTGGGGCTGGTAAAGGCGCAGCAGGTCAAGAACGCGGTTATCGTGCCGGTCGGCGCCAAGGGCGGCTTCTATCCGAAGCGTCTGCCGGTCGGCGGCGATCGCAATGCGGTGTTCGAAGCCGGCCGCGATGCCTACAAGGTCTTCATCTCCACGCTCCTGTCCGTCACCGACAATATCGAGGACAGCCATGTCGTGCCGCCGGCGGAAGTCGTGCGCCATGACAATGACGATCCTTATTTCGTCGTTGCTGCCGACAAGGGCACGGCCACTTTCTCCGATACGGCCAATGCCATCAGCCAGGCGCATGATTTCTGGCTGGACGATGCCTTCGCATCGGGCGGTTCCGCCGGTTACGACCACAAGGGCATGGGCATTACCGCGCGCGGCGCGTGGGAAGCCGTGAAGCGCCATTTCCGTGAACTCGACATGGATATCCAGAACGAGCCTTTCACGGTTGCGGGCGTGGGCGACATGTCCGGCGACGTCTTCGGCAATGGCATGCTGCTTTCCGAACAGATTCGCCTCGTGGCGGCGTTCGACCATCGTGATATCTTCATCGACCCGAACCCGGTTCCGGCGGACGGCTTTGCCGAGCGCAAGCGCCTGTTCGAGCTGCCGCGTTCGAGCTGGCAGGACTATGACCGCTCCAAGCTTTCGGCTGGCGGCGGCATCTACAGCCGCAGCCAGAAGACGATCACGCTCTCGCCGGAAGCGGCCAATGCCATCGGCCTCGGCAAGACCTCCGGAACGCCGCAGGAAATCATGACGGCGATCCTGAAGTCGAAGGTCGATCTGCTCTGGTTCGGCGGCATCGGCACCTATATCCGCTCGTCCGCTGAAACGGATGCGCAGGTTGGCGACCGCGCCAATGATGCGATCCGCATCACCGGCTCGGAAGTCGGCGCGCGGGTAATCGGCGAAGGCGCAAACCTTGGCGTGACCCAGCGCGGGCGTATCGAATATGCCTTGTCGGGCGGCCGCGGTAACACGGACGCCATCGACAATTCGGCGGGCGTCAACTGCTCGGACGTCGAGGTCAACATCAAGATCGCGCTGGCTGCGGCCATGCGTTCGGGCAAGCTCAAGCGCCCGGCGCGCGACAAGCTTCTGGTCAGCATGACCGACGATGTTTCGGCACTGGTGCTGCGCAACAACTATCTGCAGCCGCTGGCGCTTTCGCTGAGCGAACGTCAGGGACTGGCGGAGCTGCCCTATCAGGCGCGCTTCATGGCGGAACTGGAAGCCCGCAAGCTGCTCGACCGCAAGGTGGAGAACCTGCCGTCGGACGCATTGCTTGCCGAGCGCCAGAAGGCTGGCCAGCCGCTCACCCGCCCGGAACTGGCGGTTCTGCTGGCCTATGCGAAGCTTTCGCTCTGTGACGATCTGGTGGCGAGCCAGCTTCCGGACGAGCCGTACTTCCAGTCGCTGCTGATGGGCTATTTCCCCAAGCGCATGGTGAAGACCTATGCCGAGGAAATCTCGGGTCATCGCCTGCGCCGTGAAATCGTCGCCACCTTGCTGGCGAACGATGTCATCAATCGCGGGGGCATCACCTTCATCAGCCGCCTGGCCGATACGACCGGCAAGTCGCCTGCCGATATCGTCCGCGCCTATGTGGCGGTGCGTGACGGCTTCGACATCGACACGATCTATGACGCCATCGATGCGCTGGACAATCGCGTTCCGGGCGATGTGCAGAACCAGTTCTACCATCTCGTCGGCGAAATGCTGCAGGCGACGACGGCATGGGTTTTGCGCAACGACACGACGCGCGCCAACCTGACGGAACTGGTGGATACGATCACCAGGGCGCGCGCCGAACTGGAGCCGCGTTTCGACGGCCTGATGCCGGAATATCTCAAAACCGCGCTTCAGGCCGACAAGGCCGCTTTCGTGGAAATGGGTGCGCCGGAAAAGCTGGCACAGCGTCTTGCCAATCTGCAGCTTGCAGGCATCATGCCGGACATTGCGCTGATCGCGCATCTGGCGGGCGCCGACCGGGTGGTTACCGCCAAGACCTATTTCGGTGTTTCGGAAGCCTTCCGCATCGGTCGCATCGAGGAAGCCGCGCGCTCCATCCCCGTCACGGACTATTATGACGGGCTGGCGCTGTCACGGGCAAGCGATACGATCACGCAGGCTGCACGCGGCATCACCATTGCGGCACTCAAGCGTTTCGCCAAGGACAAGGACCCGGCGGCAGCCTGGTTTGCAGCCGATGGCGCCCGCATCGAGCAGGTGCAGAACCGCATGGTGGCGCTGACGGAAGGTGGCGACCTGACCGTTTCGCGACTGGCGGTTGCAGCGGGCCTGATGTCCGATCTCGCCCAGTAGGCAGGTCGGGAAATTCTATTGCAGAAGGGCGGCTGTGGCCGCCCTTTTTATTTCTTTCCAGTGCACATTTCGGGGTATAAGCTCCCGCTAATATGATTTGGGCCTGAAATTCATCCGACACATTGAAGGAACGATGCAGCCGAACGGCTCGGCTGGCCTGCGTGCATCTGCATGAAATCCGGAACCGGTTTTCGCAAAGCATCGTGTGCAGATGTATCGGGTTGGAGTGGTCTTTATACGCCAAAAGGCGCATGGTGCTCTATCGTCGGAAGCCGCTTCGGGCGTGGGGGGAAGGAAAGAGTAATTGAGCGATCAGCTTATGGCTGCCCGCAGCCATGCCTCGCGGCGTGGCGTATGGGGCTGGATATTCTTCGACTGGGCGGCACAGCCGTTCTTCACCGTCATCGTAACCTTCATCTTTGGTCCCTATTTCATCTCGCGCATGGCCGACACGCCGGAAGCAGGGCAGATCGCCTGGGGGTACGGCTTTGCCGCCGCGGGCCTCGTGATCGCACTGCTGTCGCCCGTTCTGGGATCGATTGCCGACAAGACCGGCGCGCGCAAACCGTGGATCGGCTTCTTTGCCGTCCTGAAGATTGCGGGCCTGATGACGCTGTGGTTCGCGGTGCCGGGCGCGAACCTGTTCTGGGTGCTTCTGGCTTTCAGCATCGCCATGATCTCGGCGGAGTTTTCCATCGTCTTCAACGATTCCATGATGCCGCGGCTCGTCCCCGCCAGGGAGATCGGCAAAGTGTCCAATCTGGCCTGGGGGCTCGGCTATCTGGGCGGCGTGCTGGTGCTGATCTTCGTCGTGGTCTTTCTGGCGTCGTCGCCGCAGACGGGCAAGACCCTGATCGGGCTTCCGCCGCTCTTCGGGCTTGACCCTGCCAGCGGCGAAGATGCCCGCATCACCGGCCCCATCGCGGCGCTGTGGTATCTCGTTTTCATCATGCCGATGTTCGTGTTCACGCCGGATCAGGCGCGCGGCCAGCCGCTGCGCCAGGCGGTCGGCAGCGGCCTGACGGAACTGAAGTCGACGCTGAGGGAAGTGCGGAAGCGTCCGGGAATAGTCCGCTTCCTTGCCGCCCGCCTTGTCTATCAGGACGGGCTCAATGCCATTGTCGCGCTGGGCGCGGGCTATGCCGCTTCACTGTTTCACTGGAGCATCAACGAAATCGGCCTCTTCGGCATGATCACCAATGTGTCGGCGATCCTGAGCTGCCTCGTCGCGGCTCGTCTTGATGCAAGGCTCGGCTCAAAAGCCATCGTGCTCGGATCGCTGGTGCTTCTGCTCATCGCCTCGTTCGGTATCGTTTCCACCGGAACGAATTATTTTCTGCTCGGGCTTTTGCCGGTTGGCTATTCTGAGGGACATGGGCTGTTCTCCACGGCTGCGGAACAGGCATTTCTCGTCTACGGGCTGATGATCGGCGCCGCTCTGGGGCCGGTGCAGGCGTCCGCCCGTTCATGGTTTGCGCGCAGCATCAGGCCGGAGGAATCGGGTCGCTATTTCGGCATCTATGCGCTGGCGGGCCGGGCGACGGGATTTCTCGGGCCGTTTCTGGTCGCGACGATCACGGCTCTCACTCGCTGCGCGGCGATTGGCATGTCGGTGCTGCTGCTGTTTTTTGTCGTGGGGCTCTATCTGGCTGCCATTACGCCTTATCCGGCCGACAAGCCGCTTGCATCCGGCCCGCATTGACGGGCCGGAGGCGGTTCCGGTCTTTTCGAGACGGCTCTATTCGATCCAGCCCATGGAACGCTGCACGGCCTTTTCCCACGAGCGGAACAGGCGCGTGCTTTCCTCAACCGGCATTCGCGGGTGCCAGCGCTGGCCCACCTGCCAGTTTTCCACGATGTCCCGCGTCGATTTCCAGTAGCCGACGGCAAGTCCCGCCGCATAGGCAGCGCCCAGCGCCGTCGTCTCAATGATTTTCGGGCGCACGACCGGCACGTCCAGAATGTCGGACTGGAACTGCATGAGCAGCTCGTTGACGGTCATGCCGCCATCGGCGCGCAGCTCCGTGATCTCGACGCCGGAATCCTTCACCATCGCATCCAGCACTTCGCGCACCTGATAGGCGCTCGCCTCCAGCGCCGCGCGTGCGATGTGCCCCTTGTTGGCGAAGCGGGTGAGGCCAGCGATGATGCCGCGCGCGGAATCCTGCCAGTGCGGCGCATAGAGGCCGGAGAAGGCCGGGACGAAATAGACGTCGCCATTGTCTTCTACGGTGCGGGCCAGCGTTTCAATGTCGCTGCTGTGCCTGATGATGCCGAGATTGTCGCGCAGCCATTGCACCAGAGCACCGGTGATCGCGATTGACCCTTCCAGCGCGTAGACCGGCTTCGCGCCGTCCAGCTTGTAGGCAACCGTGGTCAGCAGTCCAAAATTGGAGGGCACCAGTTTCTCGCCGGTGTTCATCAGCATGAAGCATCCGGTGCCATAGGTGTTCTTGGCCTCGCCCGGTTCCAGACAGGCCTGACCGAAGAGCGCTGCCTGCTGGTCACCCAGAATGCCCGCCAGCTTGACGCCGGAAAGCGAGGGCAGGGCGATCTCGCCATAGACCTCGCTCGAGGAGCGGATTTCTGGCAGGCAGGAAGCAGGAATTTCGAATAGGCGGAGAATATCCGCGTCCCATTTCAGCGTCGAAAGATCCATCAGCTGGGTGCGGGAGGCGTTGGTCACATCGGTGATGTGAATGCCGCCATCGGTGCCGCCGGTGAGGTTCCAGACAAGCCATGTGTCGATGGTGCCGAAAAGCGCGTCGCCAGCTTCGGCCTTTTCACGGGCACCGGGAACGTGATCAAGTATCCAGCGCAGCTTGAGGCCGGAGAAATAGGTCGAGATGGGCAGGCCCGTCTTTTCGCGCAGGCGGTCCGCGCCGCCGTCTTTCGTGTAACGGGCGACCAGCTCGTCCGTGCGCGTATCCATCCAGACGACCGCATTATGGAGCGGTGCGCCGGTCTTCTGGTCCCAGAGCAGGGTGGTTTCGCGCTGGTTGGTAATGCCGACGGAAGCTATGTCGGACGCCTTCAGGTTTGCCTTCTTCAGCGCTGCGGCAATGACGTGCTGCGTATTGCGCCAGATTTCCGTTGGATTGTGTTCGACCCAGCCCGCCTTCGGATAAATCTGCTCGTGTTCGCGCTGGTCGCTGGCGACGATATCGCCCTGCCGGTCGAAAATGATGAAACGCGAACTCGTGGTTCCCTGGTCGATGGAACCGATAAACTGCGTCATGGGGCGGGCTCCTCCGTTGATCCGGCCTATTCTGAAAACGAATTTAAACGAAACAATATGAAACTCAATGAAAACGAGGCCCCGGAACGGTTGGTTTCGGGGCCTCGATAAATGCCTGTTTTATAATGCGTATAAGCTTTAACAGCGTGTCGCATTTTATCGTACTCGTATGACACGCTTTAAGCTTTAGTTTCCATGCATGTCTTTCTCCCAAAACCGGTTCCCACTTTTGGGAGACATGCATTAATGCCGGAAATGGCGCATTCCGGTCATGACCATGGCGATGCCATGTTCGTCGGCAGCGGCGATCACCTCGTCGTCGCGCATGGAGCCGCCAGGCTGGATGACGGCGGTTGCGCCGGCCTGAACGGCTGACAGAAGACCGTCTGCAAACGGGAAGAACGCATCGGAAGCGACCACGCAGCCCTTGGTGAGCGGCTCTGCAAGACCGGCAGCTTCTGCTGCATCTTCCGCCTTGCGGGCTGCGATGCGGGCCGAATCCACGCGGCTCATCTGGCCTGCGCCGATGCCGACCGTCGCGCCGTCCTTCACATAGACGATGGCGTTCGACTTCACGTGCTTGCCGACGCGGAAGGCGAATTTCAGATCGTTGAGTTCGGCTTCGGTCGGCGCACGCTTGGTGACGACCTTGAGATCGAGATCATCCACCACGCCGTTGTCGCGCGACTGGACCAGCAAGCCACCGGCAACGGTCTTGGCGGCAATGCCCTTGGCGCGCGGGTCCGGCAGACCGCCGGTCACGAGCAGGCGCAGGTTCTTCTTGGCCGCCACGATGGCCTGGGCGCCTTCGGTGGCATCCGGCGCGATAATGACTTCGGTGAAGATCTTCACGATCTCTTCGGCTGCTTCCTCATCGAGCGTCTTGTTGAGCGCGACGATGCCGCCAAAGGCCGAAACCGGATCGCAGGCGAGCGCCTTGAGATAGGCTTCCCTGATGGTGGAAGCTTCCGCCACGCCGCAAGGATTGGCGTGCTTGATGATGGCGACGGCTGCGGTGCGGGCCGGATCGAATTCGGCCACCAGCTCGAAAGCCGCATCGGTGTCGTTGATGTTGTTGTAGGAAAGCTGCTTGCCCTGAACCTGGGTCGCGGTGGCGACGCCGGGGCGCTTTTCGCCGGTGAGATAGAAACCGGCCGTCTGGTGCGGGTTTTCACCGTAACGCATGACGGAATGCAGCTTGCCTGCGACCGAACGATAGACCGGGGTTTCTTCCTCGATCGCTTCGGCAAACCAGTTGGAAATGGCCGCATCATAGGCAGCGGTGCGCGAAAAGGCCTTGGCGGCAAGCTTCTTGCGGAAGGCGAGCGGCAGCGAGCCTGCGTGCTTTTCCAGTTCGGCCACCACGTCGGCATAGTCGGCGGGGTCGACGACCGTTGCGACGTAGGCATGGTTCTTGGCGGAAGCGCGGATCATGGCCGGGCCACCAATGTCGATATTCTCGACGGTCGTGTCGTGGTCGCCGCCCTTGAAGCGGACTTCCTCGAACGGATAGAGATTGATGACGGCGAGATCGATGCCGCCAATGCCGTGTGCTTCCATGGCCGCGACGTGTTCCGGATCATTGCGCACGGCGAGCAGGCCG
Organism: Brucella sp. RRSP16; assembly: GCF_052246815.1. Classification (NCBI taxonomy): domain Bacteria; kingdom Pseudomonadati; phylum Pseudomonadota; class Alphaproteobacteria; order Hyphomicrobiales; family Brucellaceae; genus Brucella; species Brucella sp. RRSP16. The sequence continues at coordinate 45,836 of NZ_JBQQAM010000009.1, forward strand.
CCATGGACTGCCGGATGCAGCGTCTTGACGCGCCCGTCCATGATTTCCGGGAAGCCGGTCACTTCGGACACGTCCTTCACCGGAATGCCCTCGGCGGCAATCGATTTGGCGGTGCCGCCGGTCGAAAGGATTTCGACGCCCTGCGCGTGAAGCGCCTTGGCGAAATCGATCAGGCCGGTCTTGTCGGAAACGGAAAGGAGGGCGCGGCGCACCCGATGAAGATCGGGAGCGGGAATATGCTTGGAGCTGACAGCCATAGGGAGTTGGTCTCTTCGTTGCTGAAACGGATGCGTTCAGGAAAGTGGACGGCTCGCCCTAACACAGGCGCGCCGAGAATCCTACCGCAAAAGGCCGCAAATGAACGGCGAAGAGGTATTTCTTGCCCGCATTCGATCCCATTGATCCTCGACCCTTCGAGACGGCGCCCTTCGACAAGCTCAGGACGCCTCCTCAGGGTGAGGGCGGTGGTGCTTGAAGAGCGTTCCAGAATGGATATGTCGCTGTCGACTCGCAAACGCAGCGTGCCGGTCGTCGAGGCTGATTAATTACGCTCCACCCTCATCCTGAGGAGGCGTGCCCCGCCGTCTCGAAGGGGAGGAGCGGGAGAGCGAATTACACGTAACTGCCGAGTGCGACGCGGCTGAACTGCCAGTTCACTTCCGGCAACTCGGAAGCCGGGAAGGAGAGCACGATCTGCTTCGATGTCACAGGACCGCGGAAGCCCGCAAAGAAGATCGAATCTTCCAGCTGCGGCGCAACCTCGAAGCAGGAAAAGACCCAGGTGTCGTCGCGGTCAGCCGAAAGGACGATCAATCCGTTCTCATCGAAGGAAATATCGACCGAGGGATGCAGGTGGAAACGGACGGCAATATTGTCGCGTCCGTTTGATTTCAGCGGACGACCGTCGCCGCGATAGAAGCGGTCGGCGCCCTGAATCACGCTGCCATTATGCGACAGCACGAGACGGCGTTCGTGATAGATGCCGAACAGGCGCGCATAGCCGTCATGGCTGGCGACAAACCCCTGCCGCCCCATCTCCTCGATCCGGTCGCGCTGTACGCGCGTCGGGCCTGCAATAATCGGCGTGCCGATCATGTTGGAGAGGCCCGCATTCAGGCTGAAACGGCACGAGGACGTGTCATTGATGGTGGCGGTGGAATGCGCAGCCGTCGAACGGCCCAATGGACGAAATTCCGGCGGGCCGAAACGGTCGACGCCGGAATTGACGATATACCGCTGGCGTCCGGAGGACATTTCAAAGGCGAGACAGCCGGCATGGGCGTCCCGCGATGCGGTGACGGGCGGCGGCAGTCCCGTATCGGCGATGATGGTGGTCGAACCCATCGAAAGCCGTTCATAGCCCGAATAGGGCGCATGGGTCAGCGGTGATCCGGCGGTCTCATCGTGCCGCAGAACCGAAATGATGCGTTCCGGCATGGTGGGGCCGACGCCGTTGAAAAGCGCAAGGCTGCCATCCTGATGACGGAAGAAACGCAGGGCCGGCAACATGCGCTCGACGGCTTCGATCAGCGCCTTGGGCGGGGATTCCGTGCCATTGGCATAGGTCTGGCGCAGCGGCAGAAGATCGGCCAGCAGCTCCAGAACCGTAACGGGATTGCGCGAAATATGCCCGCCATCGGGGAGAATCTGGCGCTTCAGCTCATATTCCAGATTGCGTCGCGCGGCACGTGCCGTCGGCGGCGAAACCGGCAGCGCCAGAGCGGCGAAAGCCAATGCGATGCGGGCGCGCAAGCGCTCCTCGCCATCATCCATGGCGGCAGCGACGGTGCGCAGATAACGCACCTGCATGGCGAGCGAGCGCATGAACTTGCGATAGGCGGGAAGTTCCGCGCCCGACAGAATGAGATTGGAATGCTGCAGCCAGGCGATGATGCGCTGCGCGGTGACTTCCGGCGACCAGGCAAGACCGCCGATGCGCTTGCCGAACATGCGCATCCAGTCATCGACGAGCGCGCGCGCATTGGCGGTTGCCAGTTCGCTGTTGGCGCTTTTCAGATGGCGCAGCCAGCCGAAACTCTGAAGTGCCGCTTCCCACTCCGGCGTCGGCGGCTCGACGGCGAAAGGCGACAACCCGCCGGTCTCGACCAGTCGACCGGCAAGCGCAAAGCGGCCGTGGTAAAACTCCTGCGCCAGCTGCGGGTCGGCGACGCGCAGATCGGGCGGGGCGATCAGGATACGGTCCGGGGTAAAGCCGGTGAAGCGCCAGCGATAAAGCGGCCCCATGCGCAGACGGCGGCTGAACTTGCGCCACGCCTGTGCAACGGCCAGTCCCCAAAGATGTGGGGTTTCGCTGAGGGCGACTGCCACCCGGTCTTTCTCCGTATTGTTTGTCATTCTGCTGCGGCCAGATCGAAAGGCCGGTTTCCCTTGATACAATTGTACAGAAATGGTGAATCGAGCGTTAACCATAACGGGCATCCCGGCCCGTTATGGCAAATTATCCGACTTGTCTGCTTATATCCGGTCTCAGGCCTGACGCTTGAAGCGGGCGGCGAAGAAACCGTCCATGCCGGCCATCTGCGGATTGCCGTCAAAACGCTCCGGCGGCAGGTCTGCCGGCGTGGACCGCAAAAAGCCTTCCGCCGTTACCAGCCCCTCCAGACCGGAACAATCCTGCTCCGTGATGGGGAAAGGCTCCAGCAGCGGATTTTCCGCCGCCTTGCGCGCCATTTCCTCGCCTTCGAGCGGGTGCAGGGAACAGTTGGAAAAGACGATTACACCGCCGGGTTTGACCAGGGTGGCCGCATGCGCCAGAAGCTTGCCCTGAAGTTCGGCAAGCTTGGCGATATCCTGCGGCGTCTTGGTCCATGGCACGTCCGGATGACGGCGCACCGTGCCGGTGGACGAGCAGGGCGCATCCAGAAGCACGGCATCGAACAGTTCGTCCGGCTGGAAATCCATAAGATTGGTAGCGACGGTCTTCGCCTCGAAACCGAGCCGTTCCAGATTGCCGCGCAGGCGCTTCAGCCGGTTTTCGGAAAGGTCGAGCGCGGTCACATCCGCACCCTGGAGCAAAAGCTGCGCCGTCTTGCCGCCGGGGGCCGCGCACAGGTCGGCAACCCGTTTGCCCTTGATGTCACCCATCAGGCGCGCAGGCAGGCTTGCCGCCACATCCTGCACCCACCAGTCGCCTTCCGCAAATCCGGGCAGATCGGTGAGATTGCCTTCGACCGTCTGCAGGCGCACCGAGCCGTTGGGAAGCGCCACGCCACCCAGCTTTTCGGCCCACGCTTCCGCGTCGCCCTTGACCGTGAAATCGATTGGCGGCTCATAGGCGTGCATGGCCAGAATGGCTGCTGCCTTTTCCGCGCCATAGGCTTCGGTGATGCTCTTTGCAAACCATTCCGGCACGTTCGTTTCAGGCTCAAGCGTGTGGGCGAGCGCGCGTTCCTTGTTGCGCGACAGCCTGCGCAGCAGCGCATTGACCAGACCGGCATATTTGCGGTTGCGCGGGTCGCTGTTCGCCGCCTCCACGGCCAGATCAACCGCCGAATGGTCGGGGAGGTCGAGATAGAAAATCTGGGCGATGGCGACATGCAGAAGATGTTTCAGCGCCACCGCATTTTCCGGCAATGGCCGGTCGAGCCGCTTGTTGATGGCGCGTTCGATGCTGCCGCGATTGCGCAGCGCAGAACCAAGAATGGCGCGAACCAGTGCGCGGTCGCGCGGCTCCAGCGCCAGATATTGCGGATGACCGTGAATATTGTCGGTCAGGCCGTCGAGCGAGGTGTTCTTTTCGATCACCGCGCCGAGAAGGCGGGCCGCACACAAACGCGCCGCCAGACCGGGGCGCAGGTCTGCGGCGCTGTTGTTGGTTAGCGGCTTTTTGTTTCCGCGCTTCGGCGCAGGCTTTTTATCGTTCACACTGTTCTACTTTTATCATATGATTTTCAGGACCACGGTCCACGATATCCCCGGTAACCGGGATCGTCACCGTTATCCCCGCCTGCATTACCCCATGGACCACTGCTTTGGGAAGGGGCCGCGGCACGAGGAGCCATTCCGGCGGAGCGGATGCCCATTTCGGCGGCCATCTGCTCAAGCGCTGCAATGCGGTTATCAGTATCCGGGTGGGTCGAGAAAAGATTGTCGGCACCGCGTCCGCTCAACGGGTTGATGATGAACATATGCGCGGTTGCCGGGTTGTGTTCGGCTTCCTCGTTCGGGATGGCTTTTGCGCCCCGCGCGATCTTGCCCAGTGCCGAAGACAGCCAAAGCGGATTTCCGCAGATTTCCGCGCCGCGCTTGTCGGCGGCATATTCGCGGGTGCGGCTGACGGCCATCTGCACGATCATTGCGGCGAAGGGTGCGACGATCATGGCGAGAATGGTGCCGACCACACCCATGATGCCGTTGCCGTTCTCACGGTTGCCGCCAAGGAAGAAGGCAAAATTGCCGAGCATGGATATGGCGCCGGCAAGCGTTGCCACGATGGTCATGGTCAGCGTGTCGCGGTTCTGGACGTGGGCCAGCTCATGCGCCATCACGCCCGCCACTTCTTCGGGCGAAAGCCGGTTGAGAAGGCCGGTCGTGGCGGCAACGGCGGCATTTTCGGGATTGCGGCCCGTGGCGAAAGCGTTCGGCTGGTCCTCATGGATGATGTAGACCTTCGGCATGGGAAGGCCCGCATTGGCGGCAAGGCCGCTCACCATGCGGTAATAGTCCGGTGCGCTGCGCTCATCCACTTGCTGCGCATTGTACATGCGCAGTACCATCTTGTCGGAGTTCCAGTAACCGAACAGGTTCATGGCGACGGCGATCACAAGCGCGATCATCATGCCGCCCCCGCCGCCTAACAAATAGCCGATGCTCATGAACATGACCGTCATGAGGGCGATCAGCATGGCAGTTTTCGTCATATTCATCCGTGGCGGTCTCCAAAATCTGAAGCTGCATGGCCCGCAAGGGTTTTGCAGCGCGTGCCTTTCTGCCTATATGATGGGTATGAACAGGCTTCGCTTCAATAATGGGAGCTGACGCAGCCAACAGGAATGTGACCGATGAGCGAGAAAACTGAAGCAACCGAAAGCCCGGAAAACGTGGACAAGCGCCCGTTTGACGATCTTCCGCCCGCTGCCCAGCGCGCACTGAAGGAAGCCGAGGCGCGCCGTGCCGCCGAAAAGGAAGCCCAGGCACCTCGCGAAATCGGCGGTCGCGGCGGCAAGGATCCCGCCCGTTATGGTGACTGGGAGATCAAGGGTAGGTCGATCGACTTCTGAAAATTTAGGATATTGCCGCTCCTGCGGCCTGCAAATCGCGTTCTTCTGCGCTTCCGGTGCTCATGTACCTTAAAGTACACTCCGCTCCGGTTCTCGCAGACCACGATTTTCGGCATGCAGGAACGAAAATCTCACCAAATTTTGCTTGCCCTCTCAGGCATAGTTGCTAAAAAGCCCCGGTTTCCCGGGGCTTTCTGTTACTTCTTGTTCTGCCGATTTTCGATCAGGTCGTCCACGACGCCCGGATCGGCTAGCGTCGAGGTATCGCCCAGTGCACCAAACTCGTCTTCGGCGATCTTGCGCAGGATGCGGCGCATGATCTTGCCCGAGCGGGTTTTCGGCAGGCCCGGCGAGAACTGGATCTTGTCCGGCGTGGCGATGGGACCGATTTCCTTGCGCACGTGCAGGGTCAGTTCCTTGCGCAGGGCGTCCTCATCCTGAACTGCTTCGCCAGTCATCAGCGTGACGTAGCAATAGATGCCCTGTCCCTTGATCGGATGCGGATAGCCAACGACAGCGGCTTCCGAAACCGAGTGATGCGAGACAAGCGCCGATTCGATTTCCGCCGTGCCGAGGCGGTGGCCGGAAATGTTGAGAACGTCGTCGACGCGGCCCGTGATCCAGTAGTAACCGTCCTCATCGCGGCGGCAGCCGTCACCGGTGAAGTACTTGCCCTTATAGGTCGAGAAGTAGGCTTCGACGAAGCGCTTGTGGTCGCCGTAAAGCGTGCGCATCTGGCCCGGCCAGGAGTCGATGATGCACAGATTGCCGTCTGCGGCGCCCTCGACAACAGCGCCCTCATTGTCCACCAGTTCCGGCTTGATGCCGAAGAACGGCCGCGTCGCAGAACCCGGCTTCAGGTCCGTGGCACCGGGCAGCGGGGTGATGAGGACGCCGCCGGTTTCCGTCTGCCACCATGTATCGACAATCGGGGACCGCTGGTCGCCAACCACGTTGTAATACCATTCCCAGGCTTCCGGATTGATCGGCTCGCCGACCGAACCGAGCAGGCGCAGTGATGAGCGCGACGAGCGAGTGACGAACTCATCGCCCGCGCCCATCAGCGCGCGGATGGCGGTCGGCGCCGTGTAGAAGATGTTGACATGGTGCTTGTCGACGACTTCCCAGAAACGTCCCTGATCGGGGAAGTTGGGCACGCCCTCGAACATCAGCGTCGTCGCGCCATTGGCAAGCGGGCCATAGACGATATAGGAGTGGCCCGTCACCCAACCCACATCCGCCGTGCACCAGTAGATATCGCCGTCGTGATAGTCGAAGACATATTGATGCGTCATCGATGCATAGACGAGATAGCCCCCGGTGGTGTGCAGCACGCCCTTTGGCTTGCCGGTGGAACCGGAGGTGTAGAGGATGAAGAGCGGGTCTTCCGCGTTCATCGGTTCCGGATCGCAGGTCGGTTCGACGCTTGCGACTTCCTGATGATACCAGAGATCGCGGCCCGGGCCCCAGCTCACCTTGCCGCCGGTACGGCGCACGGTGAGAACCTTGTTGACCATCACATACTGCTTGGCGGCAATGTCGATGGCGGTATCGGTGTTTTCCTTCAGCGGAACCGGCTTGCCGCCGCGCACGCCCTCATCGGCGGTAATCACGAAGGTGGATTCGCAGTCGACGATACGGCCGGCCAGCGCTTCCGGCGAGAAGCCGGCGAAGACGACCGAGTGCACCGCGCCGATGCGCGCGCAGGCCAGCATCGCATAGGCGGCTTCCGGGATCATCGGCAGGTAGATCGTGACGCGGTCGCCCTTTTTCACGCCGTGCTTCTTCAGCACATTCGCCAGACGGCAGACGTTTTCATAGAGTTCGCGATAGGTGATCTTCTTGTCGATATAGGGATTGTCGCCTTCCCAGATTATGGCGACCTCGTCGCCACGGCTCTTCAGGTGGCGATCGATGCAGTTGTAGGAAACATTGGTGACGCCGTCCTCATACCATTTGATGGACACGTCGCCGTTGAAATCGGTGTTCTTGACCTTGGTGAAGGGCTTGAACCAGTCGATGCGCCGTCCGTGCTTTGCCCAGAAGCCGTCCGGGTCGCTCACGCTTTCCTGATACCAGTCGAGATAGGTTGCGTTGTCGATGAGCGTGTTTCTCTTTGCCTCGGCAAGAACCGGGTAAAGCTTTTCCGACATGATGTCCTCCTTCAGCATTGTGCGAACCGGACAGACATGTCCCGCACGCATAATGCACCCAAAACTGCCCGGCACCTCCCGCCGGATGAGACGGCCTACCGTGAATGGCGAGACCATCGGGTGCCCTGTCTACCTTCCATTGCGGGCAAGGTAAATTAGACAATCGGCGCGTCCATGATCCACAATGACGCATCGTCAGAAACGACAACTGGCAGCACTCGCCCCCGACTGTTGCTAATATATTGTTTTTACAGTTTAAAAACCATTTGGAGTGATTATCTTCTAATCAGGAGCCATGCAATATGGCTCTTCACAAAAAGGGGAAATCGCCATGACGACGTCCGCTTTGAACGCGAAATCAGCCTTTGAACTCCAGCTCGCCGGCTACGGCCTGACGACGGCGAAAGTCTTCTATCACCTGCCCGATCATCCGCATCTGCTGCAGCTTTTCGTCTGGCAGGATTATGACCTCGCGCCGGATTTTCCGGTGCTCAATCATTTCATCGAATTCTGGAATCGGGAAATCGACGGGCCGTTGCATTCGGTCAGCTACACGCATTTCCGGCTGCTTGGCCCCTCGGACTGGAGGAATGTGCAGGGCGAGATCGTCCTGCATTAGGTGCATTCCAGCAAAAGTGTGAAGCGGTTTTGCGCAGGATAATGCGACAAAACAAACAAGTAGGGTCACAATTCAGGCGGGGTTGGCATAGCTCCGCCCACCGAAGATTGCCGAGCCGACACGCACCGATGTCGCGCCGAAGCCGATGGCGGTTTCATAATCGCCCGACATGCCCATGGAGAGTTTTTCAACGCCAGCCTCACGGGCAAGCTTTTCCAGAAGCGCGAAATGCGGGCCGGGATTTTCATCCGCAGGCGGGATGCACATCAGTCCTTCGATTGCGAGGCCATGTTCCTTGCGGCAGCGTTCGACGAAGGCGACCGCTTCCTTCGGGGCAATCCCGGCCTTTTGTTCTTCCAGCCCGGTATTCACCTGCACGTAGAGCTTCGGCGTCTTGTTCTGCTTCTTGATCTCGGCGGCCAGGGCGGCGGCGATCTTTTCACGGTCGACGGTTTCGATGACGTCGAAGAGAGCGACGGCATCGGCGGCCTTGTTGGATTGCAGAGGGCCGATGAGATGCAGTTCGATGCCGGAATAATCCCCGCGCAGCTGCGGCCATTTGCCTTGCGCTTCCTGCACGCGGTTTTCACCGAAGACGCGCTGGCCCGCGTCGAGCGCCGGGCGGATCTCGTCGGCGTCGAAGGTTTTCGATACCGCGACGAGTGTCACAGAGCCTTTTTCGCGCCGTGCTTCCTTTTCGGCACTGGCGATTGCGGCCTTGACCGCGTTCAGGTTCGCTACGATATCCGACATGAAACTCTCGCTTTCAGGCTTTTCATCCGCAAAAGGTTGACGCTTTCGCCAATACGTGGTGAAGGTCGCCATTAAATATCGACTCTCCTTATTGCATCACCTTCGTGCGAGTAAATACGGTCATGGCAGCCGAACGTTATAATCCGCGCGTGGCGGAAGCTCATTGGCAGAAAGTCTGGGAAGAAGACCGGACTTTCGAAACCGACAATAGCGACAGCCGCGAGAAATATTATGTGCTCGAGATGTTCCCCTATCCGTCGGGGCGCATCCATATGGGCCATGTGCGCAACTATGCGATGGGTGATGTTGTCGCCCGTTACAAGCGCGCCAAGGGTTTCAACGTGCTCCATCCGATGGGATGGGATGCATTCGGCATGCCTGCGGAAAATGCCGCGATGCAGAACAAGGTTCATCCCAAGGAATGGACCTACCAGAACATCGCCACCATGCGCAGCCAGCTGAAATCGATGGGGCTTTCGCTCGACTGGGCGCGTGAATTCGCGACCTGCGACGTGGAATATTATCATCGCCAGCAGATGCTGTTCATCGACCTTTTTGAAAAGGGCCTGGTGACGCGCAAGACTTCCAAGGTCAACTGGGACCCGGTCGACAACACCGTGCTTGCCAATGAGCAGGTGGTGGACGGTCGCGGCTGGCGTTCGGGCGCGCTGGTCGAACAGCGCGAACTGACGCAATGGTTCTTCAAGATCACCGATTTCAGCGAGGAATTGCTGGCCGGTCTCGATACGCTCGACCAGTGGCCGGAAAAGGTCCGCCTCATGCAGCGCAACTGGATCGGCAAGTCGGAAGGCCTGCAGGTCCGCTTTGCGCTGGACGACAAGACCGCGCCGGAAGGTTTCTCGGAAATCGAAGTCTATACGACCCGCCCGGATACGCTGTTTGGTGCGGCATTCGTCGCGATTTCTGCCGATCACCCTCTGGCGAAGAAGCTGGCCGAAAACAATGCACCGCTCACCGGCTTCATCGATGAATGCCGTCACCAGGGTACATCGCTGGCGGCGCTCGAAACGGCCGAGAAGAAGGGCTTTGATACTGGCGTGAAGGTCAGGCACCCGTTCGACGAGAACTGGGAACTGCCGGTCTATGTCGCCAATTTCGTCCTGATGGAATATGGCACGGGCGCCGTTTTCGGCTGTCCGGCACACGATCAGCGCGACCTGGATTTCGCCAACAAGTACGAATTGAAGGTCACGCCTGTCGTTCTGCCGAAGGGCGAGGATGCGGCAAGCTTCAGCATTGGCGAGACGGCCTATACCGACGATGGCGTGATGATCAATTCGCGCTTCCTCGACGGGCTTTCGCCGGAAGCCGCCTTCAATGAAGTGGCGAACCGCCTCGAAAACACCACGCTCGGCAATCGTCCGCAGGCAAGCCGCAAGGTGCAGTTCCGCCTGCGCGACTGGGGCATTTCCCGCCAGCGCTATTGGGGCTGCCCGATCCCGATGATCCATTGCGAGGCTTGCGGCGTCAATCCGGTGCCGCGCGCCGATCTGCCGGTCAAGTTGCCGGATGATGTCGAGTTCGACCGTCCGGGCAATCCGCTCGACCGTCATGCGACCTGGCGTCATGTGAAGTGCCCGAAATGCGGCGGCGATGCGCGCCGCGAGACCGATACGATGGACACGTTCGTCGATTCGTCCTGGTACTATGCCCGCTTCACCGCGCCATGGGAAAACGAGCCGACGGATCGCGCGGTTGCCGACCGCTGGCTGCCGGTCGACCAGTATATCGGCGGCATCGAACACGCGATCCTGCATCTGCTCTATTCGCGTTTCTTCACCCGCGCGATGAAGGTCGCCGGTCATGTCGGCATCGACGAGCCGTTCAAGGGCCTGTTCACGCAGGGCATGGTCGTGCATGAAACCTACAAGGCCAATGGCCAGTGGGTGACGCCTGCCGATATCCGGATCGTGGAAACCGACGGCAAGCGCGTGGCGAGCCTGCTCTCCACGGGCGAGCCGGTGGAAATCGGCTCTATCGAGAAGATGTCGAAGTCGAAGAAGAATGTCGTCGATCCGGATGACATCATCGCTTCCTACGGCGCCGATACGGCGCGCTGGTTCATGCTGTCTGATTCGCCGCCCGAGCGTGACGTGATCTGGACAGAGGCCGGGGCCGAAGGCGCTCACCGCTTCGTGCAGCGCGTCTGGCGTCTGATCTCGGAAGCTGCCGAACAGTTGAAGGACGTTGCGCCCAAGTCCGGTACCGAGGGCGAAGCCCTTGTCGTTTCCAAGGCTGCGCACAAGGCGGTCAAGGCTGTCGGCGACGATATCGAGAAGCTGGCCTTCAACCGTGGCGTTGCCCGTCTTTACGAACTGGTCAACACGGTTGCGGGACCGTTGCAGCAGGTTGCTTCGGGCAATGCGGATGACGCGTTGAAGGGCGCTGTCCGCGACGCCACGGAAAAGCTCATCCTGATGCTGGCGCCGATGATGCCGCATCTGGCCGAACAGTGCCTTGCAGCGCTGGGCGGCAAGGTTGCCGGTCGTGAAACGCTGGTCGCCCGCAGCGCCTGGCCGGTGTTCGATCCGGCATTGGTGGTGGAAAACGAGATCGTTCTGCCGGTGCAGATCAACGGCAAGAAGCGTGGGGATTTGACAATCGCACGCGACGCTGATCAAGCTAGCATCCAGCAGGCGGTGCTCGAACTTGACTTCGTCAAGGCTGCGCTCAACGGGGGCTCGCCGAAGAAGGTTATCGTGGTGCCGCAAAGGATCGTCAATGTCGTTGCCTGACCGCTTTTTCTCCGCAATCAAAGCTTTCCGCGTTGCGATTTTCGCACTCGGGGCCGCGGTTCTCATGGCTGGATGCACCGTGCAGCCGCTTTATTCCTCCGGCGCTGGCGCCGGTGGAACCATAGGCGGCAGCGTGACGCCGGACATGCGCACCAAGCTTGCTTCGGTGGCGATCGATCCGGCTGGCGACGTCTTCAGCCAGCAGGTCCGCAATCGCCTCATCTTCCTGCTCGGCGGCGGTGCGGGTGAGCCGGCCAATCCGGCCTATCGGCTTGGCCTTGGCCTGAGCAGCTACACGCTTGCCGCGGTGAGTGTGGACATTGGCGACCAGACCGACCGTACCGGCCGTCCATCGTCCGGTATCGTCAAGGCGACGTCGAACTTCGTGCTGCGTGACAAGGATGGCAAGCCGCTTGCCGCAGGCACCCGCACGGTCGGCGCTTCCTTCGACCGTCCGCGCCAGGAATTTGCGAACCTGCGCGCCGAACGCGACGCGCGCAAGCGCGCCGCGGAAGAACTGGCCGAACAGGTCTTCCTCGCTCTTGCGCAGAAGTTGTCGAAGCTCTGATTGTTGCGATGGCGTGACACGACACAAGGCGGTACTCTCGGTGCCGCCTTTTGTTTTTTCAGGGGCATTGCTGTCCAGTGTGAATTATCTCGCGGAGAACGCTCCAGGGAAGAATTATGCGGCTCGTTTCATTCTCCGCCAAAGGCTATCGCTCGCTGCGTTCCGTCCGTGTCGATCTCGGGCAGGTAGCGGTTTTTGTGGGTGAGAACGGGGCCGGAAAATCCAATCTCTATCGCGCCCTGCAACTGGTGAAGGCGGCCGCCGAGGGCAATTTCTCAACGGAAATCGTGCGTGAGGGCGGGATGCAATCGGCCATGTGGGGCGGAAACCGCCGCAAGCACGAACCGGCGCGCATCATTCTGGAAGCCCATTTCGAAGATGAAAGACTGGCATCGCGTCTTGCCTATAGCGTCGAGGCGGGACTGCCGCCGCCGGTTTCGGGCGCCTTTCCCTTCGAGCCGCAGATCAAGGAAGAAAGTCTCAGCCTTGATACGGGGCGCCGTCCTGTCGACCTGATGGACCGGCGCGGACCGGTTGTCTTCGCGCGGGACGGGGAAGGGCGGCGCATGGAACATCCCGCACGCTTGCTGACTTCTGAAAGCGGGCTGGCGGTGCTTGGGCAATCCGGCCATTATCCCGAGATCGGCGATTTGGCCGCGCAGATGCGAAGCTGGCGCTTTTATCATGGCTTTCGAAGCGACCGCGATGCACCGGCGCGTCAGCCCTCCATCGCCGCGACCGCTGCTATGCTGGACGAGGATGGCGGCAATCTTGCCTCGGTCTTCGCGACACTTGCCCATATCCGGCAGGATACGGTCGATCTGGACCGACTGGTGGCCGATGCGCTGGATGGTGCGGCGCTGGATATTCCCTTTCCGGGCGAGACGGCGACGTTCGGCCTGAATTTTCCGGCCTTTCCACATCGCGTGTTCCGGGCCGGAGAATTGTCCGACGGGCAGATCCGCATGCTGGCGCTTGCCGGTGCGCTGCTTTCCTATCGCCTGCCGCCGCTGATCGCGCTCAACGAGCCGGAGGCGAGCCTGCATCCCGATATGCTTCCCTCGCTTGCCCGCATGATTGCCCAGGCATCGGAGCGTAGCCAGATATGGGTGGTGACGCATTCCGCCACACTTGCAAGCGCCATTGCAGAACAATGCGGCGCGTGGCCGATCCGGGTGAGCAAGCAGGACGGGGAAACCGTGCTGGAATAAAAAGCGGGCCGATGGCCCGCCTTTCACACGTCTGGCAAGGTCGCCGATCAGGCGATCTTCTGGCCGGTTTTCGCCCAATCGGCGAGGAAGGTTTCGAGGCCCTTGTCGGTCAGCGGATGCTTGACCAGTGCCTTGAGCGTTGCCGGCGGTGCGGTCACGACATCGGCGCCGATGAGGGCTGCTTCCTTGACGTGATTGACGGTACGAACCGAAGCGGCAAGAATTTCGGTGCGGAAATCGTAATTGTCATAAATCGTGCGGATTTCGGCAATCAGTTCCATGCCGTTGATGCCGGTATCGTCGAGGCGGCCAATGAACGGCGAAATGAAGGTCGCGCCGGCCTTTGCCGCCAGAAGCGCCTGATTGGCCGAGAAGCAAAGCGTCATGTTGACCTTGTGACCTTCGGAAGACAGGGCCTTGCAGGCTTTCAGTCCGTCCAGCGTTACAGGCAGCTTGATGCAGATATTGTCAGCGATCTTGGAGATGACGGCTGCTTCCTTCATCATCTGCTCATATTCCGTCGCGGCAACCTCGGCGGAAACCGGGCCCTTGACGATGTTGCAGATTTCCTTGGTCACTTCGATAATGTCCCGACCCGACTTCAGGATGAGGGACGGGTTGGTGGTCACGCCATCGACCAGCCCAAGGTCATTGAGCTCACGGATTTCCTTGACGTCCGCAGTGTCCACGAAAAACTTCATAACAGCGTTCCTCCATAATGAGCGCGGGTGGATTTGAGGAATTTAAAACCATTTAATTCCTGGAAGGTGGCTTTTCTTTAGCGCAAAGCCGCGCCAAGGTCACGCGATCATGTCGAAAGATTCGCACGATATTGCAAACCCAATTTCTGGTCTGTTTCCGGAGCTCGCGCCACGGGTGGTTCCCGTGCTCGTGCCCATGCCCGCGGAGCGGCCTTACTCATATATGGTTCCGGCGGGTATGAACGTCCAGCCCGGATCGATCGTGCGCGTGCCGCTTGGACCGCGTGAGGTGGCGGGGATCGTCTGCGAGGGTGAAACCGATGCGGTCGATGCCAGAAAATTGCGGGAAATTTCCGAGGTCTTCGATTGTCCGCCGGTGGGCGCCGACATGCTGCGCTTCATGCGCTGGGCAGCGGACTACACGCTGTCGCCGCCCGGCATGGTGGCGCGCATGGTCCTGCGCGTGCCGGCCGCATTCGATCCCGAGCCATCGGTGCCGGGCCTTCGTTATTCCGGCGGTGAGCCGGAGCGTATGACCGAAGCGCGGTCGCGCGTGATGGAACTTGCCCGCGACGGGCTTGCCTGGACCAGATCCGGGCTTGCCCATGCGGCGGGCGTCTCGATGACGGTCGTGGACGGGCTGAAGGCGCAAGGCGTTTTCGAGGAAGTCATGCTGCCGCCGCCAGCCGTGGTGGCAAGGCCGGATATCGACTATGCGCGCGCCACGCTTTCGGAAGACCAGCAGGCGGCGGCTGAAATGCTGTCGGAAGCGGTTGAAGCTGGCGGTTTCTCGGTTTCGCTTCTCGACGGCGTGACCGGTTCGGGCAAAACGGAAGTTTATTTCGAAGCGGTCGCCAAGGCGATCGAGCAGGGCAGGCAGGTGCTGATTCTCCTGCCCGAAATCGCGCTGACCCAGCAGTTTCTCGACCGTTTCCATGACCGGTTCGGGGCAAAGCCCGCTGAATGGCATTCCGACCTTGCGCCGCGCACCCGCGAGCGTGTCTGGCGGCAGATCGCGGAAGGGACCGTGCGGGTTGTGGCGGGCGCACGGTCGGCGCTTTTCCTGCCCTTCAAGGAACTGGGGCTGATCGTCGTCGATGAAGAACACGACCCGGCCTACAAGCAGGAGGACCGGGTTTTCTACAATGCCCGCGACATGGCGGTGGTGCGCGGCCACATCAGCGGCTTTCCGGTGGTGCTGGCATCGGCCACGCCCTCCATCGAAAGCCAGGTCAATGCGGAGCAGGGCCGCTACAAGCGAATCAAGCTCTACGGACGCTATGCGGAAGCTGCACTTCCCGACCTGAAGACCATCGACATGCGGCGTTCTCCACCGCCGCCGGGCCGGTTTCTGTCGCCCGCACTGACCGAAGCTGTCGGCAAGACGGTGGAGCGCGGCGAACAGGCGCTTTTGTTCCTCAACCGGCGCGGCTATGCGCCCCTGACGCTGTGCAGGGTCTGCGGCCATCGCTTCCAGTGCCCGCAATGCTCGAGCTGGCTGGTGGAGCACCGCTTTCGCGGGCAGCTCATGTGTCACCAGTGCGGCTATCACGAGCCGGTTCCGCAGGCCTGTCCCGAATGCGGTACGCTGGATCATCTGGTCGCCTGCGGTCCCGGCGTGGAACGCATTGCCGAGGAAGTGGCCGGCACCTTCGACAAGGCGCGAATCATCGTTCTTTCGTCTGATATGGCGGGGGGCGTGAAGCGGCTCAGGCTGGAACTCGATGCTATCGCAAAAGGCGAGGCGGATATCGTGATCGGCACCCAGCTTGTCGCCAAGGGGCACAATTTTCCCAACATGACGCTGGTAGGGGTGGTGGACGCCGATCTGGGGCTTGCCAATGGCGATCCGCGCGCCGCCGAGCGCACCTTCCAGCTGCTCAATCAGGTGACGGGCCGCGCCGGGCGAACCGGGCGCAAGAGCCTTGGCCTTCTCCAGACCTATCAGCCTGACCACCCGGTGATGCGGGCCATAGTCAGCGGCGACGCGGAGGCGTTCTACGCCCGCGAAATCGAGGAGCGAGAGCGCAGCGCGCTGCCGCCCTACGGACGGCTTGCGGCGCTGATCATTTCCGCCGACAACCGGCCCGACGCTGAAAACCATGCGCGGGCGCTGCGTCGCGCCGCACCTTCCTCCCCGGAGGTTTCAGTGCTGGGGCCTGCCGAAGCGCCGCTTGCGCTAGTGCGCGGGAGGCACCGTTTCCGCATTCTGGTGCACGGGACAAAACGCGCGGATATTCAAGGATTTATCCGTGCCTTGCTCGCCAACGGGCCGAAGGAAAAAGGCTCGATCAGGGTGCAGGTGGATATCGATCCGCAAAGCTTCCTGTAGAGCGCATCCGGAAAAGTGGGGACCGGTTTTCGGATAAGACGCGCGATAAACAAACAGATAGAGCATTTCCAACGATTCAGGAAAAACAGGACATGCTCTAACCAGAATCCGAACAGCCTGCACAGGATGGAACGTGACGCCAAATTCCGTTATATGGCCTGAAACGACGAGGGTGCCGAAAGGGGAAATGCGATGGAATTCTATCTTCCTGCCACGACCGGAGAATGGCTCGCCTGGGGCTCTGCGGCCCTGACGGCGCTGGCCGGTCTTGTCATGCTTTTTGCGCCCGGCATAACCATGAAGCTGCTGCGGCTTCAGCCGATCAACGGCCGTCCCGAAGGTTACGGTTCCATCCGCGCGACGCTCGCCGGTCCTTATCTTGGCGTGGGGCTCGGATGCCTTATCTTCGCGCAGCCCTTTCTCTGGGTCGTTCTAGGCGCCGTGTGGGGATTCGCTCTGTTCGGACGCTTCATTTCGATGATGTCCGATGCGGGCGGGCGCAGGGGCGGACCGACCGGCGGGCGCTTCTATGGCAGCCTGGCGGCACTGGTCGAATTCGTGCTGGCCGCCGGTCCGCTGCTCTACGCATTCGGCTTCATTTCCTGAGCGGAACCGGACGGGTTTTGCACGTCAGGCGTGCAGGCTGTGTGAGGGAAGAGTGCATCGCCCAAGCAGATGCGACTTTTTTGACCGCGAAAGGCGGCAAATCTTACACAAAAGTGCCGGATTCGCGTGTTGCGAGTCCTGTTCGTCTATGCTAGACGGCAATCACATTTCGGTGTTGATGTGCTCGCGCGTCAGTGGTTTTCCGGAAACATTCAATAAAATCATCGGCTTGGCGTCCTGAGCAAGATTGGACCCCAAAAGGATGGTTTCAACGTAGAGAGCAGGTTGTTCGTGGCTGAAACGTCTTCGCTCATTTCAGGTGTCGCACAGCGTTACGCCGGATCTCTTTTCGAGCTCGCGCTCGACGCGAAATCCGTTGCAGCTGTGGAAAAAGATCTTGACCGTTTCGAGGCGCTTCTGAGCGGAAGCGAAGACCTCAAGCGACTGATCTCCAGTCCGGTATTTTCCTCGGAAGATCAGCTTCACGCCATCGGCGCTCTCGCCGATAAGGCGGGCATCAAGGGTCTGGTCGGAAATTTCCTGCGCGTCGTCGCGCGGAACCGCCGTCTTTTCGCCCTGCCGGGCATCATCGCCGCTTTCCGCAAGATTGCTGCCGAGCATCGTGGCGAAATCTCCGCCGATGTCGTCTCCGCGCACGAATTGAGCGCGGCGCAGCAGAACGAATTGAAGGCAACGCTGAAGGGCGTGGCCGGCAAGGACGTGACGATCAATGTCACCGTCGATCCGTCGATCCTCGGCGGTCTTATCGTCAAGATGGGTTCGCGTCAGATCGACACGTCCCTTCGCACTAAACTTTCTTCTCTCAAGCTTGCACTGAAAGAGGTCGGCTGATGGACATCCGCGCCGCGGAAATTTCCGCTATCCTGAAAGAGCAAATCAAGAACTTCGGCAAGGAGGCTGAGGTCTCCGAGGTCGGTCAGGTTCTGTCCGTTGGCGACGGTATCGCCCGCGTCTACGGTCTGGACAATGTTCAGGCCGGTGAAATGGTCGAATTCCCCGGTGGCATTCGCGGCATGGCGCTGAACCTTGAAAGCGACAATGTCGGCGTCGTTATCTTCGGTGCCGACCGCGACATCAAGGAAGGCGACGTCGTCAAGCGTACCGGCGCAATCGTGGACGTTCCGGTCGGTCCGGAACTGCTCGGCCGCGTTGTCGATGCTCTCGGCAATCCGATCGACGGCAAGGGCCCGATCAAGGCCAAGGAACGCCGCCGGGTCGACGTCAAGGCGCCTGGCATCATCCCGCGCAAGTCGGTTCACGAGCCGATGTCGACCGGCCTCAAGGCCATCGACGCCCTGATCCCGGTTGGCCGCGGCAGCGCGAGCTGGTCATCGGTGACCGTCAGACCGGCAAGACCGCCATCATCCTCGACACCTTCCTGAACCAGAAGCCGATTCACGATAACGGCCCGGACAAGGACAAGCTGTACTGCGTCTACGTCGCCGTCGGCCAGAAGCGTTCGACCGTTGCCCAGTTCGTCAAGGTTCTCGAAGAACGCGGCGCTCTGGAATATTCGATCGTTATCGCGGCTACCGCTTCCGATCCGGCTCCGATGCAGTATCTCGCACCATTTGCGGGCTGCGCGATGGGCGAATATTTCCGTGACAACGGCCAGCACGCCCTCATCGGCTATGACGATCTGTCCAAGCAGGCCGTTGCTTATCGTCAGATGTCGCTTCTGCTGCGTCGTCCTCCGGGCCGCGAAGCTTATCCGGGCGACGTTTTCTACCTGCACTCCCGTCTTCTCGAACGCGCTGCAAAGCTCAACGACGAAAACGGCGCTGGCTCGCTGACGGCTCTGCCGGTCATCGAAACGCAGGGCAATGACGTTTCCGCCTTCATTCCGACCAACGTGATCTCGATCACCGACGGCCAGATCTTCCTCGAAACCAACCTGTTCTATCAGGGTATCCGTCCGGCTGTTAACGTCGGTCTGTCGGTTTCGCGTGTTGGTTCCTCGGCCCAGATCAAGGCCATGAAGCAGGTTGCCGGTTCGATCAAGGGCGAGCTCGCCCAGTATCGTGAAATGGCTGCCTTCGCACAGTTCGGTTCCGACCTTGACGCTGCAACGCAGCGCCTTCTGAACCGCGGTGCGCGCCTGACCGAACTCCTGAAGCAGCCGCAGTTCTCGCCGCTGAAGACGGAAGAGCAGGTTGCTGTGATTTTCGCCGGTGTTAACGGCTATCTCGACAAGCTTGCCGTCAGCCAGGTTGGCAAGTTCGAAGAAGGTCTTCTCGCTTCGCTGCGCACCGAGCACAAGGATGTGCTCGATGGCATCCGCAACGAGAAAGCCATTACCGATGACCTCAAGGCCAAGCTCAAGGCAGCGATCGACGCTTTCGCCAAGTCCTTTGCCTGAAACTTGTGACGGGATGAACGGATGCCTTCACTAAAGGATCTGAGAAACCGTATCGCCTCGGTCAAGGCGACGCAGAAAATCACCAAGGCGATGCAAATGGTCGCCGCGGCGAAGCTGCGCCGTGCCCAGGAAGCTGCGGAAGCCGCAAGGCCTTACTCGCAGCGCATGGGCGCCGTTCTCGCGAATATCGCGCAGAACGTCACCGGCGAAGATGCGCCGGCCCTGATGGCCGGTACGGGCAAGGACGACGTGCATCTGCTCGTCGTCTGCACCGCAGAACGTGGCCTTTGCGGCGGTTTCAACAGCCAGATCGCGCGTCTTGCGCGCGATCATGCCCGCAAGCTCCTCGCTGAAGGCAAGACGGTCAAGATCATCACGGTCGGCAAGAAGGGCGCGGATATTCTGCGTCGCGAATTTGCCAGCCTGCTGGTCGATCATGTCGATCTGCGCGAAGTCAAGCAGCTCGCTTTTGTGCATGCCGACCAGATCGGCCACAAGATCATCAAGCTGTTCGAGGAAGGCGCTTTCGACGTCTGCACGCTGTTCTACTCCGAATTCAAGTCGGTGATCTCCCAGGTTCCGACCGCACAGCAGCTGATCCCGGCTTCGGCTGGCGACAGTGCGGGCGGCGAGACCGCAGGCGATGCGATCTACGAATACGAACCTGATCCCGCGGCGATCCTGTCGACGCTGATCCCGCGCAATATCTCGGTCCAGATTTTCCGTGCTCTGCTGGAAAATGTCGCGGGCGAGATGGGCGCGAAGATGAGCGCGATGGACAATGCGACGCGCAATGCGGGCGACATGATCAACAAGCTGTCGATCACGTACAACCGCCAGCGTCAGGCGCAGATCACCAAGGAACTGATCGAAATCATTTCGGGCGCGGAAGCGCTCTAGAGTTTGGTTTACCGCATGATTTCCCGGAAAGTCTGCAACTTTTCGGGATCATGCTAACGGAAGGTAAGGATCGATGGCAAAAGCAGCGACCCCGAAAACTACCGCCGCGGCCGAAGCAAAGCCAGCGGCGAAGGCGCCTGCCAAGAAAGCGGCGCCCAAGACCACCGCAGCAGCCAAGTCTGCCGCTCCCAAGACTGCAGCCACTGGCACAGTCGGCCACATTACGCAGGTCATCGGCGCTGTCGTCGACGTCAAGTTCCCGGAAGGCCAGCTGCCGCTGATCCTGAACGCGCTTGAAGTCGACAACCAAGGCAACCGCCTGGTTCTCGAAGTCGCCCAGCACCTCGGCGAAGACACCGTGCGCACCATCGCCATGGATGCGACTGAAGGTCTGGTTCGCGGTCAGGAAGCACGCGACACTGGCGAGCCGATCATGGTTCCGGTCGGCGTCGAAACGCTTGGCCGCATCATGAACGTCATCGGTGAGCCGGTTGACGAAGCCGGTCCGATCAAGACCACGGCAACCCGCGCCATCCACCAGAGCGCTCCGGAATATATCGAGCAGTCGACCGAAGCCGAAATTCTGGTCACGGGCATCAAGGTCGTTGACCTTCTCGCTCCTTACGCCAAGGGCGGCAAGATCGGCCTCTTCGGCGGTGCAGGCGTTGGCAAGACCGTTCTCATCATGGAACTCATCAACAACGTCGCCAAGGCGCACGGCGGTTACTCCGTGTTCGCAGGCGTCGGTGAGCGTACCCGTGAAGGTAACGACCTTTACCATGAAATGATCGAGTCGGGCGTTAACAAGCTCGGCGGCGGCGAAGGCTCCAAGGCAGCCCTCGTTTACGGTCAGATGAACGAACCCCCGGGTGCCCGCGCTCGTGTTGCCCTTTCCGGTCTGACGGTTGCTGAAAACTTCCGTGACCAGGGTCAGGACGTTCTGTTCTTCGTGGACAACATCTTCCGCTTCACGCAGGCAGGTTCGGAAGTGTCGGCTCTTCTCGGCCGTATTCCTTCCGCTGTGGGCTATCAGCCGACGCTGGCAACCGACATGGGCGCCATGCAGGAACGCATCACCACCACAACCAAGGGTTCGATCACCTCGGTCCAGGCGATTTACGTCCCTGCCGACGACTTGACCGACCCGGCGCCAGCCACCTCGTTCGCCCACCTGGACGCAACGACCGTTCTGTCGCGCTCGATCGCTGAAAAGGGTATCTACCCGGCTGTTGACCCGCTCGACTCCACGTCGCGCATGCTCGACCCGAAGGTCGTTGGTGACGAACACTACGCCGTCGCCCGTCAGGTTCAGTCGATCCTGCAGCGCTACAAGGCCCTTCAGGACATCATCGCGATCCTGGGCATGGACGAACTGTCTGAAGAAGACAAGCTCACCGTCGCCCGCGCCCGCAAGATCGAACGCTTCCTGTCGCAGCCGTTCTTCGTGGCCGAAGTCTTCACCGGTTCGCCGGGCAAGCTGGTCGATCTCGCCGACACCATCAAGGGCTTCAAGGGCCTTTGCGCTGGCGATTACGATCATCTTCCGGAAGCTGCCTTCTACATGGTGGGCAGCATCGAGGAAGCTCTCGAGAAGGCCAAGAAGCTGGCAGCAGAAGCTGCTTGATGAATTGAATTTCCCGGTGGGCCGCAAGGCCCGCCGTGAAAGCCAATCATTTTGTTTAAGCATGACTTTTCCGAAAACCGGTTTAATTTTCGGAACCGTGCTTTTGAATTCAAGTGAGAACCATGGCTCAAGCTTTCCAATTCGAACTCGTGTCGCCTGAACGGCTCCTGCTTTCCGCGCAGGTGACGGAAGTCGTCATTCCGGGTAGCGAAGGCTATCTGACGGCTCTCGCCGGTCATTCGCCGCTGATGACGACGATCATGCCGGGTGTCGTTTCGGTGAAGCTTGCCGACGGCAAGTCCGACTCCTACGTGGTCTTCGGCGGTTTCGCTGATATCACCCCGCAGAGCTGCACCGTTTTGGCTGAATCGGCCACCCATGTGGACGATATCAATCCGGCAGACATTCAGCGCCGCATCGAGGAAGCCCGCAAGCATCTGGAAGATGCCTCGACAAACGAGCATCGCACCAAGGCGGAAATCTTCCTGCACCAGCTGATGACGCTGCAGGGAACGATCATGCCGGCCTGATCGGCTGCAATTCTATCGTTTTCGTGAAAGCGGGCTTGTGCCCGCTTTTTCTTTTTCAGATCACTGGCACGGCAGTGAATTTGTTCGCAGAACTGTCATATTGGCGTTAAATCCCATCACGCTTGCGTGAGTTCAGGAAGTTCGCTTGAAAATGGTTCGGCAGCGATCTATCCAAGTTCGCAATCATTAGTTTACTAATATATAAGGCGATTGGCATGGATACGGCGGACCTCAGAGCTGAAATGATTGATGCCATGGCGAAGGTTAATCGCAGGCTTCGCACTGTCTTCGACGCACGGGTGAAGGAGCGGGGCCTGACATTGGCCCGTGCGCGCACCCTGCTTGCGCTGATGGAACAGGAAGGCCTTTACCAGAAGGAACTGGCGGAAGCGCTGGAAATCGAGAATGCGACCATGGTTCGCCTGCTCGATGGTCTGGAGCGGCAATCCTTCATCGAACGGCAGACGGTCCAGGGCGACCGCCGCGCCAAGCGCGTCGTCATGACGGCAGAAGGCAAGATTCTGGCCGAACAGGTCGTGAAGCTTGCCGGAGACGTGCGCGAAGACCTTCTCGAGGGCGTAAGCGACGAGGAGCTGAACATCGCGCTCAACGTGCTTCGCAAGATGTCGGATTCGATGAACAAATCCCATTAATGTTGCCAGTCTCAACAATGACCGGAAGCCGAAGCGACAGCTTCGGCTTTTTCTTTGGCTGATTACGATTTCGTGAGCTGGCGTCTCGAAATTGAACCTGCCGCGCCATCTTTCCGTCGCAGCCGAACGGTCCAATGGTCGCGGTCAATCTCGGAAAGTGTGACGAGCGTGGAAGCGTGATGGGAGCGTTCGAGATGCGTCATTCATCTCAGGCTGTCGTGGGTTTGTGCGCGGTGCTTGCGGTCGCGGCGGTGCAGGCAAAGGATATGGCGCGCGGGACACGGCATGCCTATGCCCAGGCCTTGAATGACGTGAATACCGATGACGGGCTGATCTTTGATACGGCTTTTGCTGCTGCCGTGAATGTGCGGAGCAATGAGCGGTCTCGTCGGTCTTCGCGGGCACGCTGAGCCCCGGGGCCGGAAATCAGGGGGCGAGCGTCCGCAGATAGGCCATGAGTTCGCTGGCCGTGTCGCTCGCCCGTTCCGGCTGGCGGGAAACGATCGCTTCAATCAATGTTGCGTGGGCATTGGCCGAACCGGCTATGCCGCTCGAGGGGCGGAGCCGGTACCAGAAGCGGCGGCTGTGGCTCTGCAAGGGAGCGGCGATACGGGCTGCGTAGGGGTTGCTCGCAGCCGCACCCAGAACGATGTCGAATGCCTTGTCGGCATCCAGAAACAGCGCCACATCTTCATCGGGAATTGCCTGCCGCATGGCTGCTGCCGCCGCTTCGAGCCGTTCATAGTCACGCGGGCTGCCGAAGCGCGCCGCATCGCGCGCCAGAACGCGCTCGACGCCTTCGCGGGCATCCAGCACCTTGATGAAATCTTTCGGGTCGATTGCCGCGATGGCAATGCCTGAACGCGGGCGCACTTCCACAAGGCCCTCCCAGGCGAGCCGTTGAATGGCCTCGCGCATGGGCGTGCGGCCCATGCCGGTCAGCTCGATCAGCGTGCGCTCGTTGACGACCGTCCCCGGTTCCAGTTCCAGCGTGACGATAGACCGTTCCAGAATGCGATAGGCCTGCTCGGCGAGGCTTTCGCTACCCCAGCTGTCCATGGTGGCCAGCGGCATGTTTGCCGGGCTCCGCGTCAGCCTGTCTCGAACGTTCGTTTCTTCCATGCCGTTCATGCCTTGTGGTTACGACGATTGACATAGTTCAATCCTATAGATATATCTCTGATATATCAATAAGAGGCGATTTGCATTGTCGATCCCTAACTTGGCCTTTGTGGCTTTTTCAAGCGATGGCAAGCTTTCAGCACAGCGTCATTCCAAAAAATCGATGGACAGAAATCGGGTGCTGGCGTTGAACATGGCGATTGCCGATTGGCCGAAGCGACGGTCTCTGCCGGTTTTTCGGCAAGACACAAGGCAAAATTGAATCCGGTGGGGAGCCGTATACGATGAAATCTGATCCGCAGGGTCAGCAGGATGTTCTGATTATCGGCGGCGGTATCGTCGGCGTCGCCACTGCGGCCTTGCTTGCCGAGGCGGGGCGTCAGGTTCTGGTTATCGACAGAACCGGCATTTGCGAGGAAACCAGCTCGGGCAATGCCGCGGCGCTTGCTTTCTCCGACATTCTTCCGCTCGCCTCCAAGGGTGTCATGCGCAAGGTGCCGGGCTGGTTGATGGACCCGCTCGGTCCGTTTACGATCCGTCCCTCCTATTTTCCAAAAATGGTGCCCTGGCTTTATCGGTTCTGGCGCGCCAGCAGCGCGGATGCTTTGGCAAGAACCGCGATTGCGCAGGCCGACATCATGCGGCTTGCCGGCAGCGAGATGATGGGCCTGATCGACAGGGCGGGCCTGCGCGATCGCTTGCGCGAAAACGGCAACCTGGAACTTTACGAGAGCGAAGCCGAGCTTGCGGCCTCGCAGCCCGGCTGGGATGTTCGGGAAGATGCCGGAATTGCCTATGAACACGTGCGCGGTGATCGGCTTGCCGAATTGCAGCCGGGCCTGAGCCCGCGTTTCGTAGCCGGAACTTTCGTTCCGGGCTGGAAGAATGTCAGCGATCCGAAGCTGTTCGGCAAGGCGATCTGGGCCTATGCGGAAAGCAGGGGCGCACGCTTCCTTCAAGCAAAGGTCGCGGATGCAAGGCCGGGCAATGGCGGGGCGAGCGTTCGTCTCGATGACGGGACCGAAATCCGGGCGGCGCACCTTGTCCTGATGACCGGTGCCTGGTCACGTGATCTCGCCAAAGGTTTTGGCGATGCAGTGCCGCTCGACACGGAACGCGGTTACAATACGACCCTGCCGGTCGGCAGTTTCGATGTGAAGCGCCAGCTGACTTTCCCCGGCCACGGTTTCGTCATCACGCCGATGGAAACGGGCCTGCGTGTCGGCGGGGCCGTGGAATTCGGCGGGCTCGACCTGCCGCCCAATTTCGCGCGGTCCGAAGCCATGCTAAAGAAGGCTTCCATGTTTCTGCCGGGCCTGCGCACGGAAGGCGGGCGGCAATGGATGGGCTATCGGCCATCCATGCCGGACTCCGTTCCGGTCATCGGCCGGGCCTCGGCGGGCGGCAACATCTATTACGGCTTCGGCCATGGCCATCTTGGCCTCACGCAGTCGGCGGCGACAGGGCGGCTTATCCGCGATCTCGTGACGGGTGCCGCGCCGGCAATCGACATCGAACCTTTCCAGCCACAACGTTTTCGGAACTGACCATCATGGCAAGACATTCCTTCTTCTGCGTCGACGGGCATACCTGCGGCAATCCGGTGCGTCTGGTGGCCGGCGGCGGGCCGAACCTCGAAGGTTCGACCATGATGGAAAAGCGCGCGCATTTTCTGGCGGAATATGACTGGATCCGCACGGGGCTGATGTTCGAGCCGCGCGGCCACGACATGATGTCCGGCTCCATTCTCTACCCGCCCACGCGGCCTGATTGCGATGTGGCGGTGCTTTTCATCGAAACGTCCGGCTGCCTGCCGATGTGCGGCCACGGCACCATCGGCACCGTCACGATGGCGATAGAGCAGGGGCTGGTGACGCCGAAGACACCGGGCAAGCTCAATCTCGATACGCCTGCCGGTCTGGTGGCCATCGAGTATGAGCAGAACGGCCAGTATGTCGAGCGCGTTCGTCTCACCAATGTCCCGGCCTTCCTTTATGCCGAGGGGCTTGAAGTCGAATGTCCAGACCTTGGAAGTCTCAAGGTCGACGTGGCCTATGGCGGCAATTTCTACGCCATTGTCGAGCCGCAAGAAAATTACACGGACATGGAAGATTATTCCGCGTTGCAGCTGATCGCCTGGAGTCCCGTCCTGCGCCAGCGGCTGAACGAGAAGTACAAGTTCCAGCATCCGCTGCTGCCTGACATCAATCGTCTGAGCCATATTCTATGGACCGGCAAGGCCAAGCATCCGGAAGCGCATGCCCGCAATGCAGTCTTTTATGGCGACAAGGCAATCGACCGTTCGCCCTGCGGTACCGGTACGTCTGCGCGCATGGCGCAGCTGACTGCCAAGGGCAAGCTGAAGCCGGGCGACGAGTTCGTGCATGAATCCATCATCGGCTCGCTTTTCCATGGCCGCGTGGAGCGCGCCGCGGAAGTCGCCGGGCGTCCTGCGATCGTGCCGTCAATCGCCGGTTGGGCGCGCATGACTGGCTACAACACGATCTTCATCGACGATCGCGATCCCTTTGCACACGGGTTCACAGTCGCGTAGGGTCTAATGGGGAAACAGGTTTTGGCGCTAGGTATGGGTGAAAATTCTCCAGTTCGGGAACCAAATCCAGCTCAGCCGCGCTTGCAGGCTGGCGCCCCAAAGACCATAAAGTGGGTACGGTCGGTAATTTTCTTAACGACCTCCCTATTTTTTGGCTTTCCGGTCGTGCAAAAAATGTGGAATAAGGCGCCTCGGGTAGGAGAAAAAAACATATACAGGACGTTTGTTAGGGGACATAACTAGTTTGTGGAAGGATGATGCCCTTAGTCTTTTGTCGGAGACAAAAGGGGCTTGCATTCCTCTATACAGCCGTTAGGTGTAAATAGCCGGGAATAAAATGAAGGCGCACGAAATAAAGATGCGTCAAAAAAACCCCGGACGGTAAAATGGGTGGCTTCTCGATGGAATATTTCTTCCAGCAGGTGATCAACGGGCTCGCGCTCGGCTCGATCTATGGCCTGATCGCCATCGGCTACACGATGGTCTATGGCATTATCGGCATGATCAACTTTGCTCATGGCGATGTCTTCATGCTCGGCGCCTTCATGGCGCTGATTGTTTTTCTCATCATCACAACATTCATCGGTGCCTTGCCGATTGCGCTGATGCTTCTTCTGATGATGATCGTCGCCATGCTGCTGACAGGCTTGTGGAGCTGGACGATCGAACGCGTGGCCTATCGGCCGTTGCGCGGTTCGTTCCGCCTCGCGCCGTTGATCACGGCTATCGGCATGTCGATTGCCTTGTCGAATTTCGTTCAGGTTACGCAAGGCCCGCGTAACAAGCCGGTGCCTCAGCTTCTGAACGGCTCCTTCAATCTCTTCGGTACGAATGTGACGATTTCGCTGAAGCAGATCGTTGTCATCGTGGTAACCGCGGTGCTGCTGACGATCTTCTGGTATATCGTCAACCGCACCTCGCTCGGCCGTGCGCAGCGCGCCTGCGAGCAGGACCGGAAGATGGCGGCGCTTCTCGGCATCAATGTCGATCGCGTCATTTCGCTCACCTTCGTGATGGGTGCGATGCTCGCGGCGGTGGCCGGTACGCTCTACCTCTCCTTCTATGGCGTGATTTCCTTTGCCGACGGCTTCATCCCCGGCGTCAAGGCGTTCACGGCAGCGGTTCTGGGCGGTATCGGATCGCTTCCTGGCGCTGTGGTCGGTGGCCTGCTCATCGGTCTCATCGAAGCGTTGTGGTCGGCCTATTTCTCGATCGATTACAAGGACGTTGCCGCGTTCTCGATCCTCGCCATCGTGCTGATCTTCATGCCGTCCGGCATTCTTGGCCGTCCTGAAGTCGAAAAGGTATAATCATGGCTGCACAGTCGAGTTCACGCCCGGATTCCCTTTTTGGCCGGGCCATTCGTGAAGGGTTCTTCGCCGGTCTTCTGGCGCTGGGCCTCTTCTGCCTCATCATCGGTTTCAAGACCGATCAGAACATCAACAATGAACTGGTGCTGCAACAGCGCTGGGGTGCGCTGGCCGTCATCGTCGTGCTGGCCGCCATTGGCCGTTTCCTGTTCGTTGCCTTTACTCAGCCCTGGCTGGAGGCGCGCAAGCTTGCCAAGAGCAAGCAGCAGCCTGCCCTTGCGGTCGAAAGCCCGTCTTTCGTGCGCCGCAACTTCTCGCGCCTCGGCGTCGCCTTCCTTTTCGTCTATCCGATCCTGATCGTCGCCTTCCTCGGCTGGCAGGGTTCGCTCAAATGGGTCGACAATTTCGGCGTCCAGATCCTCATCTATGTGATGCTGGCCTGGGGCCTCAACATCGTGGTGGGCCTCGCCGGTCTTCTCGATCTGGGTTACGTGGCCTTCTATGCAGTGGGCGCTTATTCCTACGCTCTGCTGTCATCCTATTTCGGCCTGTCCTTCTGGATGCTGCTGCCGATAGCGGGCATTCTGGCGGCGACATGGGGCGTCATCCTTGGCTTCCCGGTTCTGCGTCTGCGCGGTGACTATCTCGCCATCGTGACGCTGGCATTCGGTGAAATCATCCGTCTGGTGCTCATCAACTGGACGGATGTTACACGCGGCACCTTCGGCGTTTCCGGCATTGCCAAGGCCACCTTCTTCGGTCTGCCTTTCAATGCCAGCAAGGACGGTTTTGCAGCCTATTTCGGCCTTACCTTCTCGGCCGCGCACTACAAGTTCTTCCTCTATTACGTCATCCTTCTGCTGGCGCTCCTGACGGCCTGGGTCACCATCCGCCTGCGCCGCATGCCGGTTGGCCGTGCGTGGGAAGCGCTGCGCGAAGACGAAATCGCCTGCCGTTCGCTCGGCATCAACACCACCACGACCAAGCTCACGGCCTTTGCCACGGGCGCGATGTTCGGTGGTTTCGCCGGTTCCTTCTTTGCGGCACGCCAGGGCTTCGTCAGCCCGGAATCCTTCGTATTCCTTGAATCCGCCGTCATTCTGGCCATCGTCGTTCTCGGCGGCATGGGCTCGCTGGTTGGCATCGCCATTGCGGCGATCGTCATGATCGGCGGCACGGAAATCCTGCGTGAAATGGGCTTCCTGAAAGCTGTCTTCGGACCGGATTTCACGCCGGAACTCTACCGCATGCTCATCTTCGGTCTTGCCATGGTCGTAGTCATGGTCTGGAAGCCGCGCGGTTTCGTCGGAAGTCGAGAACCGAGTGCATTCCTGCATGAGAAGAAGATGGTGTCGGGTGCCTTTACCAAGGAAGGGCACGGCTGATGGCGGAGATAAACACTATGTCTGGCACTATGTCCGGCAACACTCAGAAAGACACCATCCTTCAGGTCGAGCATCTCTCGATGCGCTTCGGCGGCCTCGTCGCCATCAACGATCTGAGCTTCAATGTGAAGCGTGGGGATATCACGGCGATCATCGGCCCAAACGGTGCAGGCAAGACCACGGTCTTCAACTGCATCACCGGCTTCTACAAGCCGACGGGCGGGATGCTGACGATGAACCGGAAGACGGGCGACAAGTTCCTGCTGGAACGCCTGCCCGACTTCCAGATCACCAAGCAAGCCAAGGTCGCGCGCACGTTCCAGAACATCCGCCTGTTCTCGGGTCTCACCGTTCTGGAAAACCTGCTCGTTGCGCAGCACAACACGCTGATGCGCTCTTCCGGCTATACGATCCTCGGCCTTCTGGGGCTGCCGGGCTACAAGTCGGCGGCGAAGGAAGCGGTTGAAAAGGCGCGTTACTGGCTGGAAAAGATCAACCTGATCGACCGTGCGGACGATCCGGCAGGCGATCTGCCCTATGGCGATCAGCGCCGTCTGGAAATCGCCCGCGCCATGTGCACCGAGCCGGAAATCCTCTGCCTCGACGAACCTGCCGCCGGTCTCAATCCGCGCGAATCGGCGGAGCTCAATAAGCTTCTCCTCGATATCCGCAAGGAAACCGGCACGTCGATCCTGCTGATCGAGCACGACATGTCGGTCGTCATGGAAATCTCCGATCATGTGATCGTGCTGGAATACGGCACCAAGATTTCCGATGGCGCGCCGGAAGAGGTCAAGAACGATCCGCGTGTTATCGCCGCCTATCTCGGCGTCGATGACGAGGAAATCGCCGAACTCATCGAAGAGGCGGACAAGCCTGGTGTTGTCGATCCGGCGCATCTGGTCGCCGCCCAGCTCGCCGAGGAAGCCATCGAGGAGGAAATTGCCGAAGAGAAGGGCGAAACGCCTTCCGCAGGCGTTGACGCAACCGATGATCCGACCGGCGACAAGACTGCTCCCGCGAAGGCTGCTCAGGGTGAGGCTGCCAAGGGTGGTGCGAAACGCGCCAAGTCCCCGGCAAAAGCCTCAACAAAAACTCCGGGCAAGCCCAGGAAGGGAGGCGAATGATGCAGGCTGAAACCATGCAGAAAAAGCAACCGCTTCTGGCCGTCGAGAAGGTTGAAACCTATTACGGCAATATTTGCGCCTTGAAGGGCATCGACCTGACTGTCGACGAGGGCGAGATCGTGGCGCTGATCGGCGCAAACGGCGCCGGCAAATCGACGCTGATGATGACGATTTTCGGCTCACCGAAGGCGCGTACCGGCCGCATCCTGTTCAATGGCAAGGATATCACGTCCATGCCGCCGCACGAGATCGCCAAGCTGCGCATCGCGCAGTCGCCGGAAGGCCGTCGCATCTTCCCGCGCATGACCGTTCTGGAAAACCTCCAGATGGGCGCAAGCCTCGACAATCAGCAATATTTCGATGAAGACGTAAAGCTGATGTTCGACCTGTTCCCACGGCTGAAGGAGCGTATCAACCAGCGCGGCGGCACGCTTTCGGGCGGCGAACAGCAGATGCTGGCAATCGCCCGCGCACTGATGGCGCGTCCGAAGCTCCTGCTTCTGGACGAGCCGTCGCTCGGTCTGGCGCCGCTGATCGTGAAGCAGATCTTCGAGGCGATCAAGGAACTGAACCGCACGCAGGGGCTGACGGTATTCCTCGTCGAGCAGAACGCATTCGGTGCGCTGAAGCTCGCAGACCGCGGTTATGTGATGGTCAACGGCTCGATCACCATGAGCGGCGCAGGCCGCGAACTGCTGGCCGATCCGGAAGTCCGTGCCGCCTATCTCGAAGGCGGAAGGCACTAGGAGGAAATCATGCAAGGTATTCTCTACGAAGAACCGTCATTCTGGTTGTTTTTCCTCATCACCTGTCTGCTTGGCGGCTGGGCTGCCTGGATGACGGGGCGTGCCTGTGCTTCGACCTGGCGCACCTATCCGCAGCTGCTGATCTACCTGATCCCGCTCGGCGCTGCGGTGCGTTTCATCCACTTCGCACTGTTCGAGGGGACGCTTCTTTCGTTCCACTACTATCTGGTGGACACGATCGTCCTGATGATTATCGGCACGGTCGGCTTTCGCTACACCCGCACCAAGCAAATGGTGCGGCAGTATGGCTGGCTTTATGAGAAAGCTTCGCCACTGAGCTGGAAGGCAAAATAATTTCAAAGCTTCGCCGCCATGCGGCGAAGCTTTTTTACAAGATCACGTTGACAGTAATAAGATTCAGCGTAGATATTGCTGAGTAATCAGCAAGAAAATAAGGCGATGCAAAACATCGTTCGGGGTAAATACAATGATGGGAGTTCCAACAATGAAGAAATCACTTTTGGCAGGTGTTGCTCTTGCAGCAGTAATGTCTTTCGGGGGCTCGGCTTGGGCTGATGTAATTCTGGGTATCGGTGCACCCTTGACCGGCCCGAACGCCGTTTATGGCGCACAGATCCAGAAGGGGGCGGAAGCCGCCATCAAGGAAGTCAACGATGCGGGCGGCATCAATGGCGAGAAAATAACGATCTCGCTCGGCGATGACGTTTCGGATCCGAAGCAGGGCATTTCGGTTGCCAACAAATTCGCAGCCGACGGCGTGAAATATGTCATCGGTCACTTCAACTCGGGCGTTTCGATCCCGGCTTCGGAAGTCTATGCCGAAAACGGCATTCTCGAAATCTCGCCTGCCGCGACCAATCCGGTCTATACCGAGCGCCAGCTGTGGAACACGTTCCGCACCTGCGGCCGTGACGACCAGCAGGGCATCGTGGCTGGCCAATACATCTTCGACCATTTCAAGGATGCGAAGATCGCCGTCATTCACGACAAGACCCCATACGGTCAGGGCCTTGCCGACGAAACCAAGAAGAAGCTCAACGAGCTTGGCACCAAGGAAGCCCTCTATGAAGGCGTCAACGTTGGTGAGAAGGACTTCTCCGCTCTGATCGCCAAGCTCAAGCAGGCAGGCGTGACGGTGGTTTACTGGGGCGGCCTGCATCCGGAAGCCGGTCTCATCATCCGCCAGATGGCCGATCAGGGCGTGAAGGCCCAGTTCATCTCGGGCGACGGTATTGTTTCCAACGAACTGGCTTCGATTGCCGGTCCGGCTGTCGAAGGCACGCTCAACACCTTCGGTCCCGATCCGCGCAACAACCCGAACAATGCCGAACTGGTGAAGAAGTTCCGCGACGCCGGTTTCGAGCCTGAAGCCTACACGCTCTATTCCTATGCGGCGGTTCAGTCGCTGGCGCAGGCCTCAAAGGCTGCCGGCAGCAACGACCCGCAGGAAATCGCCAAGGCGCTGAAGGAAAAGGGCCCGTTCAAGACCGTGCTCGGCGATCTCTCCTATGACGAAAAGGGCGATCCGAAGCTCCCAGGTTACGTCATGTACAAGTGGGAAAAGGGCGCTGACGGAAAATATACTTACGTTCAGCAGTAAGTTACGCTTATATTCTTTGCCGATCAGAGGAAATGCCCGGCTTTATGCCGGGCATTTTCGTTTGCGGCGCTCTGTTCCGCATAAAGTCATGCGTGAAACGCAGAATATAGACGAAATCATTACTTTACTTTCAGTCGGAAAGGGAATCTATCTACAATTGCATCCAGATGTAGGGCGATTCTCTATGTTTGGTCTTGCAATCTGGTGGGAGGACCAGTTTCGACGCGGGCAGTTCGAAGCCCAGATAGCGTTCCAAAGGCTGATGTCGGTCTCCCATTCGAATATCGGGTTGTGCGCGGTGCTTCGCTGTGGCTGCGCAGGCCTGCAAAAACGGCGGTCGTCCGATCGGATCGGAACGCCGCTCTGAATGACTATTTTGATGCGCGTTCCGGGAACGGTCAAATTTCCGGGATGCGTTTAGTGGGAGCAACTGAAATGAAGAAATCCTTATTCTGCGGCGTCTGCCTCTCGGCACTGGTTGCAATGGGCGGCGTATCGTTTGCCGACATCCAGCTTGGCGTCGGCGCACCGCTGACCGGCAGCCAGGCGGCTTTCGGCGAGCAGATCAAGCGCGGTGTCGAAGCGGCAGTCGCAGAAGCCAATGCCAAGGGCGGCATGAATGGCGAGCAGATCACGATCGTCTACGGCGACGACGCTGCCGATCCGAAGCAGGGCATTTCGGTTGCCAACAAGTTCGTCGGTGACGGCGTCCAGTTCGTCATCGGTCACTTCAATTCCGGCGTCAGCATTCCGACTTCGGACATCTATGCCGAAAATGGCGTGCTGATGATTGCACCCGGCACCACCAACCCGACCTTCACCGAGCGCGAATTGTGGAACACGTTCCGCACCTGCCGTCGCGACGACAAGCAGGGAATTGTTGCTGGCAAGTACATGGCCGACAATTACAAGGATGGCAAAGTCGCGATCCTTCACGACAAGACGCCTTATGGTCAGGGCCTTGCCGACGAGACCAAGAAGTCGCTTAACGAAAGCGGCATGAAGGAAGCGCTCTATGAAGGCGTGAACCAGGGCGACAAGGATTTCTCGGCGCTCATCTCCAAGATGAAGGCTGCCGGAATCACTGCAGTTTACTGGGGTGGCATGCACCCGGAAGCCGGCCTGCTCATTCGCCAGATGGCTGACCAGGGCCTCAAGGCCCAGTTCATTTCCGGCGACGGCATCGTGTCCAACGAACTGGCCTCGATTGCCGGTGATGCGGTAGCTGGCGTGATGAACACCTTCGGTCCCGATCCGCGCGACGACAAGTCGAATGCCGATCTGATCAAGACTTTCCGCGACAAGGGCTTCGAGCCGGAAGCCTATACCTTCTACGCCTATGCGGGCGTGCAGTCGCTGGTTAATGCCGCCAATGCAGCCGGAAGCAACGATCCGCAGGAAGTTGCAACCGCGATGAAGGAAAAGGGGCCGTTCAAGACCGTGCTCGGCGACATCACCTTCGACGCAAAGGGCGATCCGAGCCTTTCGCCCTATGTGATGTTTGAATGGCGCAAGGGCGAAGACGGCAAGTATAATTACTTCCAGAAGTAATGGAGCATTTCCAGCAAAAGCGCGAAGCGGTTTTGCGTTGGATAATGCGAGAACACAGATGCTTAGAGCGGTTCTGATGATTGCTTCATAATAGGAGCCGCTCTTGTGCCTGATATATTAGCATAATGTGCTGCAAAATTCATCAATCTGCCCGGCTTTTGGTCGGGCATTTTGTTTTTATCTCCCGGTTGCACAGTTTGTTTGCGCTCGTGTCTATTGCAGGTTAAGCAATGGCGCCTTTGTCATTGCAGTTAGGGAGATCTGCCTTGTCTTTCGCCCAAAAGCCTATCCGGAAAATTCTGGTCGCCAACCGATCTGAAATTGCAATCCGCGTATTCCGCGCCGCCAATGAGCTGGGGCTCAAAACGGTGGCCATATGGGCCGAGGAAGACAAACTTTCCCTGCATCGCTTCAAGGCCGATGAAAGCTATCAGGTCGGTCGCGGGCCGCATCTGGGTCGCGATCTCGGTCCGATTGAAAGCTATCTTTCCATTGATGAAATCATCCGCGTTGCCAGGCTTTCGGGCGCCGATGCGATCCATCCGGGCTACGGCCTGTTGTCCGAAAGCCCTGAATTTGCCGAAGCCTGCGCCGAAAACGGCATCATCTTCATCGGTCCGAAGCCGGAGACCATGCGCCGCCTCGGCAACAAGGTTGCCGCGCGCAATCTCGCCATCGAAATCGGCGTGCCGGTGGTTCCGGCCACCGATCCGCTTCCCGACGACATGGAGGAAGTGAAGAAGCTGGCGAGCCAGATCGGCTATCCGCTGATGCTGAAGGCGAGCTGGGGCGGCGGCGGTCGGGGCATGCGCGCGATCCGCGCCGAAGCCGATCTCGCGCGCGAGGTGACGGAAGCCAAGCGCGAGGCCAAGGCGGCTTTCGGCAAGGATGAGGTCTATCTCGAAAAGCTGATCGAACGCGCGCGCCATGTCGAAGTGCAGATATTGGGCGATACCCATGGCAATGCGGTCCATCTTTTCGAGCGCGACTGCTCGATCCAGCGCCGCAACCAGAAGGTCGTGGAGCGGGCGCCAGCACCGTATCTCAATGATGCGCAACGCCAGGAACTGGCAAGCTATGGCCTGAAGATTGCCCATGCCACCGATTATATCGGTGCCGGTACGGTCGAGTTTCTGATGGATGCCGATACGGGCAAGTTCTATTTCATCGAGGTCAACCCGCGTATTCAGGTTGAGCATACCGTCACCGAGCAGGTGACTGGTATCGATATCGTCAAGGCGCAGATTCATATCCTCGAAGGCTTTGCCATCGGAACGCCGGAATCGGGCGTGCCGCGTCAGGAGGATATTCGTCTCAACGGCCATGCGCTTCAGTGCCGCATCACCACGGAAGACCCGGAACAGAATTTCATCCCCGATTACGGGCGCATTCAGGCTTATCGCTCGGCGTCGGGCTTCGGCATTCGCCTCGATGGCGGCACGGCCTATTCGGGCGCGTTCATTACCCGCTATTACGATCCGCTGCTCGTCAAGGTGACGGCTTCGGGCGCAACGCCTCTTGAAGCCATTCGCCGCATGGACCGGGCGCTCCGCGAATTCCGCATTCGCGGCGTGGCGACGAACCTGACCTTCCTCGAAGCGATCATCAATCATCCGAAGTTTCAGGCGAACGACTACACCACGCGCTTCATCGACACCACGCCGGAACTGTTCGAGCAGGTGAAGCGTCAGGATCGCGCCACCAAGCTTCTGACCTATATAGCCGATGTGACGGTCAACGGTCACCCGGAGACCAAGGGCCGGGCAAAGCCGGCCAAGGATGCCGCAAGGCCGCGCGTGCCGTGGTTCGGCGATAAGCCAGTGGCGGATGGCACCAAGCAGCGTCTGGACCAGCTTGGACCGAAGAAATTCGCCGAATGGGTGCGCAATGAAAAGCGGGCGCTGATTACCGATACCACCATGCGCGACGGGCACCAGTCACTGCTTGCCACCCGCGTGCGAACCTATGACATTGCCCGTATTGCCAATTCCTATGCGCAGGCGCTGCCGAACCTGTTCTCTCTGGAATGCTGGGGCGGCGCGACGTTCGACGTCTCGATGCGCTTCCTCACGGAAGATCCGTGGGAGCGTCTGGCGCTGGTGCGTGAAGGCGCCCCGAACCTTCTTCTGCAGATGCTTCTGCGCGGTGCGAACGGGGTTGGCTACAAATCCTATCCCGACAATGTCGTGAAATATTTCGTGCGCGAGGCAGCCAGAGGCGGCATCGATCTGTTCCGTGTTTTCGACAGTCTCAACTGGGTCGAGAACATGCGCGTGTCGATGGATGCTGTGCTGGAGGAAAACAAGCTCTGTGAAGCGGCGATCTGCTACACCGGCGATATTCTCAATCCGGAGCGCGCCAAGTACGATCTTAAATATTATGTCGATCTGGCGAAGGAAGTTGAAAAGGCTGGCGCGCATATCATCGCGGTGAAGGATATGGCGGGCCTCCTGAAGCCCGCCGCCGCCCGTGTTCTGTTCAAGGCGCTGCGCGAGGAAACCGACCTGCCGATCCATTTCCATACGCATGATACGTCGGGCATTTCGGCGGCGACCGTGCTTGCCGCAATCGATGCGGGCGTCGATGTCGTTGACGCTGCGATGGATGCGCTGTCCGGCAACACATCTCAGCCTTGCCTTGGGTCCATCGTCGAAGCCCTGCACGGTTCCGAGCGTGATCCGGGGCTCGATCCGGATTCGATCCGTCGCATTTCCTTCTATTGGGAAGCGGTGCGCAACCAGTATGCGGCCTTTGAAAGCGACCTCAAGGGACCGGCTTCGGAAGTCTATCTGCATGAAATGCCGGGCGGCCAGTTCACGAACCTGAAGGAACAGGCGCGCTCCCTCGGACTTGAAACTCGCTGGCACGAAGTGGCGCAGGCCTATGCAGACGTGAACCGCATGTTCGGCGATATCGTCAAGGTGACGCCGTCCTCGAAGGTTGTCGGCGACATGGCGCTGATGATGGTCAGTCAGGACCTGACCGTTGCCGATGTCGAAAATCCGGCCAAGGACATTGCTTTCCCGGATTCGGTTGTGTCGATGATGCGGGGCGATCTCGGCCAGCCGCCATCGGGTTGGCCGAAGGCGCTGCAGAAAAAGATCCTCAAGGGCGAGGAGCCGTTTACCGTGCGTCCCGGTGCTCTGCTGGAGCCTGCCGATCTCAATGCCGAGCGTGAGGGGTTCGAGCAGGCGGTCGGACACAAGATTTCCGATCAGGAATTCGCATCGGCGCTGATGTATCCGAAGGTGTTCACCGATTATGCAGCGGCGCAGGAAACCTATGGCCCCACGAGCGTTCTGCCGACACCGGTCTATTTCTACGGCCTCAAGCCGGAAGAAGAGGTTTTTGTCGATCTGGAACGCGGCAAGACGCTGGTGATCGTCAATCAGGCGATGAGCGAGACGGACGAGAAGGGCATGGTGACGGTGTTCTTCGAACTGAACGGCCAGCCGCGCCGCATCAAGGTGCCGAACCGCGCCAAGGGCGCCTCTGGCGGTGTCCGGCGCAAGGTGGAGGCGGGGAATGACAAGCATGTCGGTGCGCCGATGCCGGGT
Source organism: Brucella sp. RRSP16 (assembly GCF_052246815.1). Taxonomy (NCBI): domain Bacteria; kingdom Pseudomonadati; phylum Pseudomonadota; class Alphaproteobacteria; order Hyphomicrobiales; family Brucellaceae; genus Brucella; species Brucella sp. RRSP16. Next base: position 83,835 of record NZ_JBQQAM010000009.1, read on the forward strand.
GTCGTTTCCACCGTTGCGGTCGCCGCCGGACAGACGGTTTCTCAGGGTGATGTGCTGCTCTCCATCGAGGCGATGAAGATGGAAACCGCCATCCATGCCGAACGCGATGGCACTATCGCGGAAGTGTTGGTGCGTCCGGGCGAGCAGATCGATGCCAAGGATTTGCTGGTCGTGTACTCGTAACCGTTATGGGCTTCAGCCGAGTCTGATCGATCTTCGGATCGCGCTCCAGGTCTCCCTTTCCTCATCCTTTGACAAGCTCAGGATGAGGGAGAAGCGTAGCGGCCCATCAGACCGAAACTGTCGCTTTAAAAGCGTCAGAAACGCAAACGCCGCGGCTGTCAAACGCCGCGGTATTTCTTTGCGCTTGCGCGGGAGGCAAAATCTGATATGCATGTTTATGCCTATTTTTGCATGATTGTGCATGTTGAGGGATAATGGCGACAGAGCTTCTGCTTCACGAAAGACAGGCACGCATCCAGCAGTTGCTGCAGCAGTCGGGGCGCGTGCTGGCGGCTGAACTGGCGGAAAGTTTCGGCGTGTCGGAGGATACGATCCGGCGCGATCTGCGTGAGATGGCCGCCGCCGGGCTTTGCAGGCGCGTCTATGGCGGTGCGCTGCGGGCCGTGCCGGAACCTTCGCCGCTTGCCGAACGGGATTGCGAACGACCGCAGGCGAAGGCCGCGCTCGCCGCGGCGCTGGCGCGGCTGGTAGAACCCGGCATGACGGTGTTTCTCGACGCTTCTTCGGTTAATACGGCGCTGGCGCGGCTTATGGTCGAGCGTGGCGAAGCCATTACCGTCGTCACCAATACGCCGTCCATCGCTGCGATTCTCATGGGTTCGCCCGAGATCGAGCTGATCATGATCGGCGGGCCCATCGACCGGCGCGTGAGTGCCGCAGTCGGCGCGCGCGCCTTGCGCGACGCGGAATTGCTGCGACCCGATCTTTGCGTCTTGGGGGCATGCGGGATCGCCGCCGAAATCGGCGTGACCGCGCTGCATCTCGACGATGCGGAATTCAAAAGGGTGATTGCCGGACGCAGCCGGATGGTGGCGCTTGCCATTACGAGCGACAAGCTCGGCACGGTTGCAGCCCATGATGTTGTTCCCTTGAACGATGTCGGCGTCATGGCTGTCGAATACGATGCGGATGAAGCGGCGCTTGCGCCCTATGCGGCGTCGGGTATGAAGATTTTACGTGCGGCAGCGGACCGCAACTGAGGGACAGATGGAACAGGTTTCCGGACGCGAAGATGCGGCGCCCACGCGTGCGCCGATTGTAACCAGAGAGCGGATCGCCGTGGCGCTCCTCTTCCTGATGAACGGTTATGTTTTCGGCGGATGGGCTCCGAAAATCCCGGAATTCGCCGCGCGTCTGGGTCTCGACAGCGCCGGTATGGGGCTAATGATCCTTGTCTTCGGTCTCGGTTCCCTGGCCATGATGCCGGTCGCGGGTGCTCTTTCGGCGCATCGCGGCTCGGGCATTGTGGTGCGCATGTTTGCGCTCGCCTTCATTCCGGCGCTGCTCATCATCGCAGTGGTTCCCAACGTGGTCACGGCTGTGATCGTGATGTTCTATTTCGGCGGGACCATGGCCGCGATGGACGTGTCGATGAATGCCAATGCGGTCGCGGTCGAGAAAAAGATGCGCCGGGCGATCATGTCGTCCTGCCACGCCTTCTGGAGCCTTGGCGGCCTGATTGGCGCTGCAAGCGGGGGCTTTCTCATTGCGCAATTTGGATCGACCGTTCATGCGCTGGTGACGACCGTTGTCGCCGCCATCCTGATCGCGGTTGCATGGCCTTCGATCATAGCGGACACGGTGCATCATCATTCGGGGGCTGAAAAGCAGAAGCTCACCCTGCCGCGCAATCCCCTGCCATGGCTTGTCGGCGTCATGGCGCTGTTTTCCATGGTGCCGGAAGGCGCGATTATCGATTGGGGCGCTTACCATATGCGTCAGGATCTGGGCGCTTCGGTCACGGTGGCAGGCTTCGGCTTCGCGGCGTTTTCAGGGGCCATGGCCATCATGCGCTTTGCGGGCGATCTGGTCCGCGACCGGTTCGGCGCGGTCAAAACCCTGCGCGCCTGTACGACTATCGCCATTATCGGCATGTTGATCGTCGGTCTCGGAAACAGTTCCACAACGGCGATCATCGGCTTCGCTATCTGTGGGATTGGCATTTCCAACATGGTGCCGATAGCCTTCTCGATGGCAGGCAACATGCCGGGCGTCAACCCGAGCGTCGGCCTGTCCATCGCGACGACGCTTGGCTATTCGGGAATGCTGGTGGCGCCGTCGCTGATCGGTTTTGTCGCCAAGCATAGTGGTTTCGGCGTGGTGTTTCTGGCGCTTCCGGTTTTGCTTCTGGTCGTGCTGGCCTTCTCAAGCCTGGCCCGATACGCCGACCAAAAGCATTAAGCTTTCTTATGCCGTGCATCTTATCCGAAAACCGGTTCCCACTTTTCGGGATGCGCTATCCGGCCGTCCAGCCGCCATCGACAGGAATGGCGGCGCCGTTGATCTGCGCCGCCGCATCGCTTGCGAGGAAAGCGGCGATGGCGCCGATCTGCGCAGTGGTGACGAATTCCTTGGTCGGCTGCTTGTCGAGCATCACTTCGCGGATCACGGTTTCACGATCCATATGATAGGCCTTCATCTGGTCCGGGATCTGCGCCTCGACGAGCGGGGTCAGTACATAGCCCGGGCAGATGGAATTGGCGGTGATCTTTGCGGTCGCAAGCTCCAGCGCCAGGGTCTTGGTGAAGCCGACAATGCCGTGCTTGGCGGCGACATAAGCCGATTTGAACGGCGATGCCACGAGGCCGTGCGCGGAGGCGATGTTGATGATGCGGCCCCAGCCCGAGTTGCGCATATGCGGGATCGCGGCAGCGGATGTGTGGAAGGCCGAAGTCAGGTTGATCGCGATGATGCGGTCCCATTGCTCAGGCGGGAACTCTTCCACCGGTGATACATGCTGGATACCGGCATTGTTGACGAGAATGTCCACGCTGCCGAACTGTTTCACGGTGGCCGCGATGAGTTCCCGGCAGTGGCCGGCCTTCGACATGTCGGCTGCGATATAGACCACGCTCACGCCGTGCTCTTCACCGAGTTTCCGCGCAAGCGCGTGATCCTCGTCACGGTCGGTGAACGAGTTGATCACGACGTTGTGTCCCGCCGCCGCCAGCGCATGGGCTATACCGAGGCCGATCCCGGAATTCGATCCGGTGATGATTGCGGTCTTGCGGGCAGATGCATCGGTCATTGGCAGACTCCTCCTTGTCGTCACGACATAATGAGAGGGCGACATTGCCTCGGCAAGCGATTATATAAACCGAAAGCCGGATATACGCGGGCCGTGGAAATGCAGACGTTGACATTCGCGTCGCGCTGCGCCACCTGAAAACAGGTACAGTTAAGAACAGAGCAAAATGTCTTCCGAGACCGTCAGCTATTTTTCGCATCCATTTCCCCGCCGCCAGTCGGTTGGTGTCAGTGTCGGTGGCGTTGTCGTCGGCGGCAGTGCACCCGTTGTCGTGCAGTCCATGACCAATACGGACACGGCGGATGTGGACTCCACGGTGGCGCAGGTGGCGGCACTGCATCGCGCCGGTTCGGAAATCGTGCGCATTACGGTGGATCGCGATGAATCGGCTGCCGCCGTGCCGAAAATCCGCGAACGGCTGGAGCGTCTTGGTCATGATGTGCCGCTGGTCGGCGATTTCCATTATATCGGCCACAAGCTGCTCGCCGATCATCCCGCCTGTGCGGAGGCGCTTGCAAAATACCGCATCAATCCGGGCAATGTCGGCTTCAAGGACAAGAAGGACAAGCAGTTCGCGGATATCGTCGAAATGGCTATCCGCTATGACAAGCCGGTGCGCATCGGCGTGAACTGGGGTTCGCTCGATCAGGAACTCCTGACCACGCTGATGGATCGCAATCAGGCCGAAGGCGCACCGCTTTCCGCGCAGGAAGTCATGCGCGAAGCAATCGTGCAGTCGGCGCTCATATCTGCCAATCTTGCCGAAGAGATCGGGCTTGGCCGCGACAAGATCATCCTGTCGGCCAAGGTCAGTCAGGTTCAGGACCTGATTGCCGTCTATACGATGCTGGCGCAGCGTTCCGACCATGCGCTGCATCTCGGACTTACCGAAGCCGGCATGGGCACCAAGGGCATCGTTGCCTCCTCCGCCGCCATGGGCATTCTGCTGCAGCAGGGCATCGGCGACACAATCCGCATTTCGCTGACCCCGGAGCCGGGCGGCGACCGCACCCGCGAGGTGCAGGTTGCGCAGGAATTGCTGCAGACCATGGGTTTCCGCCAGTTCATTCCTATCGTTGCAGCCTGCCCCGGTTGCGGCCGCACGACCTCGACCGTGTTTCAGGAACTGGCGCAGACCATTCAGGACGACATCCGCCGCAACATGCCGGTCTGGCGCGAGAAATATCCCGGCGTGGAAGCGCTCTCGGTTGCGGTCATGGGCTGCATCGTCAACGGGCCGGGCGAATCCAAACATGCCGATATCGGGATTTCGCTTCCCGGCACGGGCGAAACGCCGTCCGCACCGGTCTTTGTCGATGGCAAGAAGGTCACGACGCTACGTGGTCCTGCCATCGCCGAAGAATTCCAGAAGATGGTTGCCGATTACATCGAAAACCGCTTCGGGCTTGAGCAGAAGGTGGCATCCGGCCAGAACTAAGCCGTACGGATGACCGCGCGTGTCGCGGCTTCCGGCGTGGTTTTCAGTGTCGCCGCCCAGAAGATGAGCGTGACGAGGCTGATGCCTGCGCCAAGCAGGCAGACACCGTTCCAGCCTGCATGCGCATAGATCCAGGTTGAAATCGCCGAACCGCTGGCACTGCCGATGGAATAGAAGACCATATAGGCGGCGGTGAGCCTGTTCTGCGCATCCGGGCGCACGCGGTAGATCATCGCCTGATTGGTCACGTGCACGGCCTGAAGGCCGAAGTCGATTACAAGCACGCCCGCGATCAGCCAAAGCAGCGAATGTCCAAGCAAGGCTATCAATCCCCACGAGACGAACATCAGCATCAGGGCGAAGCCGGTCATGCGCTGGGCATGGCCGCGATCGGCGGCGCTTCCGGCGCGGGAGGCGGCGAGTGCTCCTGCTGCACCCGCAAGACCGAACAGCCCGATCTGGGCATGGCTCAGTTCAAACGGCGGGGCGCTGAGCGGCATGACCAGTGGTGCGAGCAAAGTGGTGATATTGGCGAAGATCAGCATGGCGATGATGGCGCGAATGCGCAGCACCGGCTCGGAGCGAAACAGTGTCACGAGCGACAGAATGAGTGCGGCATAGCGGACGCTGGTCGGCTGCCGCTTCTGGTCAGGCAGGCTGCGCCAGAGCAGGAGTGCGATCGAAAGGGTGAGAACGGCGGAAACGAAATAGACGCTGCGCCAGCCGCCAATATCGGTAAGGGCGCCCGCGATGGCGCGCGCCAGCAAAATGCCCAGCACGATACCGCTCGTTACGATGCCGACCACATGGCCGCGCCGCGCAGGTTCCGCCAGACTGGCTGCATAGGCGACGAGCGCCTGTGTGACGACGGCGAGCAGGCCCATGATGGCCATGGCAACCAGAAGCACCGTAGCATCGGCCGCAAAGCCGATTGCGATCAGCGACAGGACCGAGAGCAGGAAATGGGCGAGGATAAGCTTGCGCCGGTTGAACAGGTCGCCGAGCGGAACCAGGAAGATCAGGCCAAGCGCATAACCGATCTGGCTGGCGGCGACGATAAGGCCCGCTGTCGATCGCTTGAGGCCGAGATCGTCTGCCATCACATCGAGAAGCGGGTGAGCGAAATAGACATTGGCCACCGCCAGCCCGCTTGCGGCGGCGAACAAAAGAAGGGTAGCCGAAGAAAGCGGACGTGCATCAGGGTTCGCGGACAGCGCTGCTGCCGCGTCGGTTGAAGGGTGCATGGGTGTGCTCCTGCAAAATGGTTTTAAAATGAAACCATTTTGCTTGTAGCGAAAAAGGTTTTATATTGCAACCAGATTGCAATTTGTGGAGTGAACATGGTTCGAAAGAAAAGCCTGAAAGGCGACTATTGCCCCAGTGCCCGGGCGCTTGACGTCATCGGCGACTGGTGGTCGCTGCTGATCGTTCGCGAGGCTTTTGATGGCGTGACCCGTTTCAGCGCCTTTCAGAAGAATCTGGGGATCGCCCGCAATATTCTTTCGGACCGTCTGCGCAAGCTGACGGGGGAGGAAATCATGGAATCCGTGCCGGACCCCAACGGAGGTGCACATCAGGAATATCGGTTGACGGCAAAGGGACGCGATCTGCTGCCTGTCGTCGTGTCGCTCCGGCAATGGGGAGAAAAGCATCTTTTTGCGCCAGGCGAGACGCATTCACGCCTCGTCGATAGCGTTTCGGGCGAGGATGTGGCTCTGCTTGAGGTGCGCGCCCGGGATGGGCGCAGGCTTTCCTCGGATGATGTCGTCATCGTCAAGGTTCGCGAGGACGATCTTTAGCGGACTGTTTTCCGCATGTCTTATCCCGAACCGGTTTCCGCTTTCGGGCGATATGCTCTAGCTCTGGCGTTGGGCAATGAAGCGGGCGGCCTGCTTCAGAATATCGGCGTCCTTGCCGAAAGGCGCCAGCAGGCTTTCCGCCTGGGCAACGAGGCCGGACAGCTGCTTGCGCGTCCAGTCGACGCCATGAAGTGAAACAAGCGTGGCTTTTCCGGCAGCGGCATCCTTGCCGGTCGCCTTGCCCATTGCCTCGGCATCTGCGGTCACGTCCAGAAGATCGTCCGCCAACTGGAAGGCGAGGCCGATGGCCGAGCCGAATTCGGCCATGCGTTCGCGATCTTCGGTGGAGGCGTTGGCGATGATGGCTCCCGCCTCGCAGGCAAAGCGGATCAGCGCTCCGGTCTTCATCGCCTGCAGCGTGATGATACCGGCTTCGTCGGGCTTGCTGGTTTCGGCCATCAGATCGAGCGCCTGTCCGCCTGCCATGCCGCCGAGGCCCGATGCGCGGGCAAGTGCAGAAACCAGCCGCACGCGGATTGCCGGATCGAGATCGGTTTCATCCGACGAGACGATATCGAAAGCGTAGGTCAGCAGGCTGTCGCCAGCCAGAATGGCGGCTGCTTCATCGAATGCCTTGTGCACGGTCGGCTGGCCGCGCCGCAGGTCGTCGTCGTCCATGGCCGGCAGGTCGTCATGGACAAGCGAATAGCAGTGAATGCATTCGAGTGCGGCGGCAACGCGCAGAACGGCATCCCCGCCCTTGCCGAAGAGGGCGGCACTTTCGACGACCAGAAAAGGCCGGAGGCGCTTTCCGCCGTTCAGGACACCATGGCGCATGGCGGCGAGCAGCCTTTCCGGCCGGGCGATTTCTCCCGTCCGCAGGCGCTGGTCCAGAAGGCCCGTCAGTGCCATTTCCACTTCCATGGCGCGAAGGTTGAGAGCGGCGGTGAAATCGGTCGACAGCTTTTCCATGGCAAAGGGGATGGACGAAAGCGCCGGATTGGTCAACTGGCCACGTCGATCAGCACAGGCTTTTTCATTTGAACGTCATGAAACGGCGCGTTTCGACTTGTTTCCCCGGTCCGATTATGGAATCCGGTTCAAACTTATTAAGGAATGGTTTATGTCGCTTGAGGAAGGTAGCAGGCGGTGGCAGTGGCAAAAATCATCATCAAGAGCAAGGATGGACGCAATTATCTGGCAGATCCCGTCTGGGGTGCCCGGATTGCTCTGGCGCTCAAGATTCTTGTGATTCTGGCCGTGCTGCCGATTTTCCTGCTGCTGGTCTATTCACTGCCGTTCGTCCGCCCGATCTCGACCTTGATGGTCAAGGACTATGTTCTGCTGCAGGACGTCGATCGCCGGTGGGTCAGTATCGATGATATCGCGCCGGTTCTGGTCAATTCCGTGATGATGGCCGAGGACGGCCAGTTCTGCAGCCATGGCGGCGTGGACTGGCACCAGTTGGGGCTGGTCCTGGACGATGCGGGCGAGGGCGGTCCGAGCCGTGGGGCTTCCACGATAACCATGCAGACGATGAAGAATCTCTTCCTCTGGAACGGGCGTTCCTATGTTCGCAAGGGGCTTGAATTCCCACTGGCGCTGGCCGCCGATGGGCTTCTGTCCAAAAAGCGCATAATGGAGATCTATCTCAACATTGCCGAGTGGGGGCCGGGCATTTACGGGATCGAGGCCGCCGCCCAGCATTATTTCAATCGCCCGGCGGCAAAGCTCAACGCCCAGCAAGCCGCATTGCTTGCCGTCGCCCTGCCCAACCCGGCATTGCGCAATCCCGCCAAACCGACACGCAACATGCAGCGCATTGCCCGCATCGTGGCCGGACGCGCGGCGCGGTCGGGGCCCTATGTGGTTTGCGTGCAATAAATCGATGATACGAAAAAAAGATAAGACTCCCGCTGGTCAAACGCCGTGAGAGCGTGTATAGGCACGTGACTTTCCGGAATTTTGTCCGATGTGACAGGCTCTTCGGGGCCGTGCCGGACGTTTATTGACCGATCAGTGGAGCTGGATCCATGGCAGTACCAAAACGAAAAACGTCTCCGTCGAAGCGCGGCATGCGCCGTTCGGCTGACGCTCTCAAGGCCCCGACCTATGTCGAGGACAAGAACTCGGGCGAACTTCGTCGTCCGCATCATATCGATCTTAAGAGCGGTATGTATCGCGGCCGTCAGGTCCTCGAAGCCAAGGAATAAGTCTGACGCTGCATTGCAGCCGAAAGATGGTTTTCAAAAACGCCGTTCCCGCCTGTCGGGAGCGGCGTTTTCTTTGTGGATCCTGTGCAAGGCACATGAAAAAGGCTGCATGAAGCAGCCTTGATCGCGTGGTTGGTTCAAGGTCAGCCTGCGTCCGAGGCGAAGCCTGCACCTTCGATACCGGCGATGGCTGCAATTTCGTCATTGTCCGATGTGTCGCCGGAAATGCCGACTGCGCCGAGAATCTCGCCCGCTGCGTCCTTGATCAGGACACCGCCCGGAACGGGCACGATCTTGCCGCCCGACACGCCTGACAGTCCTTCCAGGAAATGCGGACGGTCCTTCGCCTGATTATGCAGCCAGCGTGAACCTGTACCGACCGCCAGCGCACCGAAGGCCTTGCCCGAGGCAATTTCGAAGCGCAGGATTGAGGTTCCGTCCTGCCGCTGGAACGCTTTCAGATTTCCGCCTGCGTCAAAGACCGAGACGGCCAGCGGCTTCAGTTTCAGTTCTGCTGCCTTGGCAAAGGCCCCGGCGATGATCGTATTGGCTCGTTCGAGCGACAATGAAGGCATTGGATATCTCCTGATATATAGCTGAATGTAGTCTAGCGATCATGACCGCGGATGCACACTCCAATGCTGCTGTCGGCGGGCAAAACACTTTATCGATTTTCATGAAGACGGCTGGAGCGATGCAGCAAAGCTTGCCAAGGGCAAAAATTTGGTCTTTGTGTTGCGCAACATTTTATGGAGGAAAGAATGTCCGAACCGAAAGCCATCGTCATCGCCAGCGCGGCCCGTACTGCGGTGGGCGCTTTCAACGGTGCGTTTGCCACTATCCCGGCGCATGAACTGGGCGCGACGGTCATCAAGGGCGCGCTGGAACGCGCCGGTGTCGACGCGACGGATGTGGACGAGGTTATTCTCGGACAGGTGCTGACGGCGGGCGAGGGGCAGAACCCCGCACGACAGGCAGCGATGGATGCCGGTTGCCCGAAGGAAACGACAGCGTTTTCCATCAATCAGCTCTGCGGCTCCGGCTTGCGGGCGGTTGCGCTCGGCATGCAGCAGATTCTTTCCGGCGATGCGAAAATCATCGTGGCGGGCGGTCAGGAGTCCATGTCGATGGCGCCGCATTGCGCGCATTTGCGTTCGGGCGTGAAGATGGGCGACTTCAAGATGGTCGACACCATGCTGAAAGACGGCCTGACCGATGCCTTCAATGGCTATCCCATGGGGATCACCGCTGAAAACATCGCCCGCCAGTGGCAATTGACCCGTGCCGATCAGGATGAATTCGCTTTGGCCTCGCAGCAGAAGGCCGAAGCCGCACAGAACGCCGGAAGGTTCGAGGATGAAATCGTTCCGGTGACCGTGAAAGGCCGCAAAGGCGATGTGGTTGTCTCAGCGGATGAATATATCCGCCCCGGCACGACGATGGAGGCCTTGGCCAAGCTGAAGCCGGCCTTCGACAAGGAAGGAACGGTTACCGCAGGCAACGCATCCGGAATCAACGATGGCGCGGCAGCGGTTGTTCTGATGGACGCGGACGAAGCGGCGAAACGCGGTGTAAAGCCGCTGGCGCGCATCGTTTCATGGGCAACGGCCGGTGTCGATCCGGCGATCATGGGAACAGGTCCGATTCCGGCTACGAAGAAGGCGCTGGAAAAGGCAGGCTGGAGCGTCGGCGATCTCGATCTGGTCGAGGCCAATGAAGCTTTTGCAGCGCAGTCATGCGCCGTCGTGCGCGATCTCGGTCTTGATCCGGATATCGTCAACGTCAATGGCGGGGCAATCGCGATCGGCCATCCGATCGGTGCTTCGGGCGCCCGCGTGCTCACAACGCTGCTCTATGAAATGCAGCGCCGCAACGTCCGGCGCGGTCTGGCGACGCTTTGCATCGGTGGGGGCATGGGCGTTGCCTTGTGCGTCGAGCGCGACTGACTTTCTGCGTCATTGAAACAGGGGCGGGCGGAGAATTAGCTCCGGCCGCCTTTTTGTTTCCGCAATGAGGCGTTTGAAATCGGTGCCTCGTATTGATGGAATTGCCGTAAAAGTTAACGGAAAACCGGTGGAAGTGGCATCGATGCCGGTTCACGTCCCGGTTTTCTAGCGCCTGCCGGGAGCATCGACCACCAGATGTTGTGAGAACAAACAAGGAAACTTTGAGGATCAGCGATTCGTCGCCGATTCGTTCCGGCTTTGGCCTGAAGGTTAACGAAAAACGGGGTTTCACGCGTTCCGGCGTTAACGAAGTATCAGTAATCATTAAGATTTCCTGAGAAACAGCGTTGCCGTGGATCAGTCTGTTGACAGGTTTTGCCAAAGGTTAACGATCACCGCCGTCTCGCGTCAGGAGAACACCGATAAGCGGAACATTTGATTCATCATGTTGTGGGCATTTGTGCTAGGCTTACTATATGTTGCCGTGAACAAATAGCGAAGCTGTCGGAGTCAGCGATTCGTCGCCGATTCGTTCCAGAGTCGTTCCAATTGTTAATCGACAAGTTATTGACCGGCTTCACATCGGTCGTCGACATATCGGCAATTGGCCCATACTTAAACTTAACAGGAGCGCTTTCGGTGCAGGTCGTATAGTGCTATCGCAGAACCAGCATCCAGCCCGTGAAGGGCGCTTGTACCGGGAATCCGATTATTGGCATGAACCAACTCCCTGCCCATGATTTGCCGCTGACCCTGAGTGGCCGCGATGTGACCGCCGTGCTTGGGCCGACCAACACCGGCAAGACGCATCTCGCCATTGAACGCATGTTGTCGCATGGAAGCGGCATGATCGGCCTGCCGCTGCGCCTTCTGGCGCGCGAGGTCTATAACCGTGTCGTGGAACGGGTCGGTGCGGCCAATGTTGCGCTGGTGACGGGCGAGGAAAAGATCGTGCCGCCCGGCGCGCGCTATTCCGTCTGCACGGTCGAGGCCATGCCGCGCCGTACCGATGCCGCTTTCGTGGCCATCGATGAAGTGCAACTTGCTGGCGACCTTGAGCGCGGCCATATCTTCACTGACCGCATCCTGCATTTGCGGGGGCGGCAGGAGACGCTGCTGCTCGGTGCCGGAACCATGCGCGGGATTCTGGAAAAGCTTCTGCGCGGCATCAATGTGGTGACGCGTCCGCGCCTGTCGCATCTGGCCTATGCCGGTTCCAAGAAGATTACCCGCCTGCCGAACCGTTCCGCCATCGTCGCCTTTTCCGCCGATGAGGTTTATGCGATTGCCGAACTGATCCGCCGCCAGCGCGGCGGGGCGGCCGTGGTCATGGGTGCGCTCAGCCCGCGCACGCGCAATGCGCAGGTGGAGCTTTACCAGTCCGGCGACGTGGATTTTCTGGTGGCGACCGATGCCATCGGCATGGGGCTTAACCTGGATGTGGATCATGTCGCCTTCGCGCAGAACCGCAAGTTCGATGGCTATCAGTTCCGCGACCTGACGCCCGCCGAAGTGGGGCAGATCGCAGGACGCGCGGGCCGGCATCTGCGTGACGGCACATTCGGTGTGACGGGGCAGGTGCGTCCTTTCGACGAGGAACTGGTCGAACGGGTGGAGGCGCATAATTTCGATCCGGTGAAAGTCCTGCAATGGCGCACGGCGCGTTTCGACTTTTCGTCGCTCGATTCCCTGCGATATTCTCTGGAAACACCCGCGCCCGTCGAGGGGCTCGCCAAGGCTTTGCCGGCGGTCGATCAACAAGCGCTTGAAAATTTGTCGAAAGACGAAGAGATTGTGCGGCTTGCGACGACACCGGCGCGGATCGAGCTTTTATGGGACGCCTGCGCGCTGCCCGACTATCGCAAGATCGCGCCGGCGCAGCATGCCGATATCATTGCAACCATCTACCAGGATCTTGTCCGCCGAGGGAGCGTCGATGAAGATTATATGAGCGAACAGGTGCGCCGCGCCGACAGCACAGAGGGGGAAATCGACACCCTGTCGCATCGCGTGGCGCAAATCCGCACCTGGACTTTCGTGTCGCACAGGCCGGGATGGCTTGCCGATCCGACACACTGGCAGGAAAAGACGCGCGAAATTGAGGACAGATTGTCCGACGCGCTGCATGAAAGGTTGACGAAACGCTTTGTAGACCGCAGGACAAGCGTGCTTATGAGGCGCCTGAGAGAGAATGCCATGCTTGAAGCAGAAATCAGCCCTGCCGGAGACGTGATTGTCGAAGGCCACAATGTCGGGCAACTGGAAGGATTCCGTTTTACCGCTGACGTTCAGGCCGAGGGGCCTGACGCCAAGGCGGTGAAGTCGGCTGCACAAAAGGCGCTGGCCGCCGAGTTCGAACGTCGCGCGGAGCGCTTTGCTGCTGCGCCGAACGGCGATTTCGCACTGGGCTCGGATGGCGTGATGCGCTGGGTTGGCGCAACGGTCGCAACGCTGGTTGCGGGCGATGACCTGCTGAAGCCGCGTGCGGTGATCCTCGCCGACGAACAGCTTACGGGAGCAGCGCGCGACAAGGTTGCCGCGCGCATCGACCGTTTCGTCGCGCATCATATCGAAACCGTTCTGAAGCCGCTTACCGACCTGGCCGCCGCCGATGCCCTGACCGGCATGACACGCGGCCTCGCATTCCAGATCGTTGAGAACCTGGGCATTCTTCCACGTCGCGATGTGGCGGAGGAAGTGCGCGGTCTCGATCAGGATTCGCGTGCAGCGCTTCGCCGTCTCGGTGTGCGTTTCGGTGCCTATCACGTCTTCATGCCCATGCTGCTGAAGCCGGCCCCGGCTGGCCTCATCACGCTGCTGTGGGCGCTTAAGAATGATGGCCGCGAACGCGCCGGTTACGGCGATGTCGTGAATGTACTGGCCGCTGGCCGCACCTCGGTCGTGGTCGATCCGGCTTTCGACCACCAGTTCTATCGTCTGGCAGGCTATCGCGTGCTGGGCCGTCGTGCCGTGCGCATCGATATTCTGGAACGCCTTGCCGATCTCATTCGCCCGGCGCTTGCCTGGCGTCCGGGTTCCGGTGCGCGTCCGGATGGCGCTTATGACGGCGGACGTTTCATCGTCACGCCTGCCATGATGTCCATTTTGGGTGCGACAACCGAGGACATGGAAGAAATCCTGCGCAGCCTTGGTTATCGCCACGAGGCGATGGAAGCTGCTGCCGTGACGGCGAAGCTTGCCGAGCTCGACGCTTTCGCAGCCGAAGCTGCCGCCAAGGAAGCTGGCGTTTCTCCGGTTGCGGAAGCTGAAAAGCCCGCTGTTCCGGCGGCTGAACCCGTGCCGGCACCGGTCGTGATTGCCGAGGAAGAGGTCGAAGCGAAGGCGGACGAAGCTGCTCCTGCGGCGGAAGAATCGGCCCCGGCCGCTGAAACGGCAGAAGCTGTGGCTGAAGAGCCAAAGCCTGTCCTTCTCTGGCGTCAGGGTCGCTTCGAGGGTCGTAACCGTAACCAGGACCAGAACCGTCAGCGCCAAAATCGCGGCAACCAGAATCGCGGTCATCAGAACCGCGACCAGGGTGGCGAGGCACGCAAGTCCGACGGCGCAGAGCAGCAGGCTCGCAACGATCGCGGCGGCAAGCGCTTCGACAAGCCAAAGCGTCATGACGGCGATGGTAAGCGCGAAGGTTCCAACAAGGGGGACTTCCGCGGCGGCAACCAGCGTCAGCAGAAGCGCGATCACGGTCATCCGGCTGGAAAGCGCGTCGAGCAGGAACGTCCTGCACGCATCGACCCCGACTCGCCTTTCGCCAAGCTTCTGGCTCTGAAAGAGCAGATGAAGAAGTAAGATGACGGCAGAAGCGGGCGCAAGACAGCGAATCGACAAATGGCTGTTCTTCGCGCGCGTGGTCAAATCAAGATCGCTGGCGGCGAAACTCGCCGTCGGCGGCAAGGTCCGGGTCAATCGCGACAAGATCGAGCAGGCTGCCCATCAGGTGAAGGTTGGCGACGTACTGACCATCACGCTGGACCGGCGCATCCTCGTCTACAAGATACTGGCTCCCGGAGAGCGTCGCGGCCCGGCGCCGGAAGCCCAGCTTCTCTATGAAGATCTTTCGCCGCCACCCGTGCCAGCTTCGGCGGTCGTGCCGGAGGCCGCAACGCCGCAGCGCGAGAGCGGCGCGGGAAGGCCGACCAAGAAGGAGCGGCGCGAAACGGATCGTTTGCGCGGAAACTGACATGGACGCGTTGCCGCAGGTCTCTTGCGGCGGTGATGGAAATTGCTCACCGAACCGTTCCGGCGAAAGCCTTTTCCAAGCGAAAGCTCTCAAACGAAATGCTGTTTCAGACGTGAGTGACTTCGTGACATTGCGGCGTTTGCACCCTTGTCATGGCGGGATAAAATCGTTACCTCACGCATTGTCATAAAAGGGCATGGGCTGATACCCGCAACCATTTCCGTGCACAGTGACTTCGTGGCGAGATATTCCGAAGCCCCAAGCCGGTTGCTGGCCGGTTGCTGGCCGGTCGCTGGCCGATTGTCGGCTTGTCGGAGTATCGGCGCAAAGCTTTAGGATAGATAAGCTGCCTGTTCAGTAATTCGGGCGGCAACAGGAGTTCGACGATGACGTATGTCGTGACCGATAATTGCATTCGCTGCAAATATACGGACTGCGTCGAGGTCTGCCCGGTCGATTGCTTCTACGAAGGCGAAAACATGCTCGTCATCAATCCCGATGAGTGCATCGACTGCGGCGTATGTGAACCGGAATGCCCTGCCGAGGCGATCAGCCCCGACACCGAGCCGGGCCTCGACAAGTGGCTGGAACTGAATACGGAATATGCGGCAAAATGGCCCAATATTACCGCGAAGAAGGACGCCCTTCCCGAAGCCAAGGAGATGGATGGCGTAGCTGGGAAGCTGGAGAAGTATTTCTCTGCCGAGCCGGGCAGCGGTGACTAATACCGGCATGGTATTGCAGTCCCGGCTATCAGGCTGCTGCAAGCATGACGGTATTATATAAGTATCTCGTTGTTTCCGAAGACTTCGCACTTCTGGAACACCATAGGTTATCCTGTTAAGACTGACAGGGTAACCGGCATTACGGAAAAGCAGGATTTATCACTTGCATTTTCTGCGATGCACCGGCAAAAGACGAATGAAATCACGGGAAAACGCCCATCTTTTAGGTGTGTTGCGTTGCCGGATACGGCATATCCGGCAATTTGTTGATTCTTGCGCGAAATTGTGTTAGGTTGTCACAATAATTTCGGTGACTGGACGTCAAGTCGTGGCGCTATGCGTTAATCTCTGAAAGGGCTGATCTTTAGTACCGGGCTGAATGGCACCGGGGAAGATGATTGCGATCTGGCGTCGTCCCCCTCACCGTACACCCGGTCGGTTAGATTTGCCGTCAGACACGTTTTCAGTTGCAAACCGACAAGCAACGTCCGTGCTTCATTTCTCCGGAGCGCGGTCGACCATCATGTGTCAACCGGCGGGTCGCGCCGGGCACAACAGGGAGTAATGAAGCGTATGTCATCCCAGCAGAAAAAGTCTCCAGTAGCGCGTGGCGGTTTCAAGGCCGGTGAGGCCATCGTATATCCGGCTCATGGCGTCGGCCAGATCGTAACGATCGAAGAGCAGGAAGTGGCAGGTCACAAGCTCGAACTCTTCGTGATCGATTTCGAAAAAGACAAGATGCGCCTGAAGGTGCCGGTCGCCAAGGCCGCCTCCATCGGCATGCGCAAGCTGTCGGAGACCGATTATGTTGAACGTGCATTGAAGGTCGTTCAGGGCCGCGCACGTGTAAAGCGCACCATGTGGTCGCGCCGCGCGCAGGAATATGATGCAAAGATCAATTCCGGCGATTTGATCTCGATCTCGGAAGTCGTTCGCGATCTTTTCCGTGCTGAAAACCAGCCGGAACAGTCCTATTCGGAACGCCAGCTTTACGAAGCTGCCCTCGATCGCATGGCGCGCGAAATCGCTGCCGTGAACAAGCTTTCGGAAACCGAAGCTGTTCGTCTTATCGAAGCCAATCTCGCCAAGGGACCGAAGCGCGGCAAGGCCGATGCCGAGGCCGATCTTGACGACGATGAAGTTGAAGCCGCATAAGCTTTACTTCCCTTCTTTTTAAAAGGCCCGGCTTTAGCCGGGCTTTTTATTTGCCTCAGTCAAGAAAAGCCGGGTCGGCCTCGTTCCCCATGAGGCTGCCCGCAATATCGTTCTGGTTAAAATTCTATCGATCTTTGCAACCTCTCCTTAACCTTTCCGGACATTATCCCGCTTGGTCCGAGAATTATCCTGATCGATAGGGAACCTGATCGCCGCTGGTGCGTTTTCCCAGACACCAGTTCGTAAACGGGTTTGTTTTGCGGCGTAATCATGTTGGCCAAAGAATAGGCCTGGCGGGGAGTTTTGGGCGAATTCGCTAGCTCGTCCAATGAGTCTTTGTGGGACTGGCATATCCTTCCACTGAACGCCCGACGGGCGTGAGTTCAGAACAGGAGAACCAGATGAAGCAGTCATCCATGAGCAGTTCTTCCACAGTTCCGGCCAATCGCATGCCTATGGTTGCACGCAGTCTCCCGGCGACAGCAGCCTCTTCCCAATCCATGATCCGCAGCGCGATGTCGGCTCCCTATCTGGAGCGCGAAGAGGAACGCGATCTCGCCATCCGCTGGCGTGAACTGAAGGATCAGGAAGCCCTTCACCGCATCACATCCGCACATATGCGTCTGGTTATTTCGATGGCGGGCCGCTTTCGCAAGTTCAAGCTGCCCATGAACGATCTCATCCAGGAGGGTTATGTCGGCCTTCTGGAAGCTGCAGCCCGCTTCGACCCCGAGCGGGAAGTGCGTTTCTCCACCTATGCGTCCTGGTGGATTCGAGCCTCCATGCAGGATTATATCCTGCGCAACTGGTCCATCGTGCGCGGAGGCACCAGTTCGGCACAGAAGGCGCTATTCTTCAACCTGCGCCGTCTACGTTCGAAATTGGCCCAATCCGACGATACCATGAGCAAGGCCGAGATTTACCGGGAAATTTCCGATCAGCTGGGTGTTTCGACGAGCGACGTCGAGATCATGGACAGCCGGCTGTCGGGGCCGGATAGTTCGCTTTCGGCACCTGTGAACAGTGAAGAATCGGGCGCGTCGCGCCGCATGGATTTTCTGGTGGACGACCATCCCTTGCAGGACGAAATCGCCGAAAGCTCCATTGATATGGAGCGCCGTAACCAGTGGCTCAATGTGGCGCTCGACACGCTGAACGAGCGCGAACTGCACATTATCCGTGAACGCCGCCTCGATGACGACGGGGTGACGCTGGAGGCTCTGGGTGAAAAGCTCGGTATTTCCAAGGAACGTGTACGGCAGATCGAAAGCCGTGCGATGGAAAAGCTGAAGATCGCCTTGTTGAGCCAGCACGAACTGGCAGCCTATCAGGCGTAGTTCGCGAAGGTCGGGAAACCAAGAAGAGGGGCCAGGCGGCTCCTCCTTAGTTTTGTGGTTCGGTTGTCTTGCCTTCGAGCCTGGAGGACCAGTCCTCGACCTTGCGATTTTCAAGACGGCGCACGGCATAGCGCTTCCAGCTGTCGGCGAGGTGCGAAAGCCCGGCCATCAAGGCCAGTTCGTCATAGTTCAGCGTATCGACATAAAGCAGATGCCAGACGCGATGCAGCGTCCATTCCGGTGAAGGGCGGTCGACAAGCGTCAGCGAATCGCCGGCTTCCACATGACCTTCTTCCAGAACGCGGTAGTACCAGCCCGTCCGTCCCGTCTTCTGGACGCGGACCGCCATATCCGCTGTTGCAAAACGCTCGTTCAGTTTCCAGCAAGGCTGGCGTCCCTGCGATACTTCCACAAGCGCACTGCCAAGGCGAAACCGGTCTCCCACGGCGACATTGCGTTCATCGAGACCGGAGGTCGAGATGTTCTCGCCAAAGGCGCCCCTTGCGCCGAGACGCGGATTGTCACCGATTTCTTCGCGCCAGAGAGCGTAATGGTCATGCGGATAATGGTGGAGCGCCTTTTCCGGTCCGCCATGCACCTTTCGGTCGCCTTGCGCGTCGCAGTCCAGCCCTTCGAATGTCACACGAACCTTGCCGGATACCGGCTGCTTGTCGATGCCGCTTGGGACGCCACGGCTCCCGAGAGGGGCGACTTTTCCGGCCAGCACTGAGTGGACAAGTGTTTCCGTCATTCTGTCTTACTCGCTTATCAGCTTCACGCGGTCGCCGACCGAAACCGTCGCCCCCGCAGACATGGCATTGAGAAGGCGGAATAGTTCCAGCTTGCGCGTCGTACCCTGCATGCGTGCCGACAGGCTCGCCAGCGTGTCACCGGGCTTCACCGTTACGACGCGGATACGAAGCGGCTTGATGGAGTTCTGTTCGGCAGGCGACAGCAGGCGGAACGATTGCGTGACAGTTTGTGAGGCGGGCAGAAGGGCATTGCTGCCTTTCGGTGCCGCTGTCAGGAAGCGATAGACCTTGTTATTGGCGCCGATGACCACAATGTCGAACTGCCAGCGATCGGCGCTGGCACGCGCGGTCGCGGCGGGCAAGCCGTTGATGGTGGTGGTCTGGATCGAACTGTCGTCGAGACCTGTCACCCAGCCGGAGCGGATATAATCGGCTAGATTCGAGCCCGCTGGAAGAGATGCGCCATCGAAACGGATGGCCACTTCGCCGGGGCCGCTGGCCATGACCGCATTGGCTGAATTGTCGATGCTGAAACCATCCGGCGCGCGGAAGGTGACGCCGAGCTTCGGGTGGATGAAGGTCTGTTCGCGGACATAACCCTCACTGGGCGAGTCGCCGTAAAGAAGACCATCAATGCCGTCGAGGAAGGAATCGCGATCGGTCGTGCCGACACCCGGTGCGCCGATGCGGCGTGCATGGCCAAGCGCAAGCTGGATGCGCTGTGGCGTTGCCGGGTGGCTTGCGAGAAAGTCGAGGCTTGCATCGGTCGCGCCGGAAACCGAACGGAAGCTCTGATAGGCTTCCATCGACTGGAGGAAACGTGCCGAAGCGAACGGATCGTAACCAGCTTCACCGATCATCTTGATCCCGATGGCATCCGCCTGCAATTCCTGATTACGCGAGAACTGGGCAAGCCGCAGCTTGCCGCGCAGCTCTTCTTCACGGCTGGCGGATTCATTATGCAGCACTTCGCTTGCAACACGACCGGCAATGGCCGTCTCCGCCTCCTTCTCCTGGCGCAAAATGCCATGGTTGGCGATGACATGGCCCATTTCATGGGCGATCACGGCCGCAACTTCGGAGGAGTCGTTGGCGAGCGCGAGCAGGCCGCGCGTGACATAGAGATAGCCGCCCGGCAATGCGAAGGCGTTGATATTGGGGCTATCGAGAATGGTGATGCGATAGGTCTGGTCCGGCTTGTCGGTAACCGTCGTCAGCTTGCCGACGATCTTGGCCACCATGCGCTCAAGCTTCTGGTCCTTGTACTCACCGCCATAGGTCGCGAGAATGCGCGGATGCTGCTGGGCGCCGAGCTGCGCGAGCCGATCGTTGCGCGTCACATTGTCGACCGTCACGGGATTGTCGGACGGCTGCAATCCCAGATCCTTGCTGGAATTGATCGACTGGCAACCGGAAATCAGGGCGACCGCAAGCAAGCCAAGGCCGATGGCTGGTTTCCGCCAATTTTGCTGCGTCCATTCTGGCAGGGAGATGGGTAGACACAGGAAGGCCCGGGAACGGGTCGATTGACGGAACAGTATTTTATCCTCGCTTCTGAATCAGATTGCTTGATCCGTGGCCAAATCTAGTCACAGACCAGAACGCATACAAGCAGTACAAGAAATCTGCAGCGGTTCTTCCGGCAGATTGCGAACAAAATATGTCCGCAACCGTAACTCTATTTGAGGTTCAGCCCGAATTCCGCTTTTCGCCGATATAGCGCCGCAGGGCCTCCGGTCCAGTCGGGGAAAGCAGTTCAACAGCAGGCCCCATCGCGGAAATGCGGCCAGTGTCGAGAAAAAGCAACACCGCGTCGAGGTAAATTGCATCTTCCGGCGTGTGGGTGACCATCAGCACCGTCATGCCGGTTTCAAGCTGAAGCTCCCTGACCAGTTCCAGCATTTGATGCCGCAGCGCGGGGCCCAGCGAGGCAAAGGCTTCGTCAAGGAGTAGAACAGGGCGCTGGCGTATGAGCGCGCGGGCAATCGCCACGCGCTGCCGTTCGCCGCCGGACAGCGCTTCAGGCTTGCGCTGTTCCTTGCCCGCAAGGCCGACGCGCGACAGAGCTTCCGCGATGTCGGCACGATCCTTTGCGGAGAGTTTCAGGTTTGGCGAGCGTCCGAGACCGACATTCTGCTCGACGCTCAGATGGGCGAACAGGTTGTTTTCCTGGAACACCATCGAAACGGGCCGGTCTGCCGGTGAGAATTCGCTGACGTCGTTGCCACTGATCAGGATGCGGCCGGATTGCGGAAATTCAAAACCGGCAATCAGGTTAAGAAGCGTCGATTTGCCCGAACCGCTTGGCCCGACAATCGCTGCAATGACGCCGCCTTTTATCGTCGCCTCGAAATGCATGGCGGTTTCGCCATAGCTGAACTGAACGTTATCGAGGCGGATTTCGGTAGCCGGGTTCATCGGGGCATTCATAGAGAAGGCGTTTCCTTTCGGGATGCGCGATCCGCGATCATCATCAGTGCGAGGCACAGCAACCCGAGAATGAGCGCCAGGCCCGCCGCATCGAATGTGCGATAGCTGCCCATGCGCTGCAAGAGAAGATAGGGGAGGGTCAAAAGCGCGTCGCTGCCAAACAGGGCAATCGTGCCAAGGTCGCCAAGGGAAAGCGCCATGGCGAAAGCAAAGGCCATGCCGAGGGGCTTGCGGATCGAAGGCCAGTCGATGAGCCGGAAACGATTGAGGCCATGAATGCCCAACTGTGCGCAAAGCCGGTTGTGGCGGCTTGCTGCCGTGTCCCATGCCGGGCGCAGGAGACGCACGGCGAAGGGCATGGCCATGGCGGCATTGACGGTGACGACCATGAAAGGCGCCATTGCGAAAGGATTGGTGAAATGGCGAAGCAGGATGAACCAGCCGGCACCGATCACGATGGGCGGCATGACGAGGATCAGGCTCGCGCCGGTATCGAAGATGTTGGCGAGTTTACGTTTTTTCGCCGCTTCCCGTGCCGACACAAGCGCAAGCGACAGAATGACCGATAGCAGTGCCGCTGAAAAACCGAGGGCAAGGCTGGTGCCGATGGCGCGCCAGACTGTTTTCTCGGTCAAGAGCCGCACCAGATCGGCGGCGAGGCCGGAGACGACAACGCCTGCGATCGGCAGCGCGACATAGAGAAAGCCTATCCCGATGAAGATGATGTTGACGGCGCGTTCAGCCGGAGGGGCCTTACCGTAGCGTCGCGGCGTTGCCGCATGGGTAAAGCCTTCTTCGGACGGGCTTCCGGTGAAACGGAGGGCCAGAAGTACGAGCAATGTCAGCGCAAGCTGCGTGAAGGTGAGCGCGACGGCGCGGCCCGGATCGAAATCGAAATGCAGGCTTTGATAGATCGCAACTTCCAGCGTGGTGGCGCGGGGGCCGCCGCCGAGCGTCAGCACGGTCGTGAAGCTCGTCACGCAGAGCATGAAGATGAGGCCGATCATGCCCGGCAGGTTGCGGCGGATCACCGGCCATTCGATGAGCCGGAAGCGGGCCCGATTGCCCATGCCAAGCTGCGCGGCAAGCTTCCAGTAATCGGTTGGTATCGATTCGTAACCAGCCAGAATGAGACGGACTGCGAGCGGCATGTTGAAGAAAATATGGGCGATGAGGATACCGGTGATGCCGTAGATGTCCGGCTGGAACGGATGCCCCGCAGCTTCTGACAGATGGGCAATGAACCCGTTGCGGCCATAGATGCTGGTGACGCCCAGCACGGCGACAAGGGCTGGCAGAGCAAGCGGCAGGGCAAACAGGCGCAGGATCAGCCCGCGCCCCGGAAAACTTGCTTCGGCATAAAGTGCACGGGCGACGGGCACGGCAAACAGCACGGATAGCAGGCTCGAAGCGATTGCCTGCAGGATCGTGAAGCGCGCAACCCGCCACAGATAGGCGTCGAAATTGGCCGCGGTATCAAAACCGCCGCCGCCTGCTTCGAATGCAAGCGCGACAAGCGCGCCACCGGCAAGCACCACCAGAAGGCAAAGCGCCACCATGCCCGCGACCGGTCTGGCGGCGAATATATCTTTCGAGCGTTGCTGTGCCGGAAATGCCGTCATTTGCTGGTCGCGGCCAGCCATTCATCGACCCACGCCTTGCGGTTCCTGGCCACTTCGTCCGACGGGATGAGAAGCGTTTTTTCCGGCTTCGGCATCGCATCGAAAGCCGCTGGAAGCGGAGCGGAGGTCTTGCCTGCCGGGTACATCCAGTTGGTTTCGGGGATGGCGTCCTGAAAGCCGGGACCGGTCATGAAAGCCAGAAACTTTTGCGCCAGAGGATTCTTCGCGCCGGTGGTGGTCTGGGCGGCGAGTTCGATCTGGAGATAATTGCCCTCGGGATAGGCGAGGGCCTTATAGCGATCCGTCTTTTCCGCGATCATGTGATAGGCGGGAGACGTCGTATAGGACAGCACCATCGGGGCCTCGCCCTTGGTGAAGAGACCATAGGCCTCCGACCAGCCGGGCGTGACGGTGAGAATGCGCTTTTGCAGTTTCTGCCAGGCCGCTTCCGCTTCGTCTCCATAGACCGATTTCATCCAAAGCAGCATGCCAAGCCCCGGCGTCGAGGTACGCGGGTCCTGCAGCACGATCTTCTGGGAAGGATCGCCTTCGACCAGTTCCTTCAGGCTCTTGGGAGGATTGGGCAGCTTTTCGGAATCGTAGACCACGGCGAAATAGCCATAATCATAGGGAACGAAGATATCGTCCCTGAAGCCGCCCGGAACGTTTACATTGCTCTGGTCGATGCCGCTTGGAGCAAAAAAACCGGTGGCTCGCGCTTCGGTCGTCAGGTTGGTATCGAGACCAAGCACGATGTCGGCTTTGGTATTGCTGCCCTCAAGCTTGAGGCGATTGAGCAGGGCAACGCCGTCGGCGGAAGCAATCCAGTCGACTTCGCAATCGCATTCCTTTTCGAAGTTTTCCTTGATCTTCGGCCCCGGACCCCATTCGGAAACGAAGCTGTCATAGGTATAGACGGTGAGCTTGTCTTTCGCCTCAGCCGAAGGCACAAAGGCGACGGCTGCGGAAAATGAAAAAGCCAGCAAAGACAAAAGCCGCATCACGGCACTTCCTTTCTTTCTACACAAGAGGATTGAGCGCCGTTTATGGAGCATCTAATCCCTCCGCCGGTGCAAACCGGATCAGGTTCAGCGGGTTGGTCGTTTTATTCAGCATTTCCGGGCGCAAAACCGTTTTACACTTTTGCTGGAAATGCTCTTTGGACCTCTCAGCCGTCCGCGAAAGCAGACGGCACCCCGTTAGAGCGATTGCGACAATAATCTTTCAGGCGAGGAATGGCAACGGCAGCGAATGCAGGCTTCCGGCCCGGATTTACCCGTGTTATGAGCGGCTTATGAGCACATTCGTCATTCTTCTTGGTGGCGATCTGGTCGTGACCGATCGCCTGAAACGCCAAATTGCAGGTGCGCGTATTCTCGCTGCCGATAGCGGGATTCGCCACGCTGCCGCTCTCGGTTTTGAACCGGAGCTCTGGCTTGGCGATTTCGATTCGACCTCTGCCGAGCTGCGCGCGCAATATGGTCACGTGCCGCAGAAGACGTTCCCGTCCGCCAAGGATATGACGGACGGTGAACTGGCCGTCGAGGAGGCTTATGCGCGGGGCGCGGATCGCGTAATCCTTTGCGGCGCCTTCGGCGGGCAGCGTACCGACCACACGCTTCTGCATCTGACCATGGCGACAGCGCAGGCTGCAAAAGGGCGGGACGTGCTTCTGTCCAGCGGGTCGGAGGAGGCCTGGCCTCTGCCACCCGGCGATTATGTTTATGATTTTCCGGACGGGACGCCGTTCAGTGTTATCAATTTCAGCACGGTAGAAGGTCTTTCGATCACAAATGCGGAGTGGCCGTTAGATAATGTTACACTGCCGTTCGGCTCTTCCTGGACAGTTTCCAACGTCGTTCGTGGAACGCTTCGCGTTACTGCGCATTCTGGACTAGCGATACTTATCGCCAATCTGGCGATGGAGGATCAACCGCACTGAGGCTGCTAACCTTATCAATCGAAAGAGCTTGACGCTGACAATTGAAACGTATTGTAAATGGGTCAAGCGGGTGTCATCTGCTTTACGCCGAAATTGGGGACGCAAAGTCGGTGATTAGTTCAACTCTTGTAGGAGATGTTTCAATGAAGTCACATCTTACGATGATTGCTGTTGCTGGCGTGCTCGCGTTCTCGACGGCTGCATGCACGACGAATGAACAGCGCACGGCCGGTTACGGTGTTGGTGGCGCGGCAATCGGTGCTCTTGCCGGTGGCGCAATCGGCGGCAATGGCCGCGGTGCACTCACGGGTGCCGCGATCGGTGCGGTTGCCGGTACGCTGCTTGGCGCAGCCCAGACCCGCAATGGCGTGCAGTATTGCCGTTACCGCGATCCGTATGGCCGCGTGTACGAAGCGCCTTGCCAGTAATTGCTGGATAAATAAGTTTTGCGGACAGGCCGGGGGAAACCCGGCCTGTTTGTTTTTCACGGGCCTTTTGGTGCCGTTCCATTTGACAGAACGGCTTTTGTCGCGGACAAGCAGGGCGGAATTTTCAATCCTGTTTATCGTAGAGAACCATGGCACCACCACTCCTTCGCCTCGACCAGATCAAGCTCACCTTCGGGGGCACGCCGCTTCTGGAGGATGCAAGCCTTTCGGTGAGCGAAGGCGACCGCATCGCGCTGGTCGGGCGTAATGGTTCGGGTAAATCGACCCTGCTCAAGATTGCTGCCGGTATGGTGGAAGCGACATCGGGCGAGGTTTTCAAACATCCCTTTGCAACTATCCGCTATCTGCCACAGGTGCCGGACATGGACGGCTTCGCCAATGTGCGCGCTTATGTGGAAGCAGGGCTGGGGCCTACCGACGACCTGCATCGCGTCACCTATCTTCTCGAACATCTGGGGCTGACCGGCGAAGAGAAGCCGGATCATCTTTCCGGTGGTGAGGCGCGGCGTGCTGCCCTTGCGCGGGTGATCGCGCCGCAGCCGGACGTGCTTCTGCTCGACGAGCCGACCAACCATCTGGATCTGACCACCATCGAATGGCTGGAAGGCGAGTTGCGCCAGATACGCTCAGCCATCGTCCTGATCTCGCACGACCGGCGCTTTCTGGAAAATGTCAGCCGGGCGACCGTCTGGCTCGATCGTGGCATAACGCGCCGTCTGGAGCAGGGTTTTGGCCATTTCGAGGAATGGCGTGACAACGTGCTGGAAGAAGAAGAGCGCGATCATCACAAGCTCGGACGCCAGATCGCGCGTGAGGAACACTGGTTGCGTTACGGCGTCACGGCGCGCCGCAAGCGCAACATGCGCCGTCTTGGCGAATTGCATTCGATGCGGGCGGATTTCCGCAATCATCGCAAGGCGCAAGGGACGGCGGTACTGGCGGCAAGCGATGCGAAGGAATCCGGCAAGCTGGTGATCGAAGCCAAAGGGCTGAGCAAGGCCTATGGCGAGCGCGTACTGGTCAAGGATTTTTCGATCCGCGTGCAGCGCGGCGACCGCATCGGTCTTGTTGGTCCCAATGGTGCGGGAAAGACGACGCTTCTGTCGCTTCTGACCGGCAAACTGGAACCGGATTCGGGAACCTTGCGGCTTGGCGTCAATCTCGAAATGGCGGAACTGGACCAGAAGCGCGAAAGCCTCAATCTGGACGAGACGCTGGCCCATTATCTCACGGATGGGCGCGGCGAAAGCCTCGTCGTCAACGGCGAGCAGCGGCATGTCGTGTCCTATATGAAGGACTTTCTGTTCCAGCCCGAACAGGCACGCACGCCCATTCGCGAGCTGTCCGGCGGCGAACGCGCCCGCCTGATGCTGGCCCGCGTCCTGGCGCGCCCCGCCAACCTGCTGATCCTCGATGAGCCGACCAACGATCTCGACATGGAAACGCTCGATCTGCTGCAGGAGCTGGTCGCAGGTTTTCCCGGCACGGTCATTCTGGTCAGCCATGACCGCGATTTTCTGGATCGCACCGTTACTTCGGTTATTGCGCCGGAAGGTGACGGGCGCTGGCTCGAATATGCGGGCGGCTATGCCGACATGATGGCGCAGCGCAAGGAGCAGGCCTTGAACCGGCGCTCGGTCAAGGCTTCTGGCGGCAGAAGTGACGAGAAGCCGGAAGAGGACGCACCGCAGCCCAAGCGTGAGGAAAAGCGCAAGCTCTCCTACAAGCAGAAATTTGCGTTGGAAACGCTGCCGGGCAAGATGGACGCTCTTGCGAAGGAAATCGCCGTGCTGGAAGGCAAGCTCGCCGATCCGCAGCTTTATGCCAAGGACCCGACGCTTTTCGCCAAGACCGCCGATTTGCTTGAGAAGAAGCGCTCCGAAAATGCAGCCATGGAAGAAGAATGGCTGGAGCTGGAAATGCTGCGAGAGGAAATCGAAGGGTAAGACTACCCTTCGATGGATGCTCTGAAGTTTAACGGCTTGCTTCGTTCAGCAAGGCGATTTCATCCTCGCTGAGTTTCAGTTCGGCTGCGGCGATCAGTTCGCCCAGCTGGGCCGAGCGTGTGGCGCTGGCAATAGGGGCTGTGACTGACGGCTGTGCAATGAGCCAGGCGATCGCAACCTGAGCAGGCGTGACATCGAGATTGCGGGCCACGTCATCAAGTGCCGCAATGATCCGCGACCCGCGATCCGTCAGATATTTTTCGACTGATTTTCCACGCGCGCTTTGCCCGAGATCGTCAGCGGAACGGTATTTTCCGGTCAGGAATCCCGCAGCCAGCGAATAATAGGAAATTACGCCGAGCTCGTTGTCACGACAGATTTTTGCCAGCCCGTTTTCGAAATCCCCGCGATCATAAAGATTATAAAGCGGTTGCAGGCTTTCGTAGCGCGGCAGGTCATGTGAATGGGCGACGTTCAGCGCCTCGGTCAGTCGCTCCGGCGTAAGATTGGACGCACCGATGGCCCGCACCTTGCCGACCTCCATCAGCTCCTTATAGGTGCCGAGCACATCTTCGAACGGTGTTTCCGGGTCATCCCAGTGCGATTGATAGAGATCGATGTAATCCGTCTGCAGTCGCTTGAGGGAAGCATCCACCGCCTTGCGGATATAAGCCGGGGAAAGGCCCTTTTCGTCAGGGCCCAATTCGCCACCGACCTTGGTGGCGATGACCACCTTGTCGCGCAGGCCGCGGGATTTCAGCCAGTTGCCGATAATGGTTTCGGATTCGCCGCCCACATTGCCGGGCGCCCAGGCGGAATAGACATCGGCTGTGTCGATGAAATTGAAACCGGCATCGACAAAACGGTCGAGAAGCGAGAACGATGTCGCTTCATCGACCGTCCATCCAAATACATTGCCGCCGAAGCAGAGCGGCGAAACATTAAGTTCGGTACGTCCGAGCTTTCTGAACTCCATAGATACTGTCCCCTTCCTCTGAGTGTCCGATTCAAAAACCACCATGCCTTGCTGCAATGGCGCTTTTTCTCAGACACTGAATACGGATCGCGAATGATCCGTCGGGTTTCGATTTCAGGAAGAGGAGAGGCTCCGGGAAGAGCCGAAATCAGCTCATGCCAAGTGCATCCATATAGAGCTGCAGCATGGCTTCTTCTTCCTGACGTTCATGGTCTTCTTTTTTACGCAGACGAATAATGGTCCTCACGACCTTGCTGTCAAACCCCGAACCCTTCAATTCCGCGTAAACTTCCTTGATATCGTCGCCGATGGTCTTTTTTTCTTCTTCAAGCCGCTCGATGCGCTCGATGAAAGCACGCAACTGGCCGACAGCAATCGTTTGGGCTTCGCTGGTAATGTCGTCGCTCACGAGGAGTTCTCCAATTCAAATTCAATGATGATGCGGTCGCGCATGGCGCGAAACCGCTTCTCGAAAGTCTGGACCGTTTTTCCCGCGAGTCGCAGGCAAAATTAAGAGCCTTTTTCGATGCACGACCCGATTTGGCGGGTCAAGCCCTGTGGATAGCGGGCAAAGCCTCTCCTGACAGGCCCGTTATCCGATGCGATCGGCGCGCGAGCCGAAATGCCGGACAATGTGGATGTGGGGAAGTGTGTTGATTTGCGCGATCATGGGGGCAAGCCGGTTGGCCCATTCAGCCGCTCCCTTGTCATCGGCAATCAGGTCCTGCCGCACTTCGATCAGGACATGGGCGAAGCCCTTCGCGGTCGCATGCCGGTACATGGCGTCGTTCTTGAGCGCGCCGTCATAAGGTTCGTTATCGCCGACCGTCAGGTCAGGGTTTTCACGCAGCAGCGACAGAAGCGGCTTTACGGCGCGGTCGTCCTTGTCCCAGAGAAGGCCGATCTGCCAGGGGCGGGCCTTGTGCTTCCAGCGCGGCGTAAAGGAATGGATCGAAACGATGAATGGCGCAGCCCGGCTTTCGGCGGCCACGCGTTCACTCGCCCGGGCAACCGCGTCGTGATAGGGGCGGTAGAAGCGTTGGAGGCGTTCCTCACGCTCGCCTGCGGACATCGGATAGTTGCCGGAGATGACTGCCCCGTCGGACAGCTGCATGATCAGCGTCGGATCGTCCTCCCCGCGATTGGGATCGATCAGGAGGCGCGAAAAACCACCGAGGACCGCCGGCGCGTTCAGACGGCTGGCGAGCCTGCGCGTCAAGTTCTCGACGCCGATATCATAGGCGATATGACGGTCGAATTCACTTTTCTGCAAACCAAGCGTGCCATATTCGGCTGGAACATCGCGCCGTGCATGGTCGGCGGTCAGGAGCAGGCCGAGGCTGAAATCTCCGTCGACAGTGTATACCGGTGAGAATTGCGTCGAAGCGATTGATCCGGATTGAAGCGGCATAGGGCGGAATCCGAGGCTGAACTTTGAGATTATTTCTGTGTTGTGCGGGAAGCTGTTTCAGGTCTGTCATGAGAAAGCCGGGATTGCAACGATCATTCTTCGATTGAGAGTACCTGTAATCAATGGGATTGCGTTGACATCAAAGGCGAAACTGCCGAAAAGAGAGCGACCCGAAACGGGATGTCCCCGAGATGGATTTCCTTGTGCAATATAAATTGTTCGATAAAACCGATAGCGGGCTGAAGGGGTTCTGCGTATGCGACTTCCACGATCTCTAGTTTTGTTTGCCGGTGTGCTGATGACTGCGCTGGGCATGACATCCATAGAGGCCAGGGCGGATTTCCGCGTATGTAACGCAACCCAGAACCTGGTCGGCGTTGCCATCGGCTACCGCGCCAAGACCGGCTGGGTGACCGAAGGCTGGTGGCATATTGAAGGCGCTGCCTGCAAGACGCTGCTCGAAGGCCCGCTTTCATCCCGCTACTACTACCTCTACGCCGAAGACGCCCAGGGCGGCGGGCGCTGGGAGGGCAAGGTCAACATGTGCGTGGCCGAAAAAGAATTCCGTATTACTGGCGTCCAGGATTGCTTCGCGCGCGGTTTCCAGCGCAACGGCTTCCAGGAATACGACACCGGGGAACAATCGAGCTGGATGGTTCAGCTCACCGATGAAACGCCGACAGAAAACCCCACTGTTACAGGAACGAATAGTCAATGAAGCGCAACCGCAAGGTCAAGATTCTCGCCACGCTAGGTCCGGCGTCAGGCGAGGAAGCCGTCATCCGCAAGCTGTTTGAGGCAGGCGCGGATGTGTTCCGCATCAACATGAGTCACGCCGACCATGATCTGATGCGCACCCTCGTCAAGCGCATTCGCAATGTGGAAAAGGAACTGGGCCGTCCGATCGGCATTCTGGCCGATCTTCAGGGTCCGAAGCTGCGCGTCGGCAAGTTCAAGGACGGTAAGGTCGATCTCGTTCCCGGCCAGACCTTCACTCTCGACAATAACGAAGCGCCCGGCGATGAAACCCGCGTCTATCTTCCGCACCCGGAAATTCTTGAAGCTGTCGAGCCGGGTCATCGCCTGCTGATCGACGATGGCAAGCTGCACCTCGTAGCCGAGGCAAGCGACGGCAAGTCGATCCGCTGCAAGGTGATCTCCGGAACGCGCATTTCGGATCGCAAGGGCGTCAGCCTCCCGGATACGACGCTGGGCGTCGGCGCGCTGACGGAAAAGGACCGCAAGGACCTCGATGCCGTTCTGAAGGAAGAAATCGACTGGGTTGCGCTTTCCTTCATCCAGCGTCCGGAAGACCTGGCCGAGGTGCGCAAGGTTTCGCGCGGCAAGGTCGGCCTGATGTCGAAGATCGAGAAGCCGCAGGCCGTGACGCGTCTTGATGAAATCATCGAGCTTTCTGACGCATTGATGGTTGCACGCGGCGATCTCGGCGTTGAAATGCCGCTTGAAAGCGTTCCCGGCATCCAGAAGCAGATCACCCGCAAGGCACGCCGCGCCGGCAAGCCGGTCGTGGTGGCCACGCAGATGCTGGAATCGATGATCACTGCTCCGGTTCCGACCCGCGCCGAAGTTTCCGACGTTGCGACCGCGGTGTTTGAAGGTGCGGATGCGATCATGCTTTCGGCTGAATCCGCCTCCGGCCAGTATCCGGTCGAAGCGGTCGCCACCATGAACCGCATCGCGGAGCAGGTGGAAAAGGAACCGACCTATTCGACCATCATCGATGCGCAGCGGGCAGCGCCGGAGCCGACTGGTGCCGACGCAATCTCGCTCGCTGCACGCCAGATCGCGGAAACGCTGAAGCTTTCGGCCATCGTCACCTATACCGCGTCCGGCACGACCGGCCTGCGCGCTGCCCGCGAGCGGCCGCGCACGCCGATTATCGCCCTGTCGCCGGTTGTCGATACCGCCCGCAAGCTGTCGCTCGTCTGGGGCCTGCATTGCGTTGTTACCGATGATGCGCACGACCTTGAAGACATGGTCAACCATGCCTGTGAAATCGTCTTCCACGAAGAGTTCGGCAAGGCAGGCGACCGCGTCATCATCACCGCCGGTGTCCCGTTCGGAACCCCGGGCGCGACCAACATGCTGCGCATCGCCTATATAGGGCCAGATGGAAAATCGGGCATCTAGAATGGCGATATTCCGGCCGTGACGGCCTGCAAATGGCGTCGTTTTGCGCTTCCGGTGCTCATGTGCATTCTTCAACGCAAAGTCTAATCCGAAAAGCCTGCAACTTTTCGGGACTATGCGTTGAAGTACATTCCGCTCCGGTTCTCAAACTCCACCATTTTCGACTCGCCACAGCCGCATCTCATCCAGTCACGGCAGACGGCATCCAAAAAAACGCGCTCTTTCAGGGCGCGTTTTTCTTTGAGCAGAGATGAATTGGAGGAGGCAGGGACGCTCTAAGTCCGAGTGTCGGACAGTTCGTCAGCCAGATCATTGAAGTTCTTCTGTGCGTCGCGCATCATCGGATAAACGATCAGGGCCTGTTCATAGGCTTTTAGCGCCTGTTCTTTGAGGCCGCGCAGGCGCAATATGGCCGCCATGCCGGTCAGGGCGCCATAATGGCGCGGTTCCAGTTCCAGCGTACGATTGATGTCGTACATGGCATGGGCATAATCTTTTTTAAGGAAATAGACCGTGGCGCGGCGATTCCATGCTTCCGCATATTCTGGGTCAAGCGCGATCGCTTCGTTCAGGAAGTCGATGGCCGAAGGATAGCGCTGCTCCAGCATCGCCGCGTTCGCCCATTGCATGAGGAGATCGACTGTTGCGCTGCCGGATTGCGACCACAGCGTATTGATCTGCGAAGCAATGCGCCGCGCCTTGGTTTCATCCGTTGTACGGCGAAGATCCGCAAAGAGCTTGTCGAGGCGCTCTTCAGGCGTTTGGGCTGCATTAGGCGCAGGTTTTTCCGGGGTCGGTTTCTGTTCGCTGTCGGGGCCGGTCTGAACGGGCGTCAGCGGTGCGGTAAGCGGCACCTTGCCGGGCGCGACTTCGGCATAAGCCGACAGCACCGTTGCACCCAGCGATGCGACCACAGAAAAAGAAATCAGACATGCAAAAACGTTCCGCATGCGCATAGATTTTATCATGCGCAGCGAAACGTCAAATGCTAAATCAGAAATAAGATTAGCCCTGGCGAGCCTTGTAGCGCGGGGCGGTCTTATTGATGATGTATACGCGGCCCTTGCGGCGGACCAGCTGGCAGTCGCGATGACGGGCCTTAAGCGCTTTAAGCGAGTTCTTGATCTTCATGTCAATCACCGGTCTTGTTGGCCCGTTGACGTGCAGATGCCGCGGGGCTTCATAAAAACAGGCGCCCGAGGCGCCAATTGGTTACAGGCACTGTTAGATGCCCGAAGGGTTGGCCGAAATACACAAGGTTTCAGGCAAATGTCAACTCCTGAGCCGCAGATTCAGGGTGCTGGAGCTGAAATTCTTGGCAGGCGGCAAAAGATTCATCGGGAATCGACGGGATTCCCGATGAACATCATTTCCTGCGAGGCTGGATGCGCGTCACATGGCCCATTTTGCGGCCCGGACGTGCTTCTTTTTTACCGTAAAGGTGCAGCACGGCATTGTTTTCGGAGAGAATCGCTGGAACCTTGTCGACGTCGTCGCTGATCAGGTTTTCCATTACGCAATCGGAATGGCGTTCGGTGCTGCCGAGAGGCAATCCGGCAACGGCGCGGATATGCTGTTCGAACTGCGAAATGGCGCAGGCTGCTTCTGTCCAGTGGCCGGAATTATGGACACGCGGGGCAAACTCGTTTGCCAGCAGCGTTCCGTCCTTCAGGACGAAGAATTCGAGCCCCAGCACGCCGACATAATCAAGCGCATTCAAAAGCTTTGTAGCGGCTTTGCGGGCAGCTTCCGCTGTGTTCTCGGAAATCGCAGCCGGAACGGTCGAGGTGGCAAGGATGCCGTCCTTGTGCACGTTTTCGGCAATATCGAAGATTGCGACGTTTCCAGACCGGTCGCGCGCTGCAATCACCGAGACTTCGCGTTCGAAATCGACGAAGCCTTCGAGGATCGCCGGGGCGCGATTGATGGCAAGAATCGCCTTGTGGGCTTCGCTCTCGTCGAGCGAGGTCAGGCGGACCTGTCCCTTGCCGTCATAGCCCAGACGTCGCGTCTTGAGGATGCCGCGCTCGCCAAGCGCTCCCAGGGCCGCGATCAGGGATTCTTCATCGTCCACGAGGCGCCAAGGAGCCGTCTCGATATCGCTTTGATTGAGGAACTGCTTTTCGGCAAAACGATCCTGCGAGACTTCAAGCGCTGCGGGCGGCGGCAGGACCAGAGCGGTTTCTGCCAGCCGGTCGGCGGCGCTCACCGGCACGTTCTCGAATTCGTAGGTAATGACATCGGAAGCTGCGGCAAGCTCCGCAAGCGCCTTCGGATCGTCATAGGCCGCGACGATCTGGCGATTGGCGACCTGTGCTGCCGGGCAATCGGCCTGCGGCTCCAGAATCACGGTTTGAAAGCCGAGCCGCGCTGCGGCCATGGCAAGCATCCTGCCGAGCTGCCCGCCGCCGATAATGCCGATGGTTGCACCGGGCTTCAGTACAGACTTGTTCATATCAGGCCTCGTTTGAAGGGCGTTCAGCCACGCTTTGCGTCTGTGCCGTGCGCCATTCGTCAAGGCGGGCTGCAAGCGCCTCGTCGTAAAGCGCCAGGACGGCTGCTGCGAGCAGTGCGGCATTGACCGCACCGGCGCGGCCGATCGCCAGCGTACCGACAGGGATGCCGGCCGGCATCTGGACGATGGAAAGAAGCGAGTCCTGGCCTGAAAGCGCCTTGGACTGGACTGGAACGCCGAAGACGGGAAGCGGCGTCATGGCTGCCGCCATGCCTGGCAGATGGGCTGCGCCCCCTGCGCCCGCGATGACGACCTTGAAACCTTCTGCCTTGGCGCCTTTGGCAAAGGCAACGAGACGATCAGGGGTGCGATGCGCGGAAACGATCCGGGCATCGAAGGAAATGCCGAGTGCTTCGAGTGTGTCCGCTGCATGGCGCATGGTTTCCCAGTCGGACTGGCTTCCCATGATGATGGCGACATCGGCAGTAACGCTCATTGATCTTCCTGCTCCGCTTCTTTCATGTAGTTGGTGGAATGATGCTGAAAAGATAAAGCCGGGCGAACCCCGGCTCTAATTATGGATGGTCATGGACATTCAGGCGATGATGTCGGGGATCACCCGATCTTCCATTTCCTGCAGCTTGTCCTTGATTGCGAGCTTTTTCTTTTTCATGCGCTGGACGCGCAATTGGTCGCAGCCAACCGCTATCATGGCGTTTATGGCAGCATCGAAGTCCGCGTGTTCCTGTTTCAGACGTGCGACGGCCAATCTGATTTCGGCCTGTTCCTGATCGGACATGCGGTGCCCCGTTCTGTTAAATAGTTTTACGGGCTGCGCCAACCCATGAAAAGGTGCGGC
Organism: Brucella sp. RRSP16; assembly: GCF_052246815.1. NCBI lineage: Bacteria > Pseudomonadati > Pseudomonadota > Alphaproteobacteria > Hyphomicrobiales > Brucellaceae > Brucella > Brucella sp. RRSP16. Next base: position 118,907 of record NZ_JBQQAM010000009.1, read on the forward strand.
GTCAGCCCGTTTCCGGCGAAGCCCTTATCACATTTTTCGCGTCAGGAAAATGCTACCACGACAAAATCGACTTTGCATCAAACTCATGCCAAACTGTCATGGTTCTGTCATGAACGCGGCTGTCGAAGGCGACAAACACCACCGCATCCTTGGCAGCCGGGACTGCGTGTTTGGCCCGGAAATACAGGAGATGTGCCGGGCGCTCATGCAGGTTGAATGGCGGGATGGCGGGCAAACAAGGTCCACGCCGTTCCGTAAATCAGGGAAATCAACCAAAGGAGATCTGATGATGGCTATCGAGTCCCATCTTGCCACGCTCGAAAAGAAGCACGGCGCTCTGGAGCAGGAAATTTCCGAAGCCCTGGCGTCACCGGCAATGGATGACCTGCACGTTGCATCTCTCAAGCGCAAGAAGCTTATGCTCAAGGACCAGATCGAAAAACTGAGATCCCAGGTAACGCGTCACTGACAGGGAAGCCGCGTTTTGATCGCGGTTGGATAGGGCGTATCAAACCAAAGACTTCGGCTGTTGAAAGGCTCTCGCGAGCCTGAATTGCCTTGTCGCGGACATGGAATGTTGCACGGGCAGTGCGCTTTTCCGTGTCATGGTCATGACGCTGGATTGCTGCATTGGCGGCTGTGCCACAGCCGCCGAACATAGTGATTCAATTATTTGATTGGTTCTGTTTGTTTTAACGCCGTCAACCTTCCGTCTCCGCTCTCGGGTCAAGGTTCAGCGCTTCCGGCGTAGCACCGCGTTCCGACGGCATGCTCATGAACTGGTCCTTGTTCTCTTTGGGAACCGAAGCGCGCCTGCGGGAGCGGAACAGCGCATAACTGGTGATGGAAATATGCGCGAGCATGGTGATGGCAAAGAGGCCTGAGGGCCAGAAAATATCCATCGCCGCAGCCGCCAGAAGCGGTCCGAGCATCGTGCCGAACCCGTAAAGCAGCAGAAGTCCGCTCGACACTTTCACGAAGCTTTCCGATGTTGCATGGTCGTTCGCGTGGGCGACCGCAACGGGATAGAGCGCATAGGCGAGCGCGCCGTAGCAGCCGGTCATCGCGATAATGACGGAGCCGCTGGTAGGCGCGACGAGAAAGGCTATCAGGCCAACCAGTGCCGCCAGAGCCGCAACGCTGGCCAGTACGAAACGCCGGTCCACCAGATCGGAAATGCGACCGATCGGAATCTGCATCAGGGCACCGGCTGCGATGGTGACGCTGACCATCAAGGCGATCTCGGTGGTCGAGATCCCCGATTTCGCGCCAAATACCGCTCCAAGCGTACCCCAGGCGCCATTGGCGATGCCGATCAGGATGCAGCCGACAAAGGCTGCGGGGGAATTGTTATAGAGCGCCTTCAGATCGAGCTGCACTTCCGTCAGTGGCTTGGGGCTGACAGCCGTGGAAATCGCGGTCGGGATAAGTGCCAGGCAGAAGAAGACGCCGCTTATCATGAACAGATGATCGGAGCGCACATCGCCCGCGGCCACCAGCATCTGCCCGGACATGGTGGCCCCATAGTTGACCATCATGTACATCCCGAAAATCTTGCCGCGCGATTCGTTGGTTGCTCGCTCATTCAGCCAGCTTTCGATGACCATGAAGGCACCGGCCATGGAAAAGCCGGTGAAAGCGCGCAGGATGACCCAGATGGTTGCATCCACGAAGACGCCGGAAAGCAGGGCGATGATCGCAGCCGATGCTGCAAAACATCCGAATGCCCGTACATGGCCGACGCGGCGCACCAGGCGCGGCGCGAACAGGCAACCCGCAACGAAACCGCCAGCCCAGGTGGTGCCGAGCATGCCCAGCGATGTGACCGAAAATCCTTCCGCGCCACCACGCAGGGGCAGCAGGAGACCATGAAGTCCGGAGGCGATGAGGAGAAAGGCTGTGCCGCAAAGGAGGGCCAGAACCTGAATGTAAATGCGCAAAATTCTATTCCCGCAACTTGAAGCTGGGCCGTCGATGTCAAGCGGCCAATGCGATCAGTGACTATTGTTCCTAAACATTTCGTCCGGAAATGGTTCCGGCGATTTTGCTCCGGCATCCATTTCCGCTGACGAGTTTCCCCTATCGAAACAATGCTTCCGCCGCCGCGCGGCTGTCGCCCTTCTTGAGGCGTTCTGCCTTCAATCGCTCTATTTCGGATTGCAACAGGGCAATGCGCTGGTCGATCTCGGTGACCGAAAGCAGCGACAGTTCCTCCTCGCTCAGCGCCACGCTGCTGCGGGGCTTCGCCACATCCTCATCGAAACCGCTCATAGCCGTCCTCCGTGGTCAATGATGGCTCAGAAAAGATTTAACACCTTGAATCGTCGCATATATATTTGGGAAAATCGATGACGATTTCCCTAACGCGGTGTCTTGCATCCGTCATGCGGCATTTGTGCGACGGTGCCGATGAAGCACCTGACCACGGCGTAGGGTACGAAATCTGAATGGAGTCTTGAGCATGATGACCGACCTTCCTTCCCAGATGACCGCTATCGAAATTTCCGAACCGGGCAGACCCCATATGCTTCGCCCTGTTCAGCGCTCGGTGCCGGAACCCAAGGAAAGTGAAATTCTGGTGCGGGTGCGTGCCGCGGGGGTCAACCGCCCGGATGTCTTGCAGCGGCTGGGACAATATGCGCCGCCGCCCGGCGCGTCCGATATTCCGGGTCTGGAAATTGCCGGTGACATTGTAGCCGTCGGCAGCGGTGTCAAGCGTTTCAAGCTCGGCGATCAGGTCGTCGCATTACTGGCTGGCGGTGGCTATGCCGAGTATGCCGTCGTGCATGAAACCAATGCTCTGCCCCTGCCTTCCGGCTATGGCTACATCGAAGCGGCTGCGATCCCGGAGACTTTCTTCACCGTCTGGCACAATGTTTTCGAGCGTGGAGGGCTGAAGAAAGGCGAGACGTTTCTTGTTCATGGCGGCTCGTCGGGGATCGGCACGACGGCTATCCAGCTAGCCAAGGCATTCGGCGCGACCGTCATTGCGACTGCCGGCTCCAAGGAGAAGTGCGACGCCTGTCTGAAGCTAGGGGCTGATCGCGCCGTCAATTATAGGGACGAGGATTTTGTCGAGGTCGTCAAGGACGTGACCAAAGGTAGAGGTGCCGATGTGATTCTCGATATGGTCGGCGGTGACTACGTCGATCGCAATTACAAGGCTGCGGCCGAAGATGGCCGCATCGTGCAGATCGCCTTTCTCAATGGGGCGAAAGCCACGGCCAATTTCGCGCTGTTGATGACCAAGCGCCTGACCCATACGGGCTCCACGCTTCGTCCGCGGCCGGTCGAGTTCAAGGCTGGCATTGCGCGTGAACTGGAGGCAAAGATCTGGCCGCTTCTGGCGCAGCGCCGCGTCGCACCGGTTATGGATATGATCTTTTCGCTGAAAGATACCTGGCGCGCGCATGAACGGATGGAGGAGGGGAGGCATATCGGCAAGATCGTACTCGATATTGCCTAGAGCCGTTCCAAAGCCGTCCTGTGTGGCGGCAAATGGAGCTTTGTGGTTCAGGCTCTTTAGCTTGAGAGCCATTCTTGCTCTGGCGACAAAAAAACGATATATAGGCCGTGATTTCCCGGAAATTGTGGTTTTGCCCACGTCCCGCGCCACCGGAGCGGACGAACAGAAGGATTATATCTAATGGCCACCCAGCTTCTTATGCCGAAGGCAACGGCCGTTTGGCTTGTCGATAATACGGCCCTGTCGTTTGACCAGATTGCCGCTTTCTGCAAGCTGCACCCGCTGGAAGTGAAGGCTATTGCCGACGGTGAAGCTTCGCAGGGTATCAAGGGTCTCGACCCGGTCATTACCGGCCAGATTTCGCGTGAAGAAATCGCGAAGGGCGAAAAGGACCCTTATTATCGCCTGAAGCTTGCCGAACCGAAGGTTCGTGTTCCCGAAGCCAAGCGCAAGGGCCCGCGTTATACGCCGCTTTCCAAGCGTCAGGATCGCCCGAATGCGATTCTCTGGCTGGTACGCAATCATCCTGAACTGAAGGATGCACAGATTTCCCGCCTGATCGGCACGACCAAGTCGACCATCGAGCAGATTCGCAACCGCACGCACTGGAACTCGGCAAATCTGACGGCGATGGACCCGGTTACCCTCGGCCTCTGCTCGCAGATCGATCTCGACATCGAAGTCGAACGTGCGTCGCGCAATCGTCCGGCCGCGCCCGAAGCGGACAGCACCCTGCTGCCAGCTTCTGCGACCGAGAATTTCGACTATCGTGACGAGCAGCCTGCGGAAGACGAGCTCGATGCCGACAAGGTTTTCGCTAAGCTCTCTTCGCTCAAGGGCGCGAATACAGACGACGAAGACGAGGAAGAATAGTCGGGAAGCGACATTGCTTGCCGAAATGCAAGAAGCCCGGTTTCGCCGGGCTTTTTTGTTGGGTCAAGCTGCCGCCTCGCTGTCGGGAGTGGACGTCGCGGCGATCCAGACTTTGAGGGCGTTCACATAGCGGTTGGCCGCATCCTCCAGCGCTTCGGTTGATATCTTGTCGGCGGCATACAGCACAAACGGCGCTGCCCAGCCGAGCCCGCAACGGTTCGCTGTTGCCCGCAATGGGGCGAAAAGCTCGATCATCGGGAACATGTTGCGCCCGCCTTCGCGATAGGCTTCGGGGACATTTCCTGCCGTCGCGGCGATCAGGAGCGGCGTCCCTTCGAGCTTGCGGCCCTCCCGCTCATAGGCAACGTAGAACATGCGGGTCAGGACGGCATCTTGCCACGCCTTGAGAAGGGGCGGTGTGGAATACCATTGGACCGGAAATTGCAGGACAATGCGATCAGCCGACAGAAGTCGCGATGCTTCACGCTCGCTATCCTTCAAGAAATCGATCCCCTGCGGATAAGCGGCCTGCATGTCGACGATCTCCACGCCGGGTAATTTTGCAGCTGCGGCGGCAAGCGTTGCGTTGGCGCGGGATCGTGTCAGATCGGGATGAAAAAGTAAGATCAGTGTCTTGGACATGGTGCCTCCTTCGGGCTGACGGAGACGATGCCACTAGTAATTAAATTGCTCCAATTTATAATAGATATATACTATTATTGATCTCATGAATTTGCGTTCGCTCGATCTCAATCTTCTCGTCATACTGGATGCCCTTCTCGATGAAGCGCATGTGAGCCGGGCCGCCGACCGGCTTAACCTGACGCAGCCTGCTGTATCGAATGCTTTGCAGCGCTGCCGCGCCTTGTTCAACGACCAGCTCTTGGAACGGACGCGCGGCACGATGCGGCGCACTCCGAAAGCGGAAACATTGCGTGCTCCCCTGAAAACTTTGCTGGCAGGGGTGGTCGATCTGGTTGATCCGCCCGAAGTGCCGCTTGTGTCGCTGCAGCAGACGATACGCGTCTGCATGGCGGATTATCCTGCCATCTTCGTCATAGGGCCTCTATTGAAGGCGCTTGCGCACACTGCGCCGGGGATCAATATCATTGTCCAACCGTGGCATGGTGCCGAGGCGGCGCGGGTGGCGCTCGTGACAGGAGAAAGCGATCTTGCCCTCTCCGTCTTTCCTGATGCTGATAAGGAGCTTCAGCGCCGCCTGCTGCTGGAGGAGAACTACATTATTGCAATGCGCCGGGATCATGCGGCAGCAAACGCATTCTCGCTGGAGAGCTGGCTTGCATATCCGCATATCCTCGTCTCCGGGCGCGGAGACGACAGCAGTCCGGTCGACCGCACGCTCGCGGAGCGGGGATTGAGCCGCCGGGTGGGCGTGGTTGTACCGAATTTCGGCATGGTGCCGGAATTGCTGGCCAACACCGATATGATCGCCATGCTGCCATCGCGTTGTATGCCCGAGGACACGTCTTCCCTCGCGGCTTTTCCGCCGCCGATTCCCGTTGCAGGTTTTCCGTTGCATATCGCCTGGCACAAGCGCCGTCAGGAAGATCGCGGGGTACAATATGTGATCGAGCAATTGGTCAGGATCATGATGGAAAAGAGAATCGGCTCGACAGGTCTGTTGTGAACAGACCGCCGAACCGGTTCAAGCGACGGTTGCTTGGGAGTGGCCGAAGTGTTCAGTCCTTGAAGGCGTTATACTCGCTCAATTCCATGAGGCGGTAGAAATCTGCCAGCGTCTTGCCGCGTTCGGCTCGGAAGAGGCGGCCTGCGTCGCTCGCTTCCACGATGCGGTCGGTGCGGAATGTGCGGAAAGCATTGCGCAATTCGCACCAGCCGATAACCGTCCAGACCTTGCCCCAGAACCAGAGGCCGAGCGGACGAATATCACGCTCGCTTTCGCGCGATTCCAGATCGCGATAGCGGATGTTGAGGACATTGCCCTGATCGACGGCGCGTTCCACCGCGTCGATGATGCGGCGCTCGTCCATGCTGATGCGCGCCGTTGGCGCGTGAATCTGCGTGCTGGTGATGCGGGCGCGCTCTTCCTTGGGCAGCACGGCTTCGATCTTGACGAGAGCCTCTTCCGCGCCCCGCGCCATGGAAACACCGCCCCAGGCGCGGATGAGGCGCGCGCCCGCGACAAGCGCCACGATTTCGTCGCGCGTGAACATCAGCGGCGGCAGCTCGAAACCCTGCCGCAGAATGTAGCCGACGCCTGCTTCGCCATCGATGGGCACGCCGGTCGATTGCAGGTCGGAGATGTCGCGGTAGATGGTGCGTTCGGAGACTTCCAGCCGTTCGGCCAGCTGGCGCGCGGTGACAAGCCTGCCACCGCGCAGGTGCTGAACAATCTGGAAAAGGCGGTCTGCACGGCGCATTCCGTTTTATTCTCCGTTGCAATATCTGGTTTTGCGCTGTTCCAGATAACGATCCGGCCAGCCCAGATCCTTGCGCAGGTCTTTTGGCAGACCGTCGATGACGCGCTGTGTGCGGATAAACCGGCGGCGTTCGTCCTGCCTGCGCTTGTATTCCTTCAAGACTGCGATCAATGGTGCGATTGCGAGTGCCATGGTGAAAACTCCCTCATCCTTGGATACGCAGTATCGCACACCCCTTCTGACAGCTATCTGTCAGGAGCAAATCCGTCCTTTATTATCGTCCCAATGGAACGGGATCGCAACGTCACGCCTTGTAGCGCGGTGCTGCCGTATAGCTGAGAGGGAGGCGTCCGCCATCAGCATAGATGGTCTGGCCTGTCACATAGCTCGCCTCCCGCGATGCCAGAAATGATGCTATCGAAGCAATTTCAGATGCTTGGCCGATACGACCAAGCGGCGTTCGCGACAGGATCGCGTTGCGGGCATCGGCGTCCGTGTTCACGGCGGAAAGCATGTCGGTCTCTATGGAACCCGGGCCGATCGCATTGACGCGAATCCCCCAGCGAGCGAGCGCTACTGCCATGGAGCGTGTCAGTTGGTTCAATCCGCCCTTGGAAACGGAATAGGCGAGTTGCTCGGGCAGGCCGAAGATGGCGTTGATCGACGACATGTTGATGATTGTGCCCGGATCGCCGCCCGATTCGACGCGCTCCACCATGCGTTTGGCCACGGCCTGTCCGCACAGAAACGCACCCTTGAGATTGACCCGCATCACGCGGTCGAAATCTTCTTCCTTGAGATCAAGGAAATCCGCCTGATGCACGATACCGGCATTATTGACGAGAATATCGATCTCGCCGAGGTTGGTTATGGTGAAGGTCAGGAGATTGTGAATGTCGAGCTTGTCGCCCACGTCGGCAGCCATGGGATGCACCGGGCCGAACTGCTCCAGATCCCTGGCTGCGCGCATGGCTGCGGCATTGTCGATGTCGGACAGGACAACGCTTGCACCGTCCAGCAGGAAGCGTTTTGCTATGGCATAGCCAATACCGCGGGCAGCGCCGGTGACGATGGCCACCTTGCCTTCTAATTGCATGGTCGATCTCCAGTTTGCGTGGAGATTGGACCGGCGGAAACCGCCGGTCAATAGTTCGGGAATGGATCAGGCGAAGGCGAGGCCAGTGTGACGCTCGCGCAGAACAGTGCTGATTTCGTCCAGAATAGCCGGGTCGTCAATTGTGGCTGGCATCTTCCATTCTTCGCCGTCAGCGATCTTCTGGATCGTGGAACGCAAAATCTTGCCGGAGCGCGTCTTCGGCAGGCGTTTGACGGTCAGCGCCAGCCGGAAGGCGGCAACAGGGCCGATGATGTCCCGCACCATGCTGACGCACTCCTTTTCGACCTCCTGGGGATCGCGTTCGATGTTGGATTTCAACACCAGGAAACCGCAGGGAACCTGCCCCTTGAGGGGATCGGAAATGCCGAGCACCGCGCATTCGGCAACGTCGGGATGGCTTGAAAGCACCTCTTCCATCGCGCCCGTCGACAGGCGGTGGCCGGCGACATTGATGATGTCGTCGGTGCGGCTCATGATGTAGAGATAGCCGTCCTCGTCCATGTAACCCGCATCGGCGGTTTTATAGTAGCCCGGAAATTCGTTCAGATAGGCCTTGCGGAAGCGCTCATCCGCATTCCAGAGCGTCGGCAGGCAGCCCGGCGGCAGCGGCAGCTTGATGAGGATATTGCCAAGCTGGCCGCGTTCGAGTTCATGGCCTTCATCGTCCAGCACGCGGATATCATATCCCGGCAGGCAGACGGCCGGTGAACCATATCTCGTTTCCAGAAGCCCGAGGCCAAGCGGATTGGCGACCATGGGCCAGCCGCTTTCCGTCTGCCACCAGTGATCGATCACCGGACAGCCCAGCAGGTTTTCGGCCCAGTGAATCGTGTCCGGATCGGCGCGTTCACCAGCAAGATAAAGGGCGCGGAACTTCGAAAGGTCGTAGCGGCGCACGAAATTGCCGTCCGCGTCATCCTTCTTGATGGCGCGCAGCGCCGTCGGTGCGGTGAACATCACCTCGACGCCATGCTCCGCGATGATGCGCCAATAGGTGCCCGCATCCGGTGTGCCGATCGGCTTGCCCTCGAACAGGATGCTGGTCGCGCCATGGATCAGCGGCCCATAGACGATATAGGAATGGCCGACGACCCAGCCCACATCGGATGCCGCCCACCATACCTGACCGGGCTCCACGCCAAAAACATGCTTCATGGACCAGGCGAGCGCCACCATATGCCCGCCATTGTCGCGCACGACGCCTTTGGGCTCCCCGGTCGTACCGGAGGTGTAGAGCACATAAAGCGGATCGGTTGCCTCGACGGCCACGCAGGGGACATGGCGGCCACGCGCGGCATCGACGGCTTCGCGATAGTCGATGTCGCGGCCCGCCACCGGCTCGTGCCGGTGCTGTTCGCGCTGCAAGATGATGCAATGATCGACTTTATGGTGCGCGAGTGAAATCGCTTTATCCAGCATGGCCTGATATGGCACCACGCGCGTCGGTTCGATGCCGCAGGACCCGGCGATGATCATTACCGGCTTGGCGTCGTCGATGCGGGTTGCAAGCTCATTGGCGGCAAATCCGCCGAAAACCACGGAATGGACGGCGCCGATGCGGGCCGCAGCCAGCATGGCGACGGCTGCTTCGGGAACCATCGGCATATAGATGAGAACGCGGTCGCCTTTCGTCACACCATTGTCGAGCATGACGGCGGAAAGCGCCTCCACTTCCTCCAGCAGTTCGCGATAGGTGAATTTCCGGACCTTGCCGGTGACAGGGCTTTCATAGATCAGCGCGACCTGCTCGCCGCGCCCGTTGGCGACATGGCGGTCGAGCGCATTATAACAGGTATTGCACTCAGCACCCTTGAACCAGCGGCCATAGACACCTTCGTCGCCCGCAAAAACCTGATCCCATGGCTTGAACCAGTCGATTGCCTGCGCCGCTTCAGCCCAGAAGCGTTCAGGATCGGCCTGCCATGCGGCATAGGTTTCGGCATATTTCGAAGTCATGCTCTTCCTCCCAGAAGCACGCGCAACGCCAGCGGGCGGGCGCATGATTAGTCTGCTGACGAAAGCGCAAGATCGGCCCCCTGCGGCCCATCTCCTCCATGCGCCTTTCATCACCTCCGCGTACAGTTTATGCCGCCCAACGGTAATTCGTCCATGAAACTTAAGATGAAGGCGAAGCATGCCGGTAAAACGGTTGTGTCTGCTGTGCGCGTCTTGCGGCGATCACCTGTCTGCTTCACAAGGAGGCAGAGAGGTGATCTGTGACAAAAATCCTGCCCGTGCTCCTCGTTCTTCTGATGGGCCTGCACATCATCAAACCGCTCGGCTTGCCCGGCCTGAAGCGGCGCGGCGATTTCTGGAAAATCGCCGCCATCGCCATTCTGGTGATGGCGCTGGCGGTCGGCTTTCATCTGCACGAGGGATGAAAGGCGGCTCAGGCCGCCTTTTCCAGTTCCTTTTTCCAGCCGCCGGTGGCAGCAAGGCCGTTCATCTTTGCGCGATGCGCGAAAGCACGCTGACCGGCTGCGATATTCTCATCCCTGCCGCCCCAGGCTTCCAGTGCCGCCGCCTGCAACGCCCGGCCATAGGAAAAGGTCATTTTCCATGGCATGTCGAAACCAGCATTCATGGCGGATAGATGGGCTGTCGCTTCTTCGCCCGTCTGGCCGCCGGACAGGAAGGCGATGCCGGGCACTGCTGCCGGAACGGTGTTGCGGAAACAGCGGACGGTCTTCTCCGCCACTTCTTCCACGGAAGCCTTGCGGGCATTCTTGCCGTCGATGACCATGTTCGGCTTCAGGATCATGCCTTCGAGCCGGACGCGGGCATCGTAAAGTTCCGTAAACACCGTCTTGAGAACCCATTCCGTCACGTCATAACAACGGTCGATGGTGTGATTGCCCGGCTTGCCGTCCATCAGCACTTCGGGTTCGACAATCGGTACGATGTTTGCTTCCTGACAGAGGGCGGCGTAGCGGGCGAGAGCCTGCGCATTCTGCTTCACAGCGCCCCATGAGGGAAGGCCGTCGGAAATCGAGATCACCGCGCGCCATTTGGCGAAACGTGCGCCAAGCGCATGATATTCATTGAGCCGCTCGCGCAGGCCATCCAGCCCCTCGGTGATGGTTTCGCCTTCAAAACCCGCGAGGGGTTTTGCACCCGCATCGACCTTGATGCCCGGGATCGCGCCAGCGTTGCGGATGATGTCGACAAGCGGCGTGCCGTTCTTGGCCTTCTGCCTTATGGTTTCATCATACAGAATGACACCCGAAATATAGTTCTTCATCGCTTCGTCCGCGCGGAAGAGCATTTCGCGATAGTCGCGGCGCGTGTCTTCGGTGGATCCGAGATCGATCGCGTCAAAACGCTTCTTGATGGTGCCTGAACTTTCATCGGCGGCGAGAATGCCTTTTCCTGCCGCTACCAGTGCAATCGCAATATCTTCAAGACGTTCGGTCATATGCAACGCTCCTTCTATCAAGGCGATGAGGGAGTGTTGGTTAAAACTATGGCGAGCGCAAGTCATTGAAACGTTTGAAATATTTTTCAAACGGTTTAGGTCTTTCATACGGGCATCGCATGTTTTTGCCGAAACTGGTTTTATATCCGGGTTGCGAACCCCATGTAAGAAACCATTGAGGAAACCCCGCCTGTTTCCGTCGATGAGATTGGAGGAGGAAATATGCGACGCGTCCTTTTTAGCCTGCCGTTTGTTCTGGCTGCATCGATGGTCGCCCTGCCGGTGGTGAACGCTTCGGCTGAGAGTGTCAACGCCGGCGACAGGCAGGCCGCAGCAAATGCTCCGTTTGCGGTAACGCCGGTGGCCGAATTCGATACGCCATGGGCGATCGCCTTTCTGCCCGATGACAGGCTGCTTCTGACAGAGAAGGGCGGCAAGATTTTCATCGTCACGCAAACGGGTGACAAAATTGCCGTCGATGGTGTACCGGAAGTCGCTTTCGGTGGTCAGAACGGTCTGCTTGATATCGCGCCCGCACCCGACTTCGAGAAGAGCAAAGCGGTCTATTTTTCCTATAACGAACCGGCGCAGAGCGGCAGCAGCGTGGTGCTGGCACGCGCTGTTCTGGATGAAGGTGACGGCAAGGCGGCGCTGAAGGACAGGACCGCCATCTGGAAGCAGGATGCGGCGGCGCGTGGCGGACAGCCGGGCGGCATTATCGCATTTGCGCCGGACGGCAAGCATTTGTTCTTCTCCGTCGGTGATCGCATGTTGCCTGCAAGCGCGCAGGACGATGCAGCGCCGATGGGAAAAATCCTCCGCATGAATCTCGACGGGTCCGTTCCGAAGGATAATCCTCATGCCGATGCGGATGGTGTGCGGGCACTGACCTGGTCTACCGGCCATCGTAACCCCTACGGGCTGGCCTTCGGTCCCGATGGAAAGCTCTGGGAGCATGAGATGGGGCCGCGCGGCGGCGACGAGTTCAACCTCATCAAGCCCGGTCTCAATTACGGCTGGCCGCTTGTCTCGAACGGCGACAATTACAGTGGCCGACCGATCCCGCGCCATAGCACACGTCCGGAATTCGAGCCGCCATTGGTGTACTGGACGCCGGTTATCGCTCCGGCCGGGCTTGCCTTCTACGAGGGGGACATGTTTCCCGAATGGCGCGGATCGGCGCTCATCGGCGGACTTTCGGTCATGTCGCTGGTGCGTGTCGTGATCGACAAGAACGGCAAGGCGGACGAAGCGGAACGCTTTGAAATGGAAAACCGTATCCGTGATGTGGCGGTGGGCCCAGATGGCGCCATCTGGCTGATCGAGGACGACAATCCGGGCCGGTTGCTGAAGCTGACACCAAAAAAATAAGCCCGGCGGAACCGGGCTTACTGAAACCTGATGTGGGGTGTTATTTCTTCAAGACATCGACGCCGGGGAGAGGCTTGCCTTCCATCCATTCAAGGAAGGCGCCGCCCGCGGTCGAGATATAGGTGAAGTCGTCGGCAACGTCCGCATGATTGAGGGCAGCGACCGTATCGCCGCCGCCGCCAACCGAAACCAGCTTGCCTGCCTTGGTGCGGGCTGCGACATGCTTTGCAGTCTTGACCGTGGCGGCGTCGAAGGGGCGCAGCTCGAAGGCACCGAGCGGGCCGTTCCAGACGAGCGTGGCGGCGTCATCGATAGCCGAGGCGATCAGATCGGTCGAAAGTGCGCCTGCATCGAGAATCATGCCATCGCTTGGCACGGCATCGACGCCATAGGTCTGGTTCGGCGTGTCGGCTGCAAAGTGCCAGCCCACGACAGCATCGACAGGCAGGATGATCGCGCACTTTGTGGTTTCGGCCTTGGCCATGATTTCGCGGGCGGTGGAAGCAAGTTCGTGCTCGCAGAGCGACTTGCCGACATCATAGCCCTTGGCGGCGAGGAAGGTGTTTGCCATGCCGCCACCGATGACGAGCGCATCGACCTTCTCGATCAGGTTGGACAGGAGGTCGAGCTTGGTCGAGACCTTTGCGCCGCCGACGATGGCCACAACCGGGCGAGCCGGATTGCCAAGGCCCTTTTCCAACGCTTCAAGCTCAGCCTGCATGCCGCGGCCCGCACAGGCGGGCAGGACATGGGCAAGCCCTTCCGTCGAGGCATGCGCGCGGTGGGCAGCCGAAAACGCGTCATTCACATAAAGATCGCCATTGGCTGCCAGAGCTGCGACGAATTCCGGATCGTTCTTTTCCTCGCCCTTGTGGAAACGGGTGTTTTCCAGAAGCAGGACATCGCCGTCCTTCAACGCATCGACCGCGGCCTTTGCCTTGTCGCCGATGCAGTCTTCGGCAAAATGAACCCCGTGTCCAAGCACCTTGGCGAGAGGTTTCACGACATGCTTCAAAGAGTTTTCATCCGAAGCCACGCCTTTGGGGCGACCGAAATGGGCGAGCAGAATAACCTTTGCGCCTTTCCTGGAAAGTTCGGCAATGGTCGGAACGATGCGTTCGATACGGGTCAGGTCGGTGACTTCGCCATTCGCCATTGGCACGTTGAGATCAACGCGGACCAGTACGCGCTTGGACTTGACGTCGGCATCGTCGAGAGTGCGGAAACTCATGATCTTTCTCCCAGAACTGTCTTTCGGGTGCCGGTGGAGCAGTGTGCTCAAACAGGCAGGCGCCGGAAAAGGGTTGGATAGTCGGTGACAAGCCCGTCCTCGTCGACGGGCAATTCGGCGGTGAAGGTGCGGTCGGCTGCCTCGTAGCGATAGCGCCGTCCTTCCTCGATACAGGTATAGCGCTGCTGGTCGCGCAGCGGGCGGAAACTGTCGAAAGGCACGTAAAGCATGTCGAGCTGTACGGCGCCGCTTTCCGGCGTCAGGCCAAGGCGGCGGATGGGCAGCGTGTTGGTGAAGGGGGTTCCCGCCAGATCGATATCGATGCAGCCGTCGAATTCAGGCAGTGCATCGCCAGCCATCGTGTTCCAGTGGCCGGTGCCATCGGAAACCAGCTCCAGCCGGTGGCCGGACGTGGTTTCGATCAGGAAATGAAGGACATGCCAGGCGCTGTTGCAGTCGATGCTGTAGCGCACGCCGTAGGGGACGCCGCCGCGATCGCCAATCACCACGCTTTCGGCACGGATCGTGCGGCCGGTAGGGCCGAGATTGAGATGTTCGAGCCCTTCTCCTTCCAGCGGACGCCAGCGCGCAGCGGTGGGGAGAAGGGCGCGAAACATGATCGGCGCTTAGATCAGCTTGCCGAAGGCGACAGCAGTATCGCCCATGCGGCTGGAGAAGCCCCACTCATTGTCGTACCACGACAGGATACGCACCATGGTGCCTTCCATGACCTTGGTCTGGTCCGTGTGGAAGACCGAGGAATGGGAGTCATGGTTGAAGTCGTGCGAGACGAGCGGTTCGTCGGTATAGCCGAGGATGCCCTTCAGGCGGCCATTGGCGGCTGCACGGATTGCATTGTTGACTTCATCGACAGTCGTTTCGCGCTTGGCGATGAAGGTGAGGTCCACGACCGAGACGTTCGGAGTCGGAACGCGGATGGCGACGCCATCGAGCTTGCCCTTCAGTTCCGGCAGGACGAGGCCGACGGCCTTGGCTGCGCCCGTCGAGGTCGGGATCATGGAAAGAGCGGCTGCGCGGGCGCGGTAGAGATCCTTATGCATGGTGTCCAGCGTCGGCTGTCGCCCGTATAGGAATGGATCGTGGTCATGAAGCCCTTTTCGATGCCGATGGCATCGTTGAGGACCTGAGCCACCGGCGCAAGGCAGTTGGTGGTGCACGAAGCGTTGGAAATGACCAGATGGTCCTTGGTCAGCTTGTCGTGGTTGACGCCATAGACGACGGTCAGGTCGGCACCATCGGCAGGAGCCGAAACGATGACGCGCTTGGCGCCTGCTTCCAGATGCATGGCGGCCTTGTCACGCGAGGTGAAGATGCCGGTGCATTCCAGAGCGATATCGACGCCTTCTTCCTTCCACGGCAGTTCAGCCGGGTTGCGGACGGCATGAACCTTGATCGGGCCATAACCGACATCGATGGTATCGCCGGCGACCTTCACTTCCTTGGGGAAACGGCCATGAACGCTGTCATAACGCAGAAGATGCGCGTTGGTTTCCACCGGGCCGAGATCGTTGATGGCGACGACCTGGATATCGGTGCGGCCAGATTCGACGATGGCGCGGAGGATGTTACGACCGATGCGGCCAAAGCCATTGATTGCGACGCGAACTGCCATTTTCTCTTATTCTCCCGATTGGGTTCTGCATCTTGCGATGCGTCTCATTAGAACTGGTAGGTTCAAACATTGAAACGCCGACGTTTGTGTGACGCCGGCGTTTCCTTAAATCATGCGGCGTTGAGCTTCTTCTCCGCGGCTTCGGCGGCATGTTCTGCCGTGATGCCGAAATGCTTGTAGAGATCGTTGATCTCACCCGAAGCGCCGAAGCCCTTCATGCCGATGAAGATGCCGTTTTCGCGGATGAAGCGTTCCCAACCGAGCGAGATTGCCGCTTCAATGGCTACTTTCACCGGCGCGTCGCCGATGGTTGCCGTCTTGTAGGCGTCGCTCTGCTGTTCGAAAAGCTCGAAGCATGGAACGGAAACGACGCGGGTCGCGATGCCCTTGCCTTCCAGAAGGTCGCGGGCCTTGAGCGCGATTTCCACTTCCGAGCCGGTTGCGAAGATCGTCACCCTGGCGTCCTTGCTTGCGGCAGCAAGCTCATAGGCGCCGTAAGCCGACAGGTTTTCGTCGCGATGCTCGGTGCGGACCGTCGGCAGGTTCTGGCGGGTGAGCGCCAGCGTCGAAGGGGTCTTCTTCGATTGAAGGGCGATCTGCCAGCATTCGGCGGTTTCCACCGCATCGGCAGGACGGAACACATTGTGGTTCGGAATGGCGCGCAGCGCAGCCAGATGTTCGACCGGCTGGTGGGTCGGGCCATCTTCGCCAAGACCGATGGAATCATGGGTCATGACATAGATGGTGCGGATGCCCATCAGCGAGGAAAGACGCATGGCCGGGCGGCAATAGTCCGAGAAGGTCAGGAAGGTGCCGCCGTAAGGGATGAGGCCGCCGTGCAGCGTCATGCCGTTCATGGCGGCAGCCATGCCGTGTTCACGGATGCCGTAATGGACATAACGCTGGCCGTAATCTTCCGGCGTTACAGCCTTGGTCTGGCTCGTCTTGGTGTTGTTGGAACCGGTGAGGTCGGCAGAGCCGCCCACGGTTTCCGGCACAACGCCATTGATGACTTCAAGAGCCATTTCCGAAGACTTGCGGGTCGCAACCTTCGGCTTGTCGGCGGAAAGCTTCTTCTTGTATTCGATGATGGTCGCATCGAAGTTTGCAGGCAGGTCGCCACGCATCCGCCGCTCGAATTCGGCGCGGGTTTCAGCGTCGGCCGCAGCAAGGCGCTTTTCCCATTCCTGACGCTTCTTGGCCGCATTGAGGCCAGCCACACGCCATGCGTCCAGCACTTCAGCCGGAACGACGAAAGGTTCCTCACTCCAGCCCAGAGCCTTGCGGGTAGCGGCAATTTCTTCAGCGCCGAGCGGCGAGCCATGCACCTTGTTGGTGCCGGCCTTGTTCGGCGCGCCGAAGCCAATGGTGGTCTTGCAGGCGATGAGCGTCGGCTTGTCGGAAACCTTGGCCAGTTCGATGGCCTTGGCGATTGCGTCCTGGTCATGACCGTCGACAGCCATGGTGTTCCAGCCGGAAGCGGCGAAACGGGCAGGCTGGTCGGTATTGTCGGACAGCGTGACAGGGCCGTCGATCGAAATGTTGTTGTCGTCCCAGAACACGATCAGCTTGTTCAGCTTCAGATGACCGGCAAGCGCGATTGCTTCCTGGCTGATGCCTTCCATAAGGCAGCCGTCACCGGCGATCACATAGGTGTAATGGTTGACGAGGCTGTCACCGAACTGCGCATTGAGGATGCGTTCGGAAAGCGCCATGCCGACGGCATTGGCGATGCCCTGGCCGAGCGGGCCGGTCGTCGTTTCGATACCGGCGGCGTGGCCATATTCCGGATGGCCAGCGGTGCGCGAGCCGAGTTGGCGGAAATTCTTGATCTCGTCGATGGTGATGTCTTCGTAGCCCGAAAGATAGAGCAGCGAATAAAGCAGCATCGAGCCGTGGCCTGCGGAAAGCACGAAACGGTCGCGATCCGGCCAGTGCGGGTTCTGCGGGTCGTGCGAGAGGAAACGGGTGTAAAGCGTCGTCGCTATATCGGCTGCGCCCATCGGCAGGCCGGGATGGCCCGAATTGGCTTTCTCGACCGCGTCCATGGAGAGGAAGCGGATTGCGTTGGCCATCTGGTTTTGTTTGTCGGAATTGGTCATGGTCTCAGCCGTCTTTCCTTGGGAGGGGTTAACGGGGTTGCGGCGATGCCTTTTGCCTGAGCACGATCCGTATCGAAAACGGTTTCATGCGTTTTAGGATCACGCTCCAGAAGGCACCGGGACACATAGCACCTGCACATAAGGAGTCAATAAACCGATGAGTTTTGGGTAATAAACTGTCCGCGACTAATCGATTGAGTAGCGCTGACAGCTTATATGCAACCACTGAAAAGCCGTTTTTGCACCGATAACGGTGTATGAACGCTCGTATATGCCCCTCATTTGTTGCTTATCGGGCAGTCGATTATTACAATCTTTTCAAAGATGCCCGTCCCGCAGGCGCGATTCGATGTCCCTGAATTGGGCTTGCGATTGGCATTGGAAAGGACATGGATGGCACCCGATACGACCCTCAGGCAAGTCTTGGAACGGCTGGAAAAGGCACTCAACGCGCTTGAACAAGCGGTCGATCTGCGGCTGGACAAGGAAGGCGATTTCGCCGAAGCCGAGGAAGAGGTGCAGCGCATGAATGCGGATCGCAGCCGTCTCGCCCAGGAACTCGACCAGTCCGAAGCGCGCGCGGAGCGGCTTGAAGCCGCCAACCGCGAGGTTTCACGCCGCCTCGTGACTGCGATGGAGACAATCCGCGCCGTTCTGGACCGATAGGAGGCTACCATAGCGACCGTAACCGTTACCATTGATGGCAAGGCCTACCGGATGGCCTGCGACGAGGGGCAGGAAGAACACCTCTCCGGGCTCGCCCACCGTTTCGACCAGTATGTGACCCATCTGAAGTCGTCCTTCGGGGAGATTGGTGATCTGCGCCTGACCGTCATGGCCGGGATCATGGTGATGGACGAGATGGCGGAGATGCAGAAGCGCATCAACGGTCTGGAGAGCGAAGTCGACACGCTGCGCCGTGCCCGCGATGAAGCTCTCGGACGCGCCGACAGCAACGATGCCGCCCTGACCGGCCTGCTGACGGATGTGGCATCACGCATCGAGCAGGTGGCCTCGCGCATCGCGCCGCGAAGCAGCTAGAGCATTTCCAGCAAAAGTGTGAAACGTCTACGCGGGGAAATCAGTTCACTGGACTGATTTCCTGTCCCGCTTCGATGCGTTGGATAATGCGATAAAACAAATAGTTAGAGCGGTTCCGGCGTTTTTGTTAGAACAGGAACCGCTTTAGGGTCAGGACCCGTGGTCCTGCCCACATCGCAGTTCAGATTTTTCTGAAAAGATTTCCTGTTGAGCTGGTACAAGCCACTGGCGTTCCCGTCCGGCAGATACTATATTGGTCGCTGGCGAACTGCGCTTCCCGACAGGTGTAACAGCATCCCCGGGGCCTTATTGATCTCTAAGGGAGCTGTCCCTGTGAAGGCTTGCGGGCTTTCGCATATGGCGCCCACCTACTTTGTAGGTTCCCGGGATCAATCACTACCATCGGTCGTCGTGGTCGCCGCTTTCTTTTCCGGGCTTGTAGCGTGTTCGCTATAAGCTTGATCTTACGGACAATTTGTTCGTAAACAGGCGCAAAACTCCAACCATTTGCGCATCTTGATGAAATCTCCCGAAACAGCATCGCCCGATTCATCGGAAAGACTGGCCGTCGCGATACCCGTCGCATTCGTTTACGGGCTTCTGCTTTATGTCATGATCTGGTCGCGCCATTACATGGACGCGATGCCGGTCATTGCCGGGCTTGCCCTGTTGCCGATGGCGGTTGCGAGCCTCGCCTCCTGCCTGTCGGACCCGCGCGCGCAAAAGGGGCTTTGGCGTCATGTGCGCATGGGCTGGGCCATCATTGGCGGGCTTGTCGTCACCAGCATGGTGCTTTTCCACGAGGCGGGCATTTGCGTGGCCATGGCGGCTCCATTTTTCATGGTGTTTTCGGCTCTCGGTTCGGCGGTGACATTGTGGATCATCCGGCAGTTCCGCTCGCGGCGCTCGACCACTCTGGTCATTGCGCTGCCGCTGCTGGTACTGCCTGCCGAGCTTCAGATGACCTATGCTCCACACGACAGTTACGTCACGACGGTAGTCGAAATCGCAGCACCGCCGGAAGTTGTCTGGCGGCAGACGGTCGAAATCCGCGATGTGCGGCCCCACGAACTGTCGTGGACATTCAGTCATGGCATATTGGGTGTGCCGCAGCCGGTGGATGCGCGGCTTGAAGGAGAGGGCATCGGGGCGGTGCGCCAGCTCCGGTGGACACATGGCGTCAATTTTCAGGAAATTGTCACACAATGGGAAGAAAACCGGCTTCTGGCGTGGGATTTCCGCTTCGGCCCGGGGTCCATACCGCCCGAGGTCGAGGCGCATATCAAGGTCGACAGCACCTATCTGAAGCTTGCCCAGGGCAACTACAGTCTCGAACCGCTGGCGAACGGCCATACGCGCCTTACGCTGACGACCCACTACCGGATCGCAACGCCGATCGATTTCTATTGCGACCTGTGGGGAAAATTGTTCCTGAATGATTTCCATGGCGTCGTTTTGAAGGTCATCCGCGACCGTTCCGAGAAGATCGCCCAAGGGGCGGGCGGAGTCACTTGACGGATTGTCATATTGCGGTTCCACTGCATGGCGAAACACGGCAGCAGGGAGTGGCTTGGCATGACGGCAACGGAGCGTAGCCCCGGTCTGGAAAAGCAGGAGCTGAGACGCAGGATTCTTGCAATCCGCGATGCGCTTGATCCGCGCTTTCATTACGAGGCTTCTCTGGCGGCTGCCAAAAAGGGGGAGGCCGCAATCGACGTTCCCGAAGGCACCCTGATTGCAGGCTACTGGCCGATCCGGTCAGAAATCGATCCGCGTCCCCTTTTGTCCGCCTTCCGCGCCAAAGGCGCACGGCTTTGCCTGCCCGTCGTTCTGGACAAGGAAACGATAGCCTTTCGTGAATATCTGCCGGACGCGGAACTGGTGCAGACTGGTTTCGGCACGATGGGACCGGGGGAGGACGCGCCGGTTGTCGATCCGGCGATCATGCTGATGCCGCTTGCCGGCTTTGACCGGCGTGGCCACAGGCTCGGCTACGGTGCCGGGCATTACGACCGCGCGCTGGCACGCTTTACCGAGCGCGGTTTGCAGCCGCTGCTGATCGGCATGGCCTTCGACTGTCAGGAAGTCGAACATGTGCCCGATGAGCCGCACGATATCGCACTCAACCAGATACTGACTGAAAGCGGCCTGCGTTCGCTTGGAACAGGGCCGGCGCTCTAGTTTTTGCTCCTGCATTTATGCGATGCCAGGGGATGCCGCCTGACTGCAAAATGCCCTGACCGGCTTGCGTTCGCTTGGCGCAGGTTTATAAGGCAATCTCATGAGATTGCTTTTTCTTGGTGATATGGTGGGCCGGTCGGGCCGTGCCGCGGTTTATGAAAAGCTGCCGGGGCTGATTTCCGATCTGAAGCTGGACTTCGTTATCGTCAACGGCGAGAACGCCGCTGGCGGTTTCGGCATTACCGAAGAGATTTTCCACGACACCATTCGTGCGGGTGCCGACGTGGTGACGACCGGCAACCATGTGTGGGATCAGCGCGAGGCGCTGGATTTCTCCAGGCGCGAAGATCGCTTCCTGCGCCCGGCCAATTTCCCGAAAGGGACGGCGGGCAAGGGTGAAGGGCTTTATATCGCCAAGAACGGTGCCCGTGTTCTGGTTTCGAACATCATGGGCCGGGTGTTCATGCATCCGGATCTCGACGATCCTTTCATCGCTGCCGAGAAAATTCTGGAAGCCTGTCCGCTTGGTGAACAGGCCGATGCCGTCTTCTTCGACTTCCATGCCGAAGCGACCAGCGAAAAACAGTGTTTCGGCCACTTTGTCGATGGCCGCGCAAGCGCGGTTGTCGGCACGCACACGCATGTGCCGACGGCCGATTGCCAGATATTGCGCAATGGCACGGCCTATATGTCGGATGCGGGCATGTGCGGCGATTACGACTCGTCGCTCGGCATGGATAAGGAAGAGCCGCTCAACCGCTTCCTGTCCAAAGTGCCGAAAGGACGGTTCGAGGCGGCGAACGGCCCTGCCACCATCTGCGGCGTCGGCATCGAGATTTCGGACCGCACAGGGCTTGCAGAAAAGGCCGCTCCCCTGCGCATCGGCGCGCATCTGGAAGAGACGATACCGGCGTTCTGGAGTTAACCGTTTCAGCAACGGCTTTCGGTTGCAGAAACAGGGGCGGTGACTTTCACGCCCTCGAAATTTTCCGGCCCCGCAATCCGGGTGCACAGATCAGACCATTCGCAATGTTCGCAGGCCGCGCGCAGCGTGCCATCGGCGAAGCTCGAGCGCATTGCTGCCAGCCGCTCCGCATCGAGCGTGAACGGGGAAGGCGTGGTAAGTACCGTTCCCAGAAGTTCGCCCACGGTCTTAAGCGCCAGTGCGTCGCGTCTCCTGACGCTTGCTTCATAACAATGACAGTCGCCCCCGCAGAGCAGGGGCGCGCAGACGTCATCGGGACCATCGACCAGAAGAATATCTTCTCCCCGGCTCAACCGCCCGGCAATCGCATCGTAGTTTTCCACGAAAGCCGGGCTGTAGCCCTTGCCGACATAAGTCAGCATGCAAAGAAGATGATGGCCACGCAGACGTATGGTCAACGGTTCGGCGCTACAGCCTTGAGGATCGCTGCGCCGAGAGCCGACTTGATGAGACCGCCGAGCAGGAACGGCGTCACGCCGAAGGCGATGGCCTTTTCAGCGCCGATGAGGGTGGACAGCCAGACTGCACCGAGAGCGAGGCAGATCATGTTGGCAGCAAGGAACGAGACGAATGCGAGGCCGACGCGGTTGCCGTTCCAGCCGCGTTCGGCCAGATAACCGGTCAGTGCAGCAATAATCGGGAAGGAAACGAGATAGCCTGCAGTCGGGCCTGCGAAATGTGCAAGACCACCGGCGCCGCCTGCGAGAACCGGAAGGCCCATCATTGCTTCTCCAAGCCAGGCCAGAACCGTGGCCATGCCAAGACGCCAGCCATAGAGCGCGCCGATCAGCGGAACGATCAGGGTCTGCAGCGTGATCGGAACCGGAATCATCGGAACTTCGATCTGTGATGAGACGGCGAGAACCAGCGTGCCAAATGCTACGGCCGCGAGGCGCATTGCCGGGGAGCGGGCTTCGAGATTAAGCGGGCTAAAGGATGGGCGGGTGTGAATGATAGTCGACATGGTTACCTCGAATTATAGATAAAATTGAGATTCGATCTATATCTTTTTAAAGCTCGTGACGATAAACGCAAGAGCCGAACGAACGGCACCATCCCTTGCTGTGGAAGTTGCGCGCAAAAAGCCCGTTCCGCCGCCTGAAATCCGCGTGGGTATAGAGATACGTTAAAGCCGAAAGAAGCGCGTGCGATGGCGTCAGCCGACGATCGCGAACGAATCGCGCGTCTTGCCTGATGCCGTCTTGACCGGGCGGTGTCCGATCCATTGCACGTGCCGGGCGAGGATCGTGGCGGCGCTGTCGACATCGTTCTGGCGCAGCGCTTGCAATATCGCCCGGTGGTCATGGTCGGTGCGGGCTTCCCATTCCGAACGCCACGTGGCGAAAAGGAACCGCGCGCTGGCGGCATGAAGATCATCGATTGCGGCGAGCAGGCGCGGCATTTTGCAGGGTTCGAGTATGAGCCGGTGAAAGCGGCGGTTGGCGTCTTCCCAGCTTCTGACGTCGCGCGACTTGTCGCCTTCCAGCGTTGCCTGTTCGGCGGCGTCGAGCGTTGCCTGCGTGATGTGCGGTGCCGCGTGGCGGAGCGCCAGAACTTCCAGAGCGGCACGCATTTCCGCAACTTCCCTGATCTCACCAATATCGAACGACGCAACCCGGACGCCGCGTCTCGGTTCCGATACTGCAAGGCCCTGAGCCTCCAGTCGTCGGAACGCTTCGCGGACCGGCACATGGCTGGTCTCGAACTCTTCCGCGATGTGATCCTGTCGCAGTTTGGTGCCCGGCTCGATCTCGCCCGCAATGATGCGGTCGGCAAGGATGCGGCTGATGCGGGCTGCGATGGTTTCGCCGGGGGTGTTGTGGGGAGGCTGAATCATGAATTTATAGATAATCGGCTTTGCCCGCCGGGTCGAGTGATATTGCCTTTATTGACAGGGAATCGATGTTTGTAGCGCTTTTGCTGGACGAATGGGCCTGAATTCCTTATAACGCCGCCATTCTGCACGGAAAGCACTGTGGCCCGACCGCGGCCCTTCTCTGCTTGATCTCTGTTTCATGCGTGACGCTTCCGTGCGCAGCATTTTAAACAGAACAGGGGTGCCATGGCCGGCCATTCACAGTTTAAGAATATCATGCACCGCAAGGGCCGTCAGGATGCGGTGCGGTCGAAAATGTTTTCCAAGCTCGGGCGCGAAATCACCGTCGCTGCCAAGCAGGGTCTGCCTGATCCTGCGATGAACCCGCGTCTGCGTCTGGCGATCCAGAACGCCAAGGCGCAGTCCATGCCAAAGGACAATATCGAGCGCGCCATCAAGAAGGCTGCCGGCAATGACGGCGAGAACTATGATGAAGTGCGCTACGAAGGCCGTGGTCCCGGCGGCGTATCGGTCATCGTGGAAGCGCTGACGGACAACCGTAACCGCACGGCATCCAATGTCCGTGCAGCCTTCACGAAGTCGGGCGGTGCGCTGGGCGAAACCGGTTCGGTTTCCTTCATGTTCGATCGCGTTGGGGAAATCATCTACAAGTCGTCTGTTGGCGACGCCGACAAGGTGATGGAAGCAGCCATCGAAGCTGGCGCTGACGACGTGCAGTCCGGCGAAGAGGAACACGTCATCATCTGCGCGTTTGAAGACATCGGCGAAGTGTCGAAGGCTCTGGAAGCTGCTCTCGGTGAAGCCGAATCGATCAAGACGATCTGGAAGCCCCAGACCAATACCGAACTGGACGAGGAAAAGGCGCGTTCTGTTCTCAAGCTTCTCAACGTGCTTGAAGACGATGACGACGTGCAGAACGTCTACACGAACTTCGAAGTCAGCGACGAAGTGATGGAAAAGCTGAGCGCCTGATCCGGTCCTCAAGATTGTTTTTGAAAAATCCCGGCCTTGTCCGGGATTTTTTGTGCCTGGCGAAACGAAAAAATCGGGCAATAAAAAACCCCGCCGAGGCGGGGCTTTTCAACCAGATGCAATATCGGATCAGATGCCGAGATTGCCGAAACGGTTCTTGAACTTCGTAACGCGACCGCCGCGATCGAGCAGGGTCTGCGAACCGCCCGTCCAGGCCGGATGGGTGGTCGGGTCGATATCGAGGTTCATCGTATCGCCTTCCTTGCCCCAGGTCGAGCGGGTCGTGTATTCGGTGCCATCGGTCATCACGACCTTGATGGTGTGGTAGTCGGGATGGATATTGGCTTTCATCTTCTCAATCCTGAAAGTCTGGGGTGAAAAGCGCAGCCTTGACTATCGAAACTGCGGCACTTTCGCCCAATGGCAGATATGAAGACCCATTACCTGCAGGCAACGGCTTCCAAAAGGGTTGGCGAACCTATACATCAGGCGCACGGCAATAACAAGGGCGCAAACACAAGAATGGCCGACCGGGATACTGAAATTGATATGAATCATGAATTGACCGCAAAAGAAAGCCGCCAACGCCGTTCGCTGAAGCCACTCAAGAGAGTGGCGCCGTTCCTCGCGCCCTATAAGGGACTGGTTGCAGGTGCGCTCTTCTCGCTGGTGCTTGCCGCCGTGACGACCCTTGCCGTGCCGGTCGCGCTGCGCCGCATGATCGACCATGGCTTCACCGGTTCGAATGCGATCTTCGTCAATAATTACTTCGGCATGCTCGTGGCGCTGGCGCTCATTCTCGCGCTTGCATCGGGCCTGCGCTACTTCTTCGTGATCTCGCTTGGTGAGCGGGTGGTGGCCGATCTGCGCAATGCGGTCTTTTCGCATGTGACGGCGCTTTCGCCGGAATTTTTCGACCGGTCGCAGTCAGGAGAAATCGTTTCGCGCCTGTCATCCGACACGGTGCAGATCAAGTCTGTGGTCGGCGCGACGGCCTCTGTTGCGCTGCGCAACATGATTCTGGGTGTCGGCGCGCTGGCGATGATGGTTGTCACGAGCCCGAAACTTTCGGCGCTGGTCATCGCGGCCATTCCGGTCATCGTCATTCCGCTTATCGCCTTCGGGCGTTCCGTGCGCCGCCGCTCGCGCATGACACAGGACATGCTGGCGAAAGCCAACGCCTATGCCAGCGAACAGATCGGCGCGATGCGCACATTGCAGGCCTTCACCAACGAGGAAATGGTGGTGGGTCGATTTGGCAGCGCCGTGGAAAAGTCTTTCCAGGCAGCACGCTCTTCCATTCAGGCGCGCGCGGTTCTGACTGCTTTTGCCATTTTCCTGATCTTCTCCAGCATCGTGGCCGTGCTATGGTTCGGTTCGCGTGACGTGCTGGCCGGTACGATGTCAGCCGGTACGCTCGGCCAGTTCGTGCTCTATGCCGTTTTTGCAGGGAGTTCCTTCGGGGCCTTGTCGGAAGTTGGCGGCGAGCTGGCGCAGGCCGCAGGCGCGACGGAGCGGCTTGTCGAAATTCTCGATGAGCAGCCGGGTATTGCCCCGCCTTTGAAGCCCGTTGCCATGCCGGTGCCGCCACGGGGCGAGATCGTGTTCGATTCCGTGCACTTCTCCTATCCGACGCGACCGGATGCGCCGTCGCTCAACGGTGTCAGCTTTACGGTGAAGCCCGGCGAGACGGTTGCGATTGTCGGCCCCTCAGGCGCGGGCAAGAGCACGATCTTCGCGCTGGTCATGCGCTATTATGATCCCCAGTCGGGCAGAATACTCATCGACGGCGTTGCCTTGCCTGATGCCGACCCGCAGGCCGTTCGCGCGCGCATCTCGACCGTGCCGCAGGATGTGGCGATTTTCGCCACCAGCGTGCGCGAAAACATCGCGTTTGGTAGGCCAGGCGCAACCGACGAGGAAATTATGGCGGCGGCAAAAGCCGCCCTCGCGCATGATTTCATCATGGCGCTCGACAAGGGCTATGACACGGAAGTGGGCGAACGCGGGGTGACGCTGTCGGGCGGCCAGCGCCAGCGCATCGCCATCGCGCGGGCAATCCTCCGCGCCGCGCCCATCCTTCTGCTTGACGAGGCGACATCGGCGCTCGATGCCGAGAGCGAAATGCTGGTGCAAAAGGCTCTGGACGGCCTGATGGCTGACCGCACGACACTTGTCGTCGCTCATCGGCTTGCGACCGTGCTCAAGGCCGACCGCATCCTCGTGCTCGACCATGGCCGCATCGTCGAAGAGGGGACGCATCAAACCCTCGTCGAGAAGGGCGGTATCTATGCCCGCCTCGCCAAACTGCAATTCGATGCGGGGCTAGTGGATTGAATTTGACGTTTGAATCCCGACTGAAGGAGATGCGGTTTCAAACGTCAAATTCGAAAAATCCATTAGATACATAAAGTGACCAGAGGTCTTCGTCGCCAAATAGACGGGGACGGCTTCTCCCCGTTTATGCTTCTATCTCTCCGTCAGTTTCAGCTCGATGCGGCGGTTCTTGGCGCGGGCATCGGCGGTGTCCGAGGCATCGAGCGGCTGATATTCCCCGAAGCCCGCGGCAACGAGCCGGTTGGCCGGGACACCATTGGCGATCAGGAATTTGACCACAGCGGTGGCGCGGGCCGATGAAAGCTCCCAATTGTCGCGGAAGCGCCCGGTGCCTGCCAGCGGCACATTATCGGTATGGCCGTCGACACGCAGCACCCAGTTGATGTCGTCCGGGATTTCCTGATTGAGCTGGTTTACCGCATCGGCGAGCTTTTTCATTTCATCCTGACCGGCGGGATTGATATCAGACGAGCCTGTGGGGAACAGCACTTCCGACTGGAAGACGAAACGGTCGCCGACAATGCGGATATTTTCCTTGTCGGACAGGATTTCACGCAGACGCCCGAAGAAGTCCGACCGGTAGCGGTTCAGTTCCTGCACCCGCTGGGCCAGCGCAACGTTCAGGCGGCGCCCCAGATCGGCGATCTTGGCGTTGGATTCGCGGTCGCGGCTTTCAGAAGCGTTGAGCGCATCTTCAAGTGCCGCGATCTGGCGGCGCAGAGCCGAAATCTGCTGGTTCAGCAGTTCCACCTGACTGAGCGCGCGGGCGCTGACCTGCTTTTCGG
Source organism: Brucella sp. RRSP16 (assembly GCF_052246815.1). Lineage (NCBI taxonomy): Bacteria > Pseudomonadati > Pseudomonadota > Alphaproteobacteria > Hyphomicrobiales > Brucellaceae > Brucella > Brucella sp. RRSP16. Next base: position 146,655 of record NZ_JBQQAM010000009.1, read on the forward strand.
CATCAAGGCTTGCCGACAGTTCCCCGGCGCGCTTTTCAGCGGCGGCACCTGCGCCACTTCCTTCCTTCAGCAGGCTTTGCAGGCGCGAACGCTCGCTTTCCGCCGTGGACAGCGAAGCTTGCAGATTGGCGATGGTGTCCTGCATGTCCTGCGAATTGCTGCGCTCCAGCGACAGGAGCTGGGTCAGCTCCTGAATCTGGCTGTTGAGGCGGGCAAGCACGCTGTCCTTGTTGTTGACCTCACGGCTGAGCAGGAACTGCGCCAGCACGAAAACGGTCAGCAGGAACATGATTGCCAAGAGCAGCGTCGTCAGGGCATCGACGAAACCCGGCCAGTAATCGACATGCCTTTGGGTGCGGCGGTTGCGGGCAAGAGCCATGGGAATTACTCCGCCTTGTCCGTGCGGTCGGACTTGCGGTCATGCGGACGCTCTCCGATGGCCCGGGTGAGGCGGTCGAGCGTCTGGCGGATCGCCTTCTGCTCGTCGGCCTGCTTTTCCACCCAGTCGCGCATGATCTGCTGTTCGCTGCGCATGTTCTTGACGAGGCCCTGTATGCCTTCGGCAAGATTGGCAAGTGCTGCCGTTGTGCGCTGCGTGGATGCATCGCCGCCATGCATGTTCTGCAGCCGGTCGGCCAGATTACGGATTTCTTCCGTGCCGCCGTGCTGGTCCGCGTCCGAGCCGAGATCGGTGACGGAGGAAAGCCAGTTTTCCAGTTCCGTATAGAAGCGGTTCTGTGCGCGGCCCGCTTGCAGGTCGAGGAAGCCGAGGATCAACGAACCAGAAAGGCCGAACAGCGACGACGAAAAAGCCGTGCCCATGCCCGAGAGCGGTGCCTGAAGCCCGGCTTTCAAGGCATCGAGAACATCGCCGGTGCTGCCCGAATTGGGATCCAGGGTCTGGATGGTGCGGCCGATGGAACCGACGGTTTCCAGAAGGCCCCAGAAGGTGCCGAGAAGGCCGAGAAAGACCAGAAGCCCGATCAGATAGCGGGATATATCGCGGCTTTCATCGAGGCGGGTTGCGATGGAATCGAGAATCGAGCGCATGGAGGCGGTGGAAAGCGCCATCGACTGGCGACGCCCGATGAGTGCGCGCATCGGCGCCAGCAGCACGGGCGGGCGCGCGGTGCCCTCGCGGTCGCCGTCGCGGAATGAATTGACCCAGCGGATTTCCGGCAGCAGCCGGAGCACCTGTCCGAAAGCGAGCAGGATGCCGACCAGCAGAACGCCAAGAATAAGCCCGTTGAGCCCGGGATTGGTGACGAAGAACGTGTGAATCTGCCGCATGAGGATTGCAGCCAGAAAGGCTACAATAATAAGGAAGATCGCCATGGTGAGAATGACAATGCGCGGGCTCGAAAGGCGGTAGGGGTCGTAATCGCGTCCCTCATCCAGACGTTCCCGGGAAAGTCTCAAATCGCTCATGCGTTGCGCTCCATGGTCGCGTGTTTGCACAGGAGCCTACTTCATTAATTCGTGAAGCGGAATCGTCTGGTTACGAAAAAATGAAGGCAGAAATGCTTCAGCGCGCCGCTTTCATGCGACGCGCTGATTCACAATGCGAATAATGCTGGCAATGTCAGATGGGCTTTTTGATCGTCTTGAGAAGCGCGCTGTGAATGGTTTCGTTGCCGGCGACGATCGAGTGATTGGTGAACATATCCTGTCCGCCATTCTTGTCCGAGACGAAACCGCCAGCCTCGCGCACCATCAGGATGCCGGCGCCGAGATCCCACGGATGCATGCCATCTTCCCAGAAGCCGTCCAGGCGGCCGCCCGCGACATAGGCGAGATCGAGCGCGACAGCACCCATGCGGCGGATGCCTGCGGTTTCGGCCATGACATTGCGCAGCTCGACCAGATAATGGCCGTGATGACCGCGGCCCAGATGCGGGATGCCGGTGCCAATGACAGAATCGACCAGCTTGTTGCGCGATGCGACGCGCAGGCGGCGGTCGTTGAGGAATGCGCCGCCACCGCGTTCTGCGGTGTAAAGCTCGTCCATGGCCGGATTGTAGATGACGCCGGCGACGATCTGTCCCTGACGCTCAAGTGCGATGGAAACAGCAAAAACTGGAATACCGTGCAGGAAGTTCGTGGTGCCGTCGAGCGGATCGACCAGCCAGCGGTGCTGTCCGTCCTTGGATTCAATCTCGCCGGATTCTTCCATCAGGAAGCCGTAATCCGGGCGGGCGCGGCTCAATTCCGTGTAGACGATCTTTTCGGCGCGTCGGTCTGCCTGGCTGACATAGTCGCCGGGGCCCTTGAGAGAAACCTGAAGATTCTGGACTTCGCCAAAATCGCGAGCGAGGCTGCGGCCGGCCTTCATAGCGGCCTGTACCATAACGTTGAGAAGGGCTGAGCGGGCCATTTCATTGTCCTTGTAAGCACGATCCCTAAGCGTGGAGTTTAAAGAGGATCATGCATTTCGTTAAAAAGAGAGGGCGAACATCCAGCCGCGAACATATACGGCGGACGGTCAGGGAATTGAGCGATCTGAGAAAGAACGGTCGCAAGGATGCGACATGCGGCGCCCCGGCGGGACGCCGCCATAGTCAGAGACGGATCAGGCGCGGCTGACGTAGGTCAGTTCGTTGGTATCTACGATCACGCGTTCGCCCGATTCGATGAATGGCGGAACGAGGATGCGGATACCGTTTTCAAGCACCGCCGGCTTGTAGGACGAAGCGGCGGTCTGGCCCTTGACGACCGGATCGGCTTCGGTGATGGCGAGCGTGACCTGATCCGGCAGGCGGATCCCGATCGGCTTTTCTTCGTAAAGTTCGACAGTGACCATCATGCCGTCCTGCAGGAAGGCGGAGCGGTCGCCGACGAAATCCTTGGCCAGCTCGAGCTGCTCGTAGGATTCGGTGTCCATGAAGATCAGCGCTTCGCCCTGTTCGTAGAGGAACGAGAAATCCTTCTGTTCCAGACGAACGCGCTCGACGGTTTCGGCGGCGCGGAAACGTTCGTTGAGCTTGGTGCCGTTGATGAGGTTCTTCAGTTCGACCTGATTGTAGGCGCCGCCCTTGCCGGGCTTGACGGCATTGGTCTTGACTGCAACCCACAGGCCGCCAGCATGTTCGATGACATTGCCGGGGCGGATTTCGTTACCATTGATCTTCATGAGCTTGATCCGGAATGAAAATGTGAAACTATGTGCGGCCCGGCTTTATTTCGGGGATTGCCTGAGCATCTCATATTCGAGCCGCGATAATCGCGTTTCCAAGACCATAAAACGACGCTTTGTGCAAGCCTGACCACGAAAAGAGGGTCGGTCCGGTTTGAAAAAACCGCTCAAAAATCAGCGGACGCGCAGGTTATTGGCGGTTTCTATGGCTTGCTTGATCTGATCGTCAGCCAGTCCGTCCATCATGTCGTTGAGGTCCGGCGCGCGGAAACCGGCCCGCTGTGCGACGATATACCAGGCGGCGGCCTTCACCAGATCGCCTTCGGTGCCGATGCCATCGCGGTAGAGACGCGCGAGCCATGCCTGCGCCATAACCATGCCGCGCTGCGCGCCAAGCTGCATCCAGCCGAAACCCTGTTCGTAATTGCGGTCGCCGCCGCGCCCCTCGATCAGCCAGCGGCCAAGGTCGAATTGTGCGGTGTCATAGCCTTGCGCCGCTGCGAGCAGGAGATAGACGCGCGCCTTCTTGTCGTCGCGAGGAATGGTCGGGGTGCCATTGGCATAAACCTGGCTGACCGCATATTGCGCATCGGCAAGCTTCGCCTCGGCTGCCTTCTCGAACCACGGGAAGGCGAGGTCGAGGCCGGGCTTGCCCGGCGTCTTCACCATCAGCATCTGGCCGTAGTTGAACTGCGCCATGGCGTTGCCGCCCTCGGCAGCCTTCTTCATCAGCTCTTCCGCCTTGACGGGGTCTTTCGCGGTATAAGTGCCCTGAAGCAGAAGAGCCGCGTAGCGAAACTGTGCCTCGACAACACCGTTATTGGCCGCCTTCTCGTACCATTCTGCCGCCAGTTTCTGGTTGGCGGGAATGCCGAGACCGCGCGCATAAATCTCCGCGATGAGCGTCTGCGATGCCGGGTCGCCCTTTTCGGCCTGAGGTTTGGCCAGATTGAAGGCGGTCAGATAAAGGCCGCGCTGGAATGCACCGAAAGCCTCGTCCGCCGGCTTGTCGCCGAAACGGCTCGGATCGATATGCGGCATCGGTTCCGTGGTTGCCGGTTGCGGCAGCATGACCGGCTTGGCAGGCTTGTCGGCCTTCGTGCCCTGATGATTGCCCTGCTTGCCGCTCTTCTGGCCGTGCACCGGCTCGCCGGCTGCCAGAACAGGCAGCACCGGCAGCGCGAAAGACATAACGGCAGCGAGAAGAAATTTGTTCTTCATGGGCATCGGCAAGACCTTGATGAGGTATCAGTTTTCAAAGCGCGGCGCTTTTTCGTCGAGCAGCCGGTTGGCTTCCGCAACTGCCTGCGCCGGGTCTTCGGCATCGAAGACGGCACGTCCGAGCGCCACGAAATCCGCGCCGGTTTCGGCGGCCGGGATAATGCTTTCCAGCGCGCTTCCGGCCTGCGCAATGCAGGGTATCTCCACCATCTGCGCCCACCATTCGGCGAGCGACAGGTTGCGCGGATGAGCGTCCGGCTTGTTGTCCGCACCGATTTTTCCGAAGAACACATAGTCGGGCTGCAATTCGCCGATTTCCATCGCACCATGGCGGTCGCGCAGATTACCGGTGCCGACAATCATCTTCGGCGTATGCTTTTCTATCGCCTCGGCCAGATCGGCAGCCTTGCCTTCGATATGGATGCCGTCGGCCCCGACGCGACCTGCAATGCGCGTATCATTGAGGATGAGTGCGGCAGCGCCCTTTTCCTGAATGACGGGGATCGCCTTTTCGGCGGCGGCCTGAAAAGTGGCCTCGTCGAGATCGCCGGTGTCGAGAATGACGCTTGCAACGTCACCGCCCGAAAGCGCAGCCGTCAACAGTTTTGCGAGCGCCGAGCCGTCGGCAAGCGGGGGCGCAACCAGCACGATGCGGCAGCGGTCGGTTTCAGTCTGGTGAGCGGGCGTGTTCATGAACGAAGCCTAACGGGAAAAACGTGATGGAATTCGGGCAACAGAGGCGTTCTGTTTACCGGAAACGGAAGCGGCTCTCTATCTATTTGTTTTATCGCATTTATGCGACCCAACCGCGCTTCGGCAAGTATTCATTGGCGAAACACGTTCCCGGTCAGGCCAGTCCGGACTGGCATAATGTTATCCACTGGAACGAAAGTTGATCGGAACCAACCCGGTTCTGCACGAATTTACGGATATATAACCCACACCAAGACCGGGCACTGAACGCCCCGGCAGAACGTGTGAAACCGTTCCGGCCACCCATCCGGAATGACACGAAGAAGATTGGAAAGTCCTCGCAATCCCAAGTGCGGGTGCTTTCCTGCAAGGATAGGCAGGCTGGTAAATGAATATTGCGACCGCTGGAGAAGCGATGCACGCACCCAATGCGAAAATGCGCGATACGCGCATTGACGTGTTCCGTGCGCTCGCGCTGCTAACGATCTTCATCAACCATGTACCCGGCACGATCTACGAGAATCTCACACACAGGAATCTCGGATTTTCCGATTCGGCCGAAGCCTTCGTGCTGATTTCCGGCATGGCCGTCGCGCTTGCCTATGGATCGAAGTTCGCTCCCGGCAATCGCCTGCTTCTGTCGCTCAAGATGTGGCGCCGCGCCGGTGTGCTTTATACCGCGCATATCATGACGACCATGGCGACCATCGCCATCTTCGCGGCCGCTGCCCTTTTCCTCAAGCGTTCGGAACTCCTGACGCAGATCAACATCGCTCCGCTGGTCAAGCATCCGGTCGAAGCGCTGTTCGGCATCGTCACGATGGGCCACCAGCTCGGCTATAACAACATTCTGTCCATGTATGCCGTGATGCTGGTCCTGACCCCGGTCCTGCTTCTGTTGGCGCGCATCAGCCTCCCGCTGATGCTCGGCGTTTCCGGCACGGTCTGGTTGCTCTCGGGCCTCTATCACGTGGCACCGGTCAATTATCCGACCGAGGGCGTCTGGTTTCTCAATCCGCTGTCCTGGCAGTTCCTGTTCGCAATCGGTATCGCAGTCGTGATGCATGTGCGTCGCGGAGGCGAACTGCCGAAGCATCCGCTGCTGATCGGCCTTGCCGTCGGCTATCTGGTGCTGGCGTTGGCGTGGGTGCGCATCCCGCTCTGGGGTATCGATGCATCGATGGGAATGCCGATGGTCATCACCGGCTTTGACAAGACGTTTCTGTCGGGTCCCCGCCTGCTGCACGTGCTGGCCATTGCCTATCTTATTGCCGTGGTCCCCACGCTGAACAACATCGCCCGCACCGCGCCCGACAATCCGCTCGCCATTCTCGGCAAGCATTCGCTGCCGGTCTTCATTGCCGGTACGCTGCTGGCGATGGTGGCGCAGGTGATGAAGCTGGTGAACCCCGGCGGCCTGCCATATGACACGCTGCTGATTGCAACCGGAATCGTGATGCAATTCGCATTGGCCTATTATCTGGAATGGCTGCCGACCATCGGCTGGAGCAAGAAGGGCGCAGCCGCTTCGGTCAAGCCCGGCGTTCCCGCTGCCGAACCCGTCAAGATGCAACTCGCCACAAGCGGCAAGCCTGCGATGCAGCGATATTGACCACGGATAAGCCGCCCGCTCGGGGCGGCTTTTCTTTCGGTGGAAGCGCGGAATCATTTGAGATTATCCACAGAGCGGAGCGGAAATTAACCATTCATTAATCTTAAGAATGTTAAATGGTTTACATCCAGTTCGGCTGGATTCTTACCGAGTGGTTTAGCCACTCTGTTTGACGCCTCCCTGTTAAACTCCTGAGAGCCGCCCTTGCGGCTCTTTTTTTATGCGCTTTTTGCTGCATACCCCGGAAATATCGGCTTTCCACGCGCCGCAACATGGAACGAAATCATCTGCCGATCCGTTCTATTTGCGGACTTTCTTTAAAAGCCCCTGAAAATGTTAACCGAACGTTAAACATAAACTTGCGCGACGGTGCATGAAAGTGCAGTTTGTCGTGGACTTGTTTAGCACAGCTGTTCCGTCTCAGCCTCCCCCATGGTCGAACAGCGGTTCAATGGTTTCATTCGTATCCGTCCGGCAAATCCCACCGGAGGGCTACGGCAACGGAATGGGCCGCCGATGCCGGCGGTCATGCAAGGTGGCAGAGCAGTGATTAGCGAACAGGGTCAGATGCCGAGCAATATGATCAGCCTCGCGGAGCGCATGGTCTTCTCGGATTCGTTCAAGCCGATCTATACGCAAGGCATGGATATGGTCGAGGAAGCCGCAAGCTACCTTGATGGCGAGGGCCGTGAGGATGCGCGCAATCTGTCGCGCGTGGCCGCGACGCTCTATGCCGCCGAATCGATGCGGCTGACCACGCGCCTGATGCAGATTGCTTCCTGGCTGCTGCTCCAGCGCGCCGCGCGCAGCGGAGAAATGTCCCGCCAGCAGGTTGCCGCCGAAAAGGCCAAGGTGCGCCTCGACACGCCGTCCGCGGGTGAAGCCGCACAGGGCTGGTCCGAACTGCCCGCCGCATTCGTGGAACTGGTTGAACGCTCGATGCGCCTTCAGGCCCGCGTGCGCCGGATGGATCGCGAGGTCTACGGTGAAGTGGTTTCGCTGCAGGGCATCCCGCGCGGCAATCCGGTTTCCGAACAGATCGTGTTGCTGAAAACTGCCTTCGGTGCTTCCTGACATTGAATAACCGTTGAGCATCGGCGCCCTTCGGGGCGCATGTTTCTCTTTTGTTCACTTTTCTGCTGTCAAGTGAATCCGTCTGAGGATAGGGTTCGCTTATGAAAGAAACGATTCGCATCATTGGTATCGATCCGGGCCTGCGCCGCACCGGCTGGGGCATTGTCGAATCGCTTGGCAATTCACTGCATTTCATCGGCTCGGGGACCGTGACCTCGAATGCCGAGATGGATCTCGCATCGCGCCTCTGCCAGCTCCATGAAGGGCTTTCCAAGGTCCTGCATGAATTCATGCCGCACGAGGCGGCGGTCGAACATACTTTCGTTAACAAGGACGCAACGGCGACATTGAAGCTTGGTCAGGCGCGGGGCATTGCCTTGCTGGCTCCGGCGCAAGCTGGCCTGCCTGTTGCCGAATATGCGCCGAATGCCGTGAAGAAGGCGGTCATCGGCGTCGGTCACGGTGAAAAGCAGCAGATCCACATGATGGTGAAAGTGCTGATGCCGCGTGCATCGTTCGATACGAGCGACGCCGCCGATGCGCTTGCCATTGCCATTTGCCATGCGCACCATCGTCAGAGCATTGTAAGCGCCCGCCGGATGCAGGCGCTGTTAGCGGGGTGAGACAGAATGATCGGCAAGCTTAAAGGCGTGATCGATGAAATCGCCGAGGATCATGCGGTCATCGATGTGCATGGGGTCGGCTATGTCGCGTTTTGCTCGGCGCGGACACTGGGCAATCTCGGTGGCGCGGGCGAGGCGGCGGTGCTGTTCATCGAAACCTATGTCCGCGAGGACATGATCCGTCTTTACGGATTCGCCAATCAGCTTGAACGAGAATGGTTTCGTTTGTTGCAGAATGTGCAGGGCGTCGGCGCCAAGGTGGCGCTTGCGGTGCTTGGCACGCTGTCGCCGTCCGAACTCGCCAATGCGATCGCATTGCGCGATATCGCCATGGTGTCGCGCGCGCCGGGCGTCGGCAAGAAGGTTGCAGAGCGCATCGTGACTGAACTGAAGAACAAGGTGCCTGCCTTTGCCGGCGATGCGAGCGGCACGATCGGGCTCAAGCAGGAACTTGGCGCGGGCGCCGCGCCTGCGCCGGTGGCCGATGCGGTGTCGGCGCTTTCCAATCTCGGTTATTCCCGGGATCAGGCAGCCAACGCCGTTGCAGCCGCACTGAAAGAGGCGGGAGAGAATGCCGATTCGGCAAAGCTTATCAGGCTGGGTTTGAAGGAATTGTCGCGGTGAGAGCCTGTTCCAAAAGTCGCCATGCCGGTCTGCAAACGGCGCTTTCCTGCGTTCCGGTGCTCATGTACATGAAGTACACTCCGCTCCGGTACTCGAAAATCGCCATTTTCGCCACGGCCTGCCGCTTTTTGATTCAGGCTCTGCGCAGCTTGCCTGAACATGATGTTCGTGCGAGGAGGAAGGCATGAGCGACCGCAACCCTCTCATCGATGCCGACAGACGCGTGGACGAAGACAATACGCTGCGCCCGCAAATGCTCGACGATTTCGTCGGCCAGGCGGCGGCGCGCGCCAATCTGAAAGTTTTCATCGAAGCGGCCAAGGTGCGGGGTGAGGCGCTTGATCATGTGCTGTTCGTTGGCCCTCCGGGTCTCGGCAAGACGACATTGGCGCAGATCATGGCCAAGGAACTGGGCGTCAATTTCCGCTCCACGTCCGGCCCGGTCATTGCCAAGGCGGGCGATCTTGCAGCACTTTTGACCAATCTCGAAGAGCGCGACGTTCTTTTCATCGATGAAATTCATCGCCTGAGCCCGGCAGTGGAAGAAATCCTCTATCCCGCCATGGAGGATTTTCAGCTCGATCTCATTATTGGTGAAGGCCCTGCCGCCCGTTCGGTGAAGATCGATCTTGCCAAGTTTACGCTCGTTGCGGCAACGACCCGTCTCGGCCTTTTGACCACGCCATTGCGCGATCGTTTCGGCATTCCGGTGCGGCTCAACTTCTATACGGTCGAGGAACTGGAATATATTGTGCGCCGTGGCGCGCGCATCATGCAGATGGGTATTTCGCCGGATGGTGCGCTGGAAGTGGCGCGGCGTTCGCGCGGCACCCCGCGCATCGCCGGGCGGCTGTTGCGCCGCGTTCGCGATTTTGCGCTGGTGGCGGGCGCCGATGTCATCGATCGCAAGATAGCCGATGAGGCATTGTCGCGTCTTGAGGTGGACAATCGCGGACTGGACCAGCTCGACCGGCGCTATCTCAATATCATTGCGCGCAATTTCGGTGGCGGGCCGGTGGGGATCGAAACCATCGCTGCCGGTCTGTCCGAGCCGCGTGACGCGATTGAAGACATTATCGAACCCTATCTGATTCAGCAGGGTTTCCTGCAACGCACGCCGCGCGGCCGCGTCCTGACCGCCGTTGCATGGCAGCATCTCGGATTGCCTGCGCCCGCTGAAATCATCCAGCAGTCGCAATACGGCCTCTTCATGGAAGACGAATGACGGAACGACAGGAACAATTGGCGCAGGCTGCCGTATCGGGCGAACTGAAGGACGGCGCGCATCTGCTCTATGCACGCATCTATTATGCCGATACGGATTTTTCCGGCTTCGTCTATCACGGCCGCTATCTGGAATTCTACGAACGCGGGCGCACGGACTTTTTGCGCTTGCAGGACGTTCACCATATCGAACTGGCGGAAGGCGCGCTTGGCGAAGAAATGGTGTGGGTCGTTCGCCGCATGGAGATCGACTACAAATCGCCGGCCAAGATGGACGACCTCATCCTGATCGAAACCCGCGTCAGCGAAATTCGCGGGGCACGGGTCATCATGGCGCAGAAGATCACCTGTGGAGAGCGGCTGCTTTCGGAAGCAAAGGTGGAAGCCGTAATGATTACCAAGGAAGGCCATCCGCGCCGCATTCCGGATGAATGGCGAGAGGCCTTCACCAACAGCCGCGAGGGCTGAGCTGCGGATTATTCCGCCCGAAATCGTTGGCACTTTTTTGGGGTGCGTTCTATTTAGGCAAATGCTAACGCATCTTTAACCATAATATTCCATTAATCACCCTGACGGAATCGGTAGAGAGGCTGGCTGGCAGCGCAGCGCCTTCCTTTCACCAAAATTAACCGTAACAAGCGCCTGATGGATTTAAAGTTGAAATCCGGGATGGCGGTTGCGGTGCGAAGTGTCGGCCGCTCGTCGGGCAGGTACGGCTTCACGTTGAAAAGCTGCGCAAGGTTAGAGTGTCTGTTTTCAGACGCTGGGTAACGGATTTGCGATACCGCCCGGTCATGTGGCCGGGCGTTTGGATTCGAGGACGGTAGATCGATGGAAAATGTTGCGTTAGCGGCCCCCGCCGCCGATGTTACCCTCTGGGGCCTGTTCATGCAGGCGAACTGGGTCGTCAAGCTGGTTATGCTTGGCCTGCTGTTCGCTTCAATCTGGACCTGGGCTATCATCGTGGACAAGACGATTGCTTACGGACGGGCGCGGCGCGCGATTGATCGCTTCGAGCAGACGTTCTGGTCCGGCCAGTCGCTGGAAGAACTTTACCGCAATCTCGGCGAACGCCGCACCACCGGCATGGCATCCATCTTCATGGCCGCAATGCGCGAGTGGAAGAAATCATTCGAAAAGGGCGCCCGTTCCCCCATCGGTCTCCAGATGCGTATCGACAAGGCCATGGACGTGGCGCTGGCGCGTGAAGGCGAAAAGCTGGAATCGCGACTGGGCTTTCTGGCAACCATCGGCTCTGCAGCTCCCTTCATCGGCCTGTTCGGCACGGTTGTCGGTATCATGACCTCGTTCCAGGCAATTGCAGCCTCCAAGAACACCAGCCTTGCCGTTGTTGCGCCGGGTATCGCCGAAGCGCTTCTTGCAACGGCCATCGGTCTTCTCGCCGCTATTCCTGCCGTTATCGCATACAACAAACTGTCTGCGGATGCCGGCAAGATCGGCGGGCGGCTGGAAGGTTTTGCGGACGAGTTTTCCGCCATACTGTCGCGCCAAATTGATGAGAAGCTGACGCCGCGTAATTAAGCGGCATCAAGCATCGAGTGTAGTTTCAGCCTTCGGGAATCTTGCAATGGGCATGTCGGTCGGAAATCAGGGAATGCAGTCGGGCGGACGCCGCAGGCGCGGTCGCAAGAAGGCATTGATGAGCGAAATCAACGTGACGCCGTTCGTCGACGTGATGCTCGTTCTCCTCATCATCTTCATGGTCTCCGCGCCTCTTCTGACGGTCGGCGTGCCGATTGATCTGCCCGATACGCAGGCCAAAGCCATGAACGCCGACACGCAGCCGATCACCGTTTCGGTCAACAGCGAGGGCAAGATCTACCTGCAAGAAACCGAAATCCCGATCGAAGAAGTGGTGCCGAAGCTCCAGGCCATCGCCAAGACGGGCTATGAGGAGCGCATTTTCGTGCGCGGTGACAAGGCTGCCGATTACGGCACAGTCATGAAAGTCATGGCCCGCATTTCCGCCGCCGGTTTCAAGAATATCGGCCTTGTGACCCTCCAGGAGCAGGATAGCTGACGCCATCATGAAGGCTGGCCTGACATCTTCTGTTGCCTTGCATGCCGTTGCGGTCGCGCTGGCAGTGGTTTCGTTTTCCTCGCCGAAGGCTTTCGACGTGCAGGATTCGGAATCGTTCCCGGTCGATATCGTGCCGATTGAATCGCTGACGCAGATCCAGCAGGGCGAAAAGACTGCGCCCATGAAGGAAAAGTCGGCTCCCGTGCCGACAACCAAACCGCAGACAGTTCCCAACGCCGAGAATTTCGGCGATCAGGATATCGACACCAAGACACCACCGAAGCCTGACCCGAAGGCCAAGCCGATCGAGGCAGCGGAAGAGCCAAAGGCGCAGCCGGAGCCGGTGAAAAAGCCCGAACCGAAGCCGGAGCCTAAACCGGAACCGAAGCCCGAGCCCAAGCCGACGCCGGTTCCCGCGACGGAAGTGCAGACCAAGCCGGTGGAAAAACAGGAAGTGAAGCCCGATCCGGTGGCGGAAGCCATCGACAAGCAGGCTGAATCGCCTGACGCCCAGACGCCGAAGCTGCCGGACAAGGTTCCCGCACCGGAAGCCAAGCCGAAGCCGCCGCAGGCGCAGACCGCCAAGACGCCGGATCGCAAGCCGACCGAGGAAAAGAAGCCGACGCAGAGCGCGTCCCAGTCGTCGCAGTCCAAGAACGATGCGATTGCAGACGAGGTTGCGGCCCTTCTCAACAAGCAGAAGGCGGCAGGCGGCGGCGCCAAGCGGTCCACCGATCAGGCATCGCTGGGGGGCAAGAAGAATACCGGCGGCTCCAAGCTCAGCCAGAGCGAAATGGATGCGCTGCGCGGTGCGATTTCGAAGTGCTGGAACGTTCCCGCCGGTGTGGCGGATGCGCCGGGGCTGATCGTAACCGTCAAGATGAAGCTGAACCAGGACGGCTCCATTCAGGGCGTTCCGGAGGTGACATCGGGCGGCGGCGGCGATGGTGTGGGGCGAGCAGCAGCCGAGAGCGCCAAGCGCGCTGTCGCACGCTGCGCACCGTACAATCTGCCAGTCGACAAATATGATTCATGGTCGGAAGTGATCGTCAATTTCGACCCAAGCGAAATGTTCTGACCGGGTTCCGGTCGCCAACCACTGCAAGGACAAAGAGGTCCCAGAAGACATGAAAATCGGCATCATCAATACAAAGATCCGGACGGTCTTTTCGGCTTTCGCGTGTATGATTGCCGCAAGCCTTGTCTGCACCATGCCGCGCGCGCCGTCGTGGAAATCAACATCAACAAGGGTGTGATCGAGCCGCTGCCGATCGCCATCACCGATTTCCTTTCGGCCGACCAGCTCGGACCGAATATCACCTCGGTCATCGCGGCTGATCTGGAACGGTCGGGCCTGTTCGCACCCATCGACAAGGGCGCCTTCATCGAGAAGATTTCCAACCCGGACGCGGCTCCGCGTTTCGAGGACTGGAAGGTCATCAACGCGCAGGCGCTCGTCACGGGCCGCATCACCAAGCAGCCGGATGGCCGTCTCAAGGCCGAGTTCCGCCTGTGGGATACGTTCGGCGGCCAGCAGATGATCGGCCAGCAGTTCTTCACCACGCCGGACAACTGGCGCCGTGTCGCTCACATCATCGCCGATGCGATCTATGAGCGCCTGACCGGTGAAAAGGGCTATTTCGATACGCGTGTCGTTTTCGTCGACGAATCCGGTCCGGCACAGAAGCGCGTGAAGCGTCTGGCCATCATGGATCAGGACGGCGCCAATGTGCGTTATATTTCGGACGGCCGCGCCATTTCCCTGACGCCGCGTTTTTCGCCGAACCGTCAGGAAGTCACCTATATGTCTTATGAAGGCGGTACGCCGAAGGTGTATCTGCTGCAGTTGGAAACCGGCCAGCGCGAGCTCGTCGGCAACTTCCCCGGCATGACCATTGCTCCGCGTTTCTCGCCCGATGGCCAGAAGGTCGTGATGAGCCTGCTTCAGGACGATGGCAGCGCCAATATCTACACGATGGACCTGCGCAACCGTTCGACCACGCGCCTGACCAACAGCCAGGCCATCGACACCGGCGCGTCCTATTCGCCGGACGGCTCGCAGATTGTGTTCACCTCGGACCGCGGCGGTCGCCCGCAGCTCTATGTGATGGGTGCAGACGGCTCCAACCCGCGCCGCATCTCGATGGGCGACGGCAGCTATTCCACGCCGGTCTGGTCTCCGCGCGGCGATCTCATCGCCTTCACCAAGCAGTCGCAGGGCCAGTTCTCCATCGGGGTGATGAAGACCGACGGTTCCGGCGAACGCCTCCTGACCTCCGGCTTCCACAATGAAGGTCCGACCTGGGCTCCGAACGGTCGCGTGCTGATGTTCTTCCGCAAGGCGGCGGGTGCAGGTGGTCCGAAGCTGTTCACCATCGACCTGACCGGCCGTAACGAGCGCCAGATCCAGACGCCGAACTTCGCGTCCGATCCGGCATGGTCGCCGCTGCTCGAATAGAGCAGTTTCGACGATTCAGTCGAACTGGAAATGCTCCGGTTATGGAAAGTGAAGGCGCGAAACCGGTGTTTCGCGCCTTTTTCATGGCAATGCGCCACAATCCTTGCCGGAAAGCCGTGTTTCTGCCGTATTTTGCCCCCAAGGGCTGAGGCAGCAAGAAAATATTAACCATACTTCTTGAGCCTGTCTTAACCTCAATATGATTATTGGATGGTTACGCAGGAACATCAAATCTTAAGGAGCTCCGGCCCATGCGCCGTATCCAGTCGATTGCACGTAGCCCGATCGCTATCGCCCTTTTCATGTCGCTCGCCGTTGCTGGCTGTGCGTCCAAGAAGAACCTTCCGAACAATGCCGGTGATCTGGGTCTCGGTGCAGGCGCCGCAACGCCAGGTTCCGCACAGGACTTCACGGTCAATGTCGGCGATCGCATCTTCTTCGATCTCGATTCTTCGCTGATCCGCGCCGATGCACAGCAGACGCTTTCCAAGCAGGCCCAGTGGCTGCAGCGTTATCCGCAGTACTCGATCACGATCGAAGGCCATGCCGACGAACGCGGTACGCGTGAATACAACCTCGCTCTCGGCCAGCGCCGTGCAGCCGCCACCCGCGACTTCCTCGCTTCGCGCGGCGTGCCGACCAACCGTATGCGCACCATCTCCTACGGCAATGAACGTCCGGTCGCAGTTTGCGATGCCGACTCGTGCTGGTCGCAGAACCGCCGCGCCGTTACCGTTCTCAACGGTGCGGGGAGCTGATCTGCCAATATCAGATAGTGTTACGGAAAAGCGGCTTTCGGGCCGCTTTTTTCGTTTTAGGCCGATTGTTTGGGCGTTTCGACAAACTTTGGCCGAAGTCACCCCTGTCATAGTGAGCGCCAGGAAGCCTTCGCTTTTCGCATTTTGCGGCGCAAAACCGCTTCGCACTTTTGCTGGAAATGCTCTAAAAGCGGAGCTGATCGTGCGGCAAACGCATTCAGCGTCTGTTCAGGCGCGGCACTCGATCATCCGGTTCGCGTGAATTGGATGGGTGAATTTGCAGGGGCAAAGGGAATGAGGAAACCAATGAGGAAAGTGACGCTGGCAATTGCCATGCTGCCGCTTTTGGCGAGTGCTCCGGCTCTGGCGGCATCTGTTTCTTCGCAAGGGGAAATTCAGCTCGCGCAGGCAGGTGCTCCCGGCGGAGATCAGTTTTCGCAGCAGGTCTGCAATCTGGCACATCAAAATGCCCAGTCCTATGCGCGCATCTTGCAGCTTCGCGACAAGATGCTGAAAATCCAGCGCGACAATGAAGTGCGTTTCCAGGCATTGGAAAAGGGGCGCGGGGGTTCACAGCATCGCGTCAGCATCGGCTCGACGGCCATTCTCGACGAAGCGATGCGGGACAATGGTGGCGGCAGCGGGCAGGGCGGCGGCTATCAGAGCCCCGGCTTGCAGCAGGAACTGGTGCGCAACCTGACCGGCAAGGTCGAGGATGTGGACGCCCAGATTTCGTTCACCGACAATCAGCTGCAAAAGACGCAGGAAGACAATGAATTCCGGTTTGAAGAACTGGAAAAGAAGAATGGCGTAACCTCGCCTGCTTCGAGCAGCGCGGCTCAGCCTGCGCCCGCTGCAGCATCGCCGGGCGCCGATCTCTGCGCACAGGGCGTCGGTAACGCGGCCGCGATTGCCGATGCGTTGAGCGCGCGGGCGGAAGCCATGAACTTCCAGATCCTCGAAATGCAGGATCAGATGCAGAAGATGCAGGAAGCAAACGAAACCCGCTTCCAGTTTCTGGAAACCGGGAAACGCGCCGATACGGAAATTCAGCAGGCTGGCGGCGACACGTCGCTGGCCGCTGCCGGTTCCGATCAGGGCAGCAACGGAAACCTCGATGGCGGGGTTTCCGGAAGCGCCCCGCAGAATGGCGGATATGACGCTTCCACGCAGGCTGCGGCCAGCCAGTCGTCTGGCGCCGATTCCATGGCTATTGGTTCGAATGCGCCCGCACAGGGCGGACCGGCACGTGGCGAGCCGCCGCAAACGCTGGGCTCCATCCGCTTCGACGCCAGTGGCAATGTAATCGGCGAGACACTCGACGCCACGCCGCGCACGGTACAGCCGGGCGCAGCACCGGGAACCGCCCCAGGCGGAACGGCAGCAGGCGATGCGGTTGCATCGCTTCCGACCGACGATAATCCCGGTTCGCTCTATCAGGCATCCTATCAATATCTGATGTCGGGCGACTACAAGGCAGCTGAAACCGGCTTCCGCGAGCATGTGAAGCGCTATCCGGCTGATCCCAGCACGGCTGAAGCACGCTTCTGGCTTGGAGAATCGCTTTACGGTCAGGGCCGTTATCCGGAAGCCGCCACGGTGTTCATCGATACGCAGCGCGATTATCCCGATTCGAAGCGCGCGCCGGAAAACATGTTCAAGCTCGGCATGACGCTGGAAAAAATGGATAATCGCGATGTTGCCTGCGCGACCTTCGCGCAGATACCGGAACGCTACCCCAAGGCGGCGCCTGCCATATTGAAGCGCGTTGCCGATGAGCGCACGCGCGCAAAGTGCTAGAGCGGTTCCCGTTAGAACACAGCCGTCGAACCGCTCTAACTATTTGTTTTATCGCATTATTTAATGCAAAACCGTTTCACGCTTTTGCTGAAAATGCTCTAATGGCGGAGTTAATTCGTGGGGCTTAGCCCAAGCAATATTTTCAAATTATTCGAGCCATTCGGATTTGAGCAGGCCAGGGCCGTGATTGCCGCCGTGTCAGGCGGCAGCGATTCTCTCGGCCTGCTTTTTCTCCTCCGGGATTACATGGCCATGCTCAAGGACCCGCCCCGGCTGATCGCCGTGACGGTGGATCATCAATTGCGCGCAGAATCCAGGGCCGAGGCAGAAAATGTCGGTCGGCTTTGCCGGGATTACGGGATCGAGCACCGTATTCTCACCTGGGATGAGGCGAAACCGACGAGCGGACTTGCCGCGGCTGCGCGCACGGCGCGTTATCGCCTGTTGTCGCAGGCGGCGCAGGAGGCAGGCGCTGCCTTCATCGTCACCGGCCATACGCAGGACGACCAGATCGAAACCTTTCTGATGCGCAGGGAGCGCAGCGCCGATGCCGAAGCAAGGGGGCTTGCCGCCATGTCATCGCGCTCGTTACTGGGCGGCCTCGGGCGGGTGGGATCGGTCGAACTCGACCGCCCGTTGCTTTCCATTTCCCGGCAGGTCTTGCGGGAGGAGTTGCGGGACAGGAGCATCGGCTGGATCGATGATCCCAGCAATGCCAATACGGACTATGAACGGCCACGGGTTCGTCTGGGCGTCGCGGCGAAGGCGGACAGACAGGCGGTGCTCGACCAGATTGCCGAGGCCGGAGCCGCGCGCGAGCGGGACAATGCCGTTCTGATTGCCGCACTCGCCGACCCGGCGAGCCTGCGCATCGATGCGAACGGAGCTTTGCTGGTCGATCCGCAGCTTTGCGCCGCGCTTCCCGACAACGCCAGGCGACTGTTCGCCGGATTGCTGGCGGCGATTGCGGGCGGACGCCGTTTCCTGCCGGGCAACAGCGAGCGCTCACGCATCGAACGGGTTCTTTCGGGGGAGGATGACAATCATCGCCTGACTGTGTTCGGCGCGCTGATCGAGCGCGGCGCGGACGGCTCGCCGCATCGGTTTCTTCGCGAAAAGCGCAATCTCCCCAAGCTCCATCTGGAGCCGGGCAAGCCAATCGTCTGGGATGGACGCTTCCGTTTCTTGAATGAAGGCTCAATTGATTTCGAGCTCGCTGCACCGGGACGGCAGGAACTCGCCGATTTCCTGAAGGCGCAGAACATCGAGATAGAATCCCGTAAACGTGAGGCCCTGCTGGTTTCGCCCGCCCTTTACAGGGATGGCAGGCTTTATGCCCTGCCTTTCCGGCGGGAAGGGGATTTTCCGAAAGACATTCGTGTCGAACGGCATTTTGCGATCTTCGATCACGTGTTGCCGGGGCATGATTTCGATCTTGCAATGGCTGTTGAAGCTCGCATCGGGCGCGTCTGCGCCGAATCGAAGCGGGATGAAAAATCAGTCCAGTGAACTGATTTCCCCGCGTAGACGCTTCGCACTTTGGTTGGAAATGCTCTTTTTATAAACCAGAGTGCGAAGAATCGAGGATGCGGGGGCAAACGCGCCTTGGCAAGGCCATCCTTCGATCCTATGTTAGACCGAAACATCGTTCCGTGCCCGCGGAATGGCCGTGGTATCGATTGGACCCGATATGAATCCGAACTATCGCAACTTCGCCCTCTGGGCGATCATTGCTCTTCTTTTGATCGCGCTGTTCAACCTGTTCCAAAGCCCAGGTCAGCGCTCCAATTCCCGTGAAGTTTCCTATTCGCAATTTATAGACGACGTATCCAACGGTCGCGTAAAATCGGTGACGATCACCGGCCAGCGGATCACCGGTACATTTGCTGACAACGGTTCGACCTTCCAGACCTATTCGCCGGGCGATACGGGTCTCGTTTCGCGCCTTGAAGACAAGGGTGTCGCGATCACCGCACGCCCGGAAACCGATGGCTCCAGCTCGCTGATCGGCATTCTCCTGTCGTGGCTGCCGATGATCCTGATCCTCGGCGTGTGGATTTTCTTCATGCGCCAGATGCAGGGCGGCTCGCGGGGCGCGATGGGCTTCGGCAAGTCCAAGGCCAAGCTTCTCACCGAA
Organism: Brucella sp. RRSP16; assembly: GCF_052246815.1. NCBI lineage: Bacteria > Pseudomonadati > Pseudomonadota > Alphaproteobacteria > Hyphomicrobiales > Brucellaceae > Brucella > Brucella sp. RRSP16. The sequence continues at coordinate 166,053 of NZ_JBQQAM010000009.1, forward strand.
GCGCATGGCCGCGTGACCTTCCAGGACGTCGCTGGCGTGGACGAAGCCAAGCAGGACCTTGAGGAAATCGTCGAATTCCTGCGCGATCCGCAAAAATTCCAGCGTCTGGGCGGCAAGATTCCGCGTGGCGTTCTGCTCGTTGGCCCTCCCGGCACCGGTAAGACGCTTCTGGCGCGTTCGGTTGCGGGCGAAGCCAATGTGCCGTTCTTCACGATTTCCGGTTCGGACTTTGTTGAAATGTTCGTCGGCGTCGGTGCGAGCCGCGTCCGCGACATGTTCGAGCAGGCCAAGAAGAATGCGCCCTGCATCATCTTCATCGACGAAATCGACGCAGTCGGCCGTCATCGCGGCGCCGGTCTCGGCGGCGGCAATGACGAACGCGAACAGACGCTCAACCAGCTTCTGGTCGAGATGGACGGCTTTGAAGCCAACGAATCGATCATCCTGATCGCGGCGACCAACCGTCCCGACGTTCTCGATCCCGCGCTGCTGCGTCCGGGCCGTTTCGACCGTCAGGTCGTGGTGCCGAACCCGGATATCGTCGGCCGTGAACAGATTCTCAAAGTGCATGTGCGCAACGTGCCGCTTGCACCCAATGTCGATCTCAAGGTTGTCGCACGCGGCACGCCGGGCTTCTCCGGTGCCGATCTCGCCAACCTCGTCAACGAAGCCGCCCTAATGGCCGCGCGCCGCAACAAGCGCCTCGTGACCATGCAGGAATTCGAGGACGCCAAGGACAAGATCATGATGGGTGCGGAACGCCGCTCCGCCATGACTCAGGAAGAAAAGGCCAATACGGCCTATCACGAGGCAGGCCATGCCATCGTTGCGCTCAACGTGCCGAAGGCAGACCCGGTTCACAAGGCAACCATCATTCCGCGCGGCCGTGCGCTCGGCATGGTGATGCAGCTTCCGGAAGGCGACCGTTACTCGGCCACCTATACCTGGATGGTGTCGCGCCTTGCCATCATGATGGGCGGTCGTGTGGCCGAAGAGCTGAAATTCGGTAAGGAAAACATCACCTCCGGTGCTTCCTCCGATATCCAGCAGGCCACCAAGCTCGCCCGTTCCATGGTTACGCAATGGGGCTATTCGGACAAGCTCGGCCGCGTGGCCTATGGCGACAATCAGGAAGAAGTCTTCCTCGGCCATTCGGTTTCCCGCACGCAGAACATTTCGGAAGAAACCGCGCAGATCATTGATGCCGAAGTGCGTCGCCTGATCGATGAGGCCTATGCCGAAGCGACCCGCATCCTGACCAAGAAGAAGAAGGACTGGATCGCGCTTGCCGAAGGACTGCTCGAATATGAAACGCTCTCCGGCGACGAGATCAAGGAACTGATCGCGGGCAACAAGCCGTCGCGCGATCAGGGTAGCGATACGCCGTCGCGCGGTTCTGGTGTGCCGAAGGCTGGCAGCCCGCGCAAGCGCAAGGGCAGTGAGCCTGGCAGCGAAGCGGGTATGGAGCCGCAGCCGCAATAAGCTGCTTGAAAAGAAATGCAGAAAGCCGGGCTAGTCCCGGCTTTCTGTTATCCGGCTTTATGGGGCTTGTCGCAAAGGCTCGTTAAGGATTTCGGCGCATCATACTGCACCAGCTTACGACTTTGGACGGGGGAAGGACGAACTTGCCGCCAAAGACGAAATTGCATTTGTGAAGGTTTTCGCGTTAAGAACAGCGAAAATCTGCTGCCTGGCCAACCGGCAGCCATTGCTCGCCGATCATTTTGGGCGGCATATATTTGAAGACAGAGAGCAGTTCATGGCTCAGCGCAAGGCGAAACAGATGGCACGCAAATATTTTGGAACCGATGGCATTCGCGGACAGGCCAACAGCTTTCCGATGACCCCGGAAGTCGCCATGAAAGTCGGCATGGCGGTGGGTCACATCTTCCGCCGCAAGGGTCAGGCTTCGCGCGTCGTGATCGGCAAGGATACGCGCCGTTCGGGCTACATGCTGGAAAACGCGCTGGTGGCCGGTTTCACTGCCGCAGGCATGGATGTTTTCCTGCTTGGCCCGATCCCGACGCCTGCCGTTGCGATGCTTTGCCGCTCGCTGCGCGCCGATATCGGCGTGATGATCTCGGCATCGCACAACCCGTTCTACGACAACGGCATCAAGCTTTTCGGCCCAGACGGATACAAGCTTTCCGACGAGATCGAATTGAAGATCGAGGCGATGATCGACGGCGATCTCTCTCCATATCTCGCCAGCCATGGCGATGTCGGTCGCGCCAAGCGCGTCGATGGTGATATCTATCGCTATATCGAATTCGCCAAGCGCACGCTGCCGCGCAATATCGACCTGAACGGTCTGCGCGTCGTGGTCGATTGCGCCAATGGCGCGGGCTACAAGGTTGCGCCTGCTGCGCTGTGGGAACTGGGCGCGGAGGTCATCACCATCAACAACGAGCCGAACGGCATCAACATCAACGAGGATTGCGGTTCGACGCATCCGATTGGTTTGATGAAAAAGGTTCATGAAGTGCGCGCCGATGTCGGCATTGCGCTCGATGGTGATGCGGACCGTGTGCTGCTGGTCGATGAAAACGGCACGGTCATCGACGGCGACCAGTTGATGGCCGTCATCGCCGAAAGCTGGGCGGCGAGCGACCGGCTTGAAGGCGGCGGCATCGTGGCGACCGTCATGTCCAATCTCGGCCTCGAGCGCTTCCTTGCCGACCGTCACCTGACGCTGGCCCGCACCAAGGTGGGCGACCGCTATGTGGTCGAGCATATGCGCGAGCACGGTTTCAATGTCGGCGGCGAGCAGTCCGGCCATATCGTCCTGTCCGATTTCGCGACGACGGGTGACGGCTTGATTTCGGCCTTGCAGATTCTTGCCGTCGCGCAGGAGCAGGGCAGGCCCATCAGCGAAGTCTGCCGCAAGTTCGATCCGGTGCCGCAGCTTCTCAAGAATGTTCGCACCGCTGGCGGCAAGCCGCTGGAGAACAAGCGCGTGAAAAGCGCAATCATTGAGGCAACCGAGCGCCTTGGCGGTCAGGGCCGTTTGGTAATCCGCCCGTCCGGCACCGAACCGCTCATCCGCGTCATGGCGGAAGGCGACGACCGCGGTCTGGTGGAAAAGGTCGTCAACGACATTATCGACGTGATCTCATCCGAGGGCAGTGCTGCCGCCTGATCACTCCATGAGCAATTTCAGCAAAGCGCGGGTTCTGTCCCGCGCTTTTTGTTTGGCGGGCGTCCCGAAGAGGGGAGACCGACAGCCGGAGCACGTCCGGTATATTAGTGATTCTTAATGAGCTTGGTAAAAAAACAAGGTTAAGTCGGATTTAACTTTTGCCGAATAGTCTTCCCCGCAAACATCCGTACCGTCGCTTCCGGCGGCGTGATTCTCCGATGGGGCAGACATATGAAAAGTCTTACGAAAACTCTTTTTGCCGGTGTGGCGGCATCGGTTGCCCTCACGGCCATGGTATCTGTCGCGCTGGCGGCCGATATCATCGAACCTGTGCCGGAAGTCCCTGAAGTCGTTGTCGCTCCGCCTGCCGTTGGCGGCTGGTATCTGCGCGGCGACATCGGCTACTCCAAGGCCAAGTTCAAGGATGCGGATTACGCGACCATCGATAATTGCGACACCTGCGGTGGCGGCTCGCCGACCTTCGGCAGCAACACGCTCTATGGCGACCTGAAGGGCTCATTCCTTGTGGGCGGCGGCGTCGGCTATCAGGTGACGGATTATTTCCGCACCGACCTGACGGTCGACTACATGACCCGCGCCAAGTTCGACGGCCATACCTATGGTTCGGCCTGTAACGGCGATATCAACTGCGCTTCCGACGAGCGCGGCCGTTTCTCCGCACTTTCCATTCTGGCGAATGCCTATGTCGATCTCGGCAATTTCGCCGGCTTCACGCCTTATGTCGGCGCCGGTATCGGCGGCACCCGCGTAAAGTGGGGCGATCTCGACGATGTTCGTTATGGCGGCACGCAGGAAGGCGCTGCCAACTGGCGCTTTACCTATGCGCTCATGGCTGGCGCATCGGTCGACCTCACGCATAATCTCAAGCTCGATGCGGGCTATCGCTATCGCCATATCAACGGCGGCAAGATGTTCGAGGGCAACCAGTGGATCGGTGACGGCTACGACAAGGGCATGAATGTGCACGACGTGCGCGTCGGCCTGCGCTACATGTTCGGCGGTGCGGCTCCGGCCTATGCGCCGCAGCAGGTCTCGACCATCGTGGACGGCCCGGTTTACAAGTAAACCGAAGATACAGCAAAGCAATCAGGGCCCGGTTATCCGGGCCCTTTTCGTTTAGAGCGCGTTTCGATCAGATTGGATCAGATCGGCGCCTTGCGGCAGATGCTTTAGAAACACGGTAAACAGATCCCTATATTCATGCGATCTTAACCATGTCCGTTCATACATGATGATACATTCATAAGCGGGGATTTCATCATGTCCATGCAATGGCGTGCCTTCTGTTCGCCGGCTGTGCTGCTGGCCGGATTATGCATCGTATCGCAGTCCTTTGCCGCCGATCTTGATATGATCAGCTATGAGCCGGGCGCTCCGGCACAGCAGCCGGTCGAGGTTGGGTCCGGCTGGTATCTGCGCGGCGATATCGGCTACAACATCTCCTCCAAGGTCAAGGTCCAGACCGAGACGGCTTTCTGGAGCGCGTCGCAAGGCTACGATCTGGACAAGAATGTCGTGCCGTCCGTCGGCGTCGGCTATCAGTTCACGGATAACCTGCGCGGCGACGTGACGTTCGGTTATTCCAAGCAGAGCTTCGATGATCTGGACGTCGATGTTCGCAGCTGGGACATGATGGCCAATGCCTATGTCGATCTCGGCAATTACTACGGTTTCACGCCTTATCTGGGCGCTGGTCTAGGCTTTGCCAATGTGCGGTATTCCATCGATACGGTCTATGGCGCATACAAGGCGGATGATGATTATCGGCTCGCCTGGGCGCTGATGGCTGGCGTGGGCATCGATGTGGCCTCCAATATCAAGCTCGATGTCGGCTATCGATATGGGGTTATCGAGGGGGCGGATATTGCAAGCGCCGCAGGCATCACGCTGAGCGACAAGGACATTCAGTCCCACCAGCTCCGCGCCGGTGTGCGCTTTACGACCTGGTAATATCAGGTCTCATCGAGACTTGGTCAGGCCCGTGCGGCCCTTGAGCATTTTGCGTTAGCAATTTAACGCCCTGCTATAATTGCAGCGGGCCTTTGGGCCCGCCTTGCAGTTATTGTTTCAGGTCTGGCGAATTTTTGGTTTTCATATACGGCCCAAATCCTTACAGGTGAACGAATGCGTCGAACGCGTTTCCTGAAAAGGGGAGGGTTATGAAAGCAATTGCAGCATTTTCAGATTTCGTAGGCCGGACTTTCGCCGTCTGGGTCATTATTTTCGCCATTCTCGGCTTCGTCCTGCCGTCGACATTCAGCGTATTTGCGCCGTGGATCGTGGTTCTGCTGGGCATCATCATGTTCGGCATGGGCCTGACGATTTCCGGCAAGGATTTTGCCGAGGTCGCCAGACGGCCTTTCGACGTCGCCATCGGTGTGCTGGCGCAGTTCATTATCATGCCGCTTCTGGCCGTGCTTCTGACGCGCATCATCCCCATGTCGCCGGAAGTGGCTGCGGGCGTTATTCTGGTCGGCTGCTGCCCCGGGGGTACAGCCAGCAACGTCATGACCTATCTGTCGAAGGGCGACGTGGCGCTGAGCGTTGCCTGCACCAGCGTCACCACGCTGCTTGCGCCGCTCGTGACGCCATTTCTGGTCTGGTTCTTCGCCAGCCATTATCTGCCGGTCGATGCGATGAGCATGTTCATCAGCATCGTGAAGGTGATCCTTGTGCCGCTGGCGCTCGGCTTCGTGTTGCAGAAACTGGTTCCGGGCCTGGTCAAGGCGGCCATCCCCATGCTGCCGCTGGTGTCGGTCATCGGTATCGTGCTCATCGTGGCCGCCGTGGTCGCGGTCAACAAAGCCGCCATCGCGCAATCCGGCCTGCTGATCTTCGCGGTAGTGTTCCTGCACAACGGCTTCGGTCTGCTGCTTGGCTATTTCGCGGCGCGTTTCGCAGGGCTGTCGCTTGCCAAGCGCAAGGCGATCAGCATCGAGGTCGGCATGCAGAACAGCGGGCTTGGCGCCGCGCTCGCCAATGCGCATTTCTCGCCGCTGGCGGCAGTGCCGAGCGCTGTCTTCAGTGTCTGGCACAATATCTCCGGCGCGCTGATTGCAAGCTACTATGCGCGCATGGAAGACGAGCCGACGGAGACGCAAACGGTCACGCGATAAGGAAATTCTACCCGCCCGAAGCAATTCGGGCGGGTTTGATGAAAATATTCCACGAAAGCCGTATTGAGGAAAAACGCGCTTTCGGCTATCCCGGTAAGTGGGCCACGTCTCCCCAACGAGACGCGTGCTATCTGAGAGGATAGAAACAACATGACGACGATTGCGAAGCCGGCAGTTCGCCCGGCTAATCCTAATTTTTCATCCGGTCCCTGTGCAAAACGTCCCGGCTGGTCGCTGAATGCGCTGGTCGATGCGGCACTTGGCCGTTCGCACCGCGCGAAAATCGGCAAGACCAAGCTCAAAGAGGCCATCGACCTTACCCGCGAAGTGCTGCAGGTGCCTGCCGATTACCGTATCGGCATCGTGCCCGCTTCCGACACCGGCGCTGTCGAAATGGCGCTGTGGTCCATGCTGGGCGCGCGCGGCGTCGATATGGTCGCCTGGGAAAGCTTCGGCGCAGGCTGGGTCACGGATGTGGTGAAGCAGCTCAAGCTCGAAGACGTTCGCACCTTCGAAGCGCCCTACGGTGAGATTGTCGATTTTTCCAAAGTCGATTTCGACCGCGATGTGGTCTTCACCTGGAACGGCACCACGTCGGGCGCGCGCGTCCCGAACGCCGATTTCATTCCGGCAGACCGCAAGGGCCTGACCTTCTGCGACGCGACCTCTGCCGCTTTCGCGCAGCGTCTCGATTTCCCCAAGCTCGATGTCGTCACCTTCTCCTGGCAGAAGGTGCTGGGCGGCGAGGGCGCACACGGCATCCTGATCCTTTCCCCGCGTGCGGTGGAACGTCTGGAAAGCTACAAGCCCGCATGGCCGATGCCGAAGATTTTCCGCATGACCAAGGGCGGCAAGCTGATCGAAGGCATTTTCGTCGGCGAAACCATCAACACGCCGTCCATGCTCTGCGTGGAAGACTATCTCGATGCGCTGAAATGGGCGAAGTCGCTCGGCGGTCTCGATGCGCTGGTTGCGCGGGCCGACGCCAATTTCGCCGTCCTGAACGATTTCGTCGAGAGGACGCCGTGGATCGCCAATCTGGCCGTGAAGCCGGAAACCCGCTCCAACACCTCCGTCTGCCTGACGATTGTCGATCCCGAAGTAACCGCCTTGTCTGCCGACGAGCAGGCTGCTTTCGCCAAGGGCATCGTCACGACGCTCGATAAGGAAGGCGTTGCCTATGACATCGGTGCTTATCGCGACGCGCCTTCCGGCCTGCGCATCTGGGCCGGTGCGACGGTGGAAGCTTCCGATCTGGAAGCGCTGACGCATTGGCTGGATTGGGCTTTTGCAACGCAGAAGGCTGCGCTTAAAGCTGCGGCTTAAGCAGATCCATGCATGACACCGTGGTCCGCGTTGGGGCGGCCACGGTCCGCATTCCCCCATTACAGCGCATTTCCTGAAGCAGAACGGTCTGCGTCATCACAGGAAATGCATGGTTTGAAAATGTTTGAAGGAGGCCTCAATGGCACCTCGCGTTCTCGTATCCGATAAGCTTTCGCCCACTGCCGTCCAGATTTTTAAGGATCGCGGCGTGGAAGTCGACTATCTGCCTGATCTTGGCAAGGACAAGGAAAAGCTTCTCGAAGTCATCGGCGATTATGACGGTCTGGCGATCCGTTCGGCCACCAAGGTCACGGAAAAGCTGATTGCCGCCGCCAAAAAGCTCAAGGTCGTCGGTCGCGCCGGTATCGGCGTCGATAATGTCGATATTCCGGCGGCTTCGCGCCGCGGTATCATCGTCATGAACACGCCTTTCGGCAATTCGATCACCACGGCAGAACACGCCATCGCGCTGATGTTCGCTGTCGCGCGGCAATTGCCGGAAGCCGACACATCCACCCGCGCCGGCAAGTGGGAAAAGAACCGCTTCATGGGAGTCGAAATCACCGGAAAGACGCTCGGCGTCGTCGGCTGCGGCAATATCGGTTCGATTGTCGCGACCCGCGCCATCGGCCTGAAAATGCATGTGGTGGCTTTCGATCCGTTCCTGTCCGAAGCCCGTGCGCAGGAACTGGGCGTTGAAAAGGTCGAGTTGGACGAACTGCTCGCCCGCGCCGATTTCATCACGCTGCACACGCCGCTGACCGACAAGACCCGCAACATCATCAACGCGGAAAACCTCGCCAAGACCAAGCCGGGCGTGCGCATCGTCAATTGCGCGCGCGGCGGGCTGATCGTGGAAAAGGACTTGGTGGCAGCACTGAAATCCGGCCATGTCGCAGGCGCCGGTATCGACGTCTACGAAACGGAACCGGCGACGGAGAACGAGCTGTTCTCGTTGCCGAATGTCGTCTGCACGCCGCATCTTGGCGCGTCGACGGCGGAAGCGCAGGAAAATGTCGCGCTTCAGGTGGCCGAACAGATGTCGGACTATCTCGTGAAGGGCGCCGTTTCCAACGCCATCAACATGCCGTCGATCACGGCGGAAGAAGCGCCGCGCCTCAAGCCGTTCGTAAAGCTTGCCGATGTGCTTGGCGCCTTCGTCGGTCAGGTGACGGACGAGCCGATCCAGGAAGTGGAAGTGCTGTTCGACGGTTCCACCGCCACGATGAACACGCGCGCGCTTCTGAGCGCGGCCCTCGCCGGTCTCATCCGTCCGCAGGTTGCCGACGTCAACATGGTTTCCGCGCCGATCATGGTGAAGGAACGCGGCATCATCGTTTCGGAGGTCAAGCGCGACAAGTCGGGCATCTTCGACGGCTATATCAAGCTGACGGTGAAGACCACCCTGCGCGAGCGTTCGATCGCGGGCACCTGCTTCTCGGACGGCAAGCCGCGTTTCATCCAGATCAAGGGAATCAATCTCGATGCCGAGGTCGGTCCGCACATGCTTTACGTCACCAACAAGGACGTTCCGGGCATGATCGGCCTGCTTGGCACGATCTGCGGCAAGCACAATGTCAATATCGCAAACTTCTCGCTTGGACGCGACCATCCGGGTGGCGACGCGATTGCCATGCTCTATGTGGATGAACAGATTCCACAGGCAGCACTTGACGAACTGACGGCTCAAGAGGCAATCAAGGCGGCAACACCGCTTGAGTTCAACGTCGGAGAAGTTTGAGAAAATGGTTGAAGAGATGGTACAGCCGGAATGGCGGCGCATGCACGAGCATGATATTGCGAGCGTGACCGCCGTCGCCAATGTTGTCCATCTCGATTTCTTCGAAGATGAGGCGGTCTTCCGGGACCGCTTCAAACTCTATCCGGCAGGCTGCTTCGTGCTGGCCCGCGAGAACGAGATTCTGGGTTACGGCGTCAGCCACCCGTGGAAGCTCGATACGGTTCCGGCCCTCAACGCTGTTCTGGGCGCGCTGCCGGAAGACACCAATACCTATTACATCCACGATATCGCACTTCTGCCCGAAGCCCGCTCCGGCGGTGCCGCCACTCGCGTAGTCGAGCTGATGGCCTTGCAGGCCGAGCGCGACGGTTTCGTCACCATGTCGCTCGTCGCCGTCAACGGCTCGCAGGGCTTCTGGGAAAAGAAGGGCTTTGTCGTCCGCGATCTCCCAGCGCTCGAGGAAAAGCTGAAAAGCTATTCGGAGGATGCGCTTTATATGGTCCGCGCCGGATAGATCGTAGATATTCACGCTCTGGAGGTCTGCAAATGGCATTCTTTTGAGCTTCCGGTGCTCATGTACTAAAATGTACATTCCGCTCCGGTTCTCAAAGAATACCATTTTCGCCTCTCCATAGCGTGAATCTCAAACGATCTAAGCGCCCTTCGTTCCAGTTGGCGTTCAAAAATCGGGAATTTCTTGCACGAAAGAGTCGCGCAATCCCGTTTCAATCTGTATAGAGACGAGGGATCAGCACCCTGTAGCCTCAGCTGGCGATGACCGGGCCGCTTCGATCCTTGGATTTTCAAATAGAAGCCAAGGAGTTTCTTCAATGGCAAATGTGGTTGTCGTCGGGTCGCAATGGGGCGACGAGGGCAAGGGTAAGATCGTTGACTGGCTGTCCGAACGCGCCGATGTCATCGTGCGCTACCAGGGTGGTCATAATGCAGGTCATACGCTGGTCATCGACGGCGTCAGCTACAAGCTTTCGCTGCTGCCATCCGGCCTTGTACGCGGCAAGCTGAGCGTCATCGGCAACGGCGTCGTTGTCGATCCACATCATTTCGTTTCCGAAGTCGAGAAACTGCGCGCGCAGGGCATCGACATCAATCCGGACGTGCTGCGCATTGCCGAAAATGCCCCGCTCATCCTCTCCATCCACCGCGATCTCGATGCCATGCGCGAAGGCTCCAATTCGGGCCTCAAGATCGGCACGACCAAGCGCGGCATTGGCCCGGCCTATGAAGACAAGGTTGGCCGTCGCGCCATCCGCGTCATCGATCTGGCCGAGCCGGAAACGCTTGAGCCGAAGGTTGAGCGCCTGCTCGCCCACCACAATCTGCTGCGCCGCGGCATGGGCCTTGAGGAAATCGCGGTCGAAACCATTCTGACCGAGCTGACCTCGGTTGCCGACCAGATCCTGCCCTATATCGATCAGGTCTGGCGCGTTCTCGACGAACGCCGCAAGGCGGGCGACCGCATCCTGTTCGAAGGCGCGCAGGGCGCACTGCTCGACAACGACCACGGCACCTATCCTTTCGTGACGTCCTCCAACACGGTTGCCGGTCAGGCTGCCGCCGGTTCGGGCCTCGGCCCGACGGCCATCGGCTATGTGCTCGGCATCACCAAGGCCTATACGACCCGCGTCGGCGAAGGCCCGTTCCCGACCGAACTCAATGACGAGATCGGCGAATTCCTCGGCACCAAGGGCCATGAATTCGGCGTGGTAACAGGCCGCAAGCGCCGCTGCGGCTGGTTCGACGCCGTGATCGTGCGCCAGACGGTCCGCACCTCCGGCATTACCGGCATCGCGCTGACCAAGCTCGATGTTCTCGACGGCCTGGATGAAATCAAGATCTGCGTCGCCTATGAACTCGATGGCAAGCGCATCGACTATCTGCCGTCCTCCATGGGGGCGCAGGCCCGCGTCAAACCGATCTATGAAACGCTGCCGGGCTGGTCGGAAACGACCGCAGGTGCGCGTTCGTGGAACGATCTTCCGGCGCAGGCGGTCAAATATGTCCGTCACATCGAAGAACTGATCGGCGCGCCGGTGGCCATGCTTTCCACCAGCCCGGAACGCGAGGATACCATCCTCGTCACCGATCCGTTCCACGACTGATTGTTTGCAGTCAATGAGCGATATGTTCGGAGCGGCTTTTTCGGAAGCTGCTCCGATTTCGTTTCGGCCGTTGTACAAAGAACGCAATCGGCTGCATAAAGCTTCGCAACAGGGTGAATTTTGCCACTATTTCACCGCATCGTTTTGAAAGTCTTCGCTAAATCGTAGCCGGAGACTTTGCTTTCCCTTGATTATTGTGATTATTGGGACATTTATTGCATCCTGTGCTTATTGTTCATCTGGACGGGCGGAAACCGGGTAAGACGGAATGGCGGATTTTGTAGCGGTACTGAAAAAGACGATCGATGCGCAGGCGGACAAGACTCCTGAATTGCGCCAGCGCGTTTATGCGAAAGCGCGTGCAACGATCGAGCAGAAGCTTGTCACGGCAAACGCCTCGCAGGCCGTGGCTGTCCGCCAGCGTAATATTCTCGAAGACGCCATTGCTGAGGTCGAAGCCTTTTATGCTCCGCCCGCCAGCCCGCCGGAGCCGGTCGAGGATGCGCTGGATGATTTTCTGCAGGAGGCGAATCGCGCTGCTGTGGATCGCGCGCCGTCCCATGAAGACGACGAGCCTGCATTTTCCGCCGCCCCGCAGGATGAACGCCGCGACCGCGTTTCCGACGAGGATGACGACGAACCGGCTTTCGTGGCCGAGCGCAACGACGACTGGAAGCTGGATCGCGCCAAGGAAAAGGCGCAGGCCCGCCGCAGCGAATATATCGAGCGCACGTCCAAGAAGGAAAAGCGCTCCTATAAGGGGCTGGTTGTCGCGTTGATCGCAGTTCTGGCTCTCGGAACCGCCGGTTACGTTGTCTGGAACAACAAGGACAAGATTCAGGAACTCGCGTCGAGCCTTGGCCGCAGCGACGCGCCTGCGACCGGTTCCGACAGCCAGACACAGCCTCAAGACACGACGCCGCCGCCAGCCGACAGCAATGCGGCGACGACGGGCGGCGAACAGACGCCGGAACAACCGCAACAGCCAGCGGGCGAGCAGAAGTTGACGCAGCGGCTGATGCCGGACGGCAGCGAAACCGATAGCGGGCCTGCCGGTGGCGCGAACGGGATCGGGGAGGGCACCTCCACCGCCGCTTCCACTCCTGCACCTGCCGAGACGAACTCGCCAGCGGGCGCGCAGCCCGGACAGAACCAGACCGTCGCCGTCGGCCAGCAGGCGCTTCTCTATGAAGAGCGCGGCGGTGCCGGGTCGGATTCGGTCGAGCGCGGCAATGTGGTTTGGTCGGTGATCGAGGAAAGCCCGGAAGACGGCCAGCCAGCGCAGCCCGCCGTGCGCGCAACCGTCACGATGCCGACGAGCAAGGTCGAGCTGAAGATGACCATTCGCAAGAACACGGACCAGTCGATTCCAGCAAGCCATCTGATCGAAATGGTCTTCACGGTGCCCGAGGGCTTCTCCGGAGGCGTTGTGGATAATGTGCAGCGCGTTACCTTCAAGGACACGGAACAGGCGGCAGGCAATCCGCTGATCGCCGTCCCATCGAAGATCGGCGACAATTTCTTCATCGTATGGCTGAACGACGCCCGCACCGCGCAGGATACCAATCTATCGCTGATGCGACGCCTGCAATGGATCGATATTCCGATCTCCTACCGCAATGGCCGCCGCGCCCTTATCAGCCTTGAAAAAGGCGTGCCCGGCGAGAAGGCGTTCAACGACGTACTGGGTGCGAATTAATCTTCCTGCGAAACGAAAAAAGGCCGCTTCGAGCGGCCTTTTTGTTTGCTGGCGATCAGGATTACTTCTTTTCGGCAAAGGCCTTGATTGCCTTGGCGACTTCGTTCTGCGCGGCTTCCGCGCTGTCGAAGCCTGCGAGTTCCACGACCTTGCGGCCTTCCGGCAGCTGCTTGTAGACGCGGAAGAAGGCTTCGAGACGCTGCTGTTCGATCTTCGGCAGATCGGTGATTTCCTTGATGTTGTCATAGGTCGGATCGATGTCCGTGGTCGGCACGGCAACGATCTTGTCGTCCTGGTCGCCGCCGTCGATCATCTTCAGGACGCCGATGGGACGAACCTTGATGATCGCGCCCGGAACAATCGGCTCACGCGTGTAGATCAGCGCGTCGAGCGGGTCACCGTCACCGGCAAGCGTGCTGGTGATCGAGCCGTAGTTGGCCGGATAGACCACAGGCATGGACTGATAGCGGTCGACCACGATATGGCCGGTCTTGTCGTCGATTTCGTATTTGGTGAAGCTGCCCTGCGGGATTTCAATGGCCGTGAAGAACTCCTTCCCGTCCTGTTCCTTCTGCGGATAATCGAGGAAGGAGACATATTCGGAAGCAGATGCGGCGGTGGCAGCGGTAAGCGCGATAGCTGCGGCGAGCAGGAGCTTTTTCATGGGATGACCTTGAAGCTGGGGTGAAACACGCCCTCGTCCCTAAAGCCAATCCATTACAGTTGTTTGACGGTTTTATATCGGTTGGATGACGGTTTCGACGAGGAAGCGCCTGCGATACTCCGCCGGGCTGATGCCGATCTTCTGGCGGAAATGATGGCGGAGCGTGTGGGCGCTTCCAAAACCGACCGAAGCGGCGATATCGTCGATGCTTGCCTCTCCTTGCGAGAGCAGTTCCTTTGCCGCTGCGACGCGCTCCATGGTGAGCCAGTCGCCGGGGGTAGCGCCGGTCGCTTCGGCAAAGCGCCGCAGGAAAGTGCGCGGGCTCATCCGGCACTCCGCCGCCATGCGCCCGATTGTCCATTCCGCCGCCAGACTGGCGCGCATCCTGTCCAGGACCGGGCTGATTGCCGTGCCCTCGCGCCTCGTCACTGGCCGTTCCAGGAACTGTGCCTGCCCGCCGGTGCGATGGGCGGGCATGACCAGCCGCCGGGCAACCGAATTCGCGGCGAGCGCCCCAAAATCCTGACGCACGATTTCGATCAGGAGGTCCATTCCCGCCGCGCTTCCAGCCGAGGTGAATATGCGATCATGTTCGCGGTAGAGCGACGCATCATCGACATCGATTTCGGGGTGCCTTTTGCGCAGTGCCTCGGCATGGCGCCAGTGCGTGGTCGCGGTGCCGCCGTCGAGCAGCCCCGTCGCGGCCAGCACGAACGCGCCCGAACAGATGGAGGCAAGACGTGCCCCGCGCCGGTGCGCGCGGCGAAGCCTTTCGCTGACCGCTTCCGGCACCGGAATGTCCGCACCTTTCCAGCCCGGAACGATGATGATGTCGGCTTCATCGATCAGGTCGGAACTGCCATCGGGTGTGATGAGCAAACCGCCATGCGCGCGCAGCGGACCCTCTTCAATCGGGCAACTGGCAAAGCGATACCAGCCCGGTCCCATTTCCGGCCGGGGCAGGCAAAAGATTTCGGCGACGATGCCGAATTCAAAAGTGCAAAGCCGGTCATAGAGAAGCGCCACGACGAGCGGGCCTTGCAGGTCTGGTGTGCGGTTTGTCATTATCTTTACGTATATTGTCAATCTCGCCAATTGCAAGCGCATTGGCAAATAGGCGAAATCTTCCTGAAGACAACAGGAGATCGTCCATGGACAGTGCACCCAAGACCGGGAAAAGATCAGCCGTGACGGCCATTTCACCGGCACCGAGCGGGGTGGCCCGCGAACATTTCGCGGCAGAATTCACCTTCGAAACCGATTGTTCGGACGTGCACGACGCCTTGTCGAAGGGCGCCGATTTCGTGCTTCTGGACGTGCGCAGCCCAGCGCTTTTTGCGGAAGGTCACATACCGGGCGCGATCAATCTGCCGCACGGGAAGATCATCGCGTCAAAGATGGCGGAGTGGTCGCAGGATACGGTTTTCGTCACCTACTGCGCCGGGCCGCATTGCAATGGCGCAGCACGGGGCGCCTTGCGGCTCGCCAACCTCTACCGTCCCGTCAAGATCATGGCGGGCGGACTGACAGGCTGGATGGATGAGGGGTTTGAACTCGCGAAGGGCGAGGCGGGCCGGTAGTATTCAAATAGTTCTGCCGCAAAATGGTTTCCCATTCTGCGGCAGTAAAAAGATCAGCAGAGCATATCTGAAACGCGCTTTAGGCGTGCGCTTCCTCGACATGGTTCAGCGCCTTCTGCTGCTTGAAAGCTGCGGCCTTGACCGCGGCCTGAACCTTTTCAAAGGCACGCACTTCGATCTGGCGCACGCGCTCGCGGCTGATGCTGAACTCGCTGGAAAGATCTTCCAGCGTCATCGGGTCGTCGGAGAGGCGGCGGGCCTCGAAAATGCGGCGTTCGCGGTCGTTCAGCGTATCCATCGCCTGTTCCAGCATGGAGCGGCGGTTGTCCAGCTCGTCCTGTTCGATCAGGATCTGCTCCTGGCTGCTGCTGTCATCGACCAGCCAGTCCTGCCATTCGCCCGATTCACCTTCCGAAGCGCGCAGCGGCGCATTCAGCGAGGCATCACCGGACAGGCGGCGGTTCATGGACACCACTTCGTCTTCGCTCACATTGAGCTTGGTCGCGATCTGCTTGACCTGATCGGGGTTGAGGTCGCCGTCGTCGAGCGCCTGAATCTTGCTCTTCATCTTGCGCAGATTGAAGAACAGGCGCTTCTGATTGGCGGTCGTGCCCATCTTCACAAGGCTCCACGAGCGCAGGATATATTCCTGGATCGAAGCCTTGATCCACCACATGGCATAGGTGGCAAGACGGAAGCCGCGTTCAGGCTCGAAACGCTTGACGGCCTGCATGAGACCGACATTGCCTTCCGATATGACTTCACCGATCGGCAGGCCATAGCCGCGATAACCCATGGCGATCTTGGCCACGAGACGCAGATGGCTCGTCACCAGCTTGTGAGCGGCCTTGGGATCGGTATGTTCGTGATAACGCTTGGCCAGCATATATTCTTCCTGCGGCTCAAGCATGGGAAAACGTCGGATTTCTTCCAGATAACGGGTAAGACCGCCGTCACCTGACGTGATGCTTGGGAGATTCATCTGGGCCATAGAGCACCCTCCTTTATGATTTCAGGTTCCCGTCTGGCGAACCTGTCGCGGGGGCTGCCTCCTGCACTTCCCTCTCGCGAGCCTCCATATATAGGCATGATTTTGGCAAAAACACGATCCTTTAACTCATGAAACAAACTGTCACTACAATGTGAACGTTGGTCAGGGCCAAAGGTTTCGCAAATCGTATGAAATGTAAGGTGGCGGAGCATTTTCCCTGTCACCGGAAATGCTCCATCTCTTTGTTTTCAAGCATCATCCGGCACGAAACCGCTTCGCGCTTGGGGGAAATGCTTTGGTGTTGAGAGAGCGGTTTTCACCACAACCGCGCCCCGGATCCTGGTGTTGGTCAGCCTTCAGACCTATCAGTTGTCCATCCTTCCGGCCAACCGTGACGGTTGCCAGTATTATATAGAATGCTTCCGGAAATTTTCCAGAAGGTGCTCCATATCTTCCGGCACCGGCGCTTCAAAACGCATCAGCTCCCCGGTGGACGGATGGGTGAAAGCCAGAAGAAAGGCATGCAAGGCCTGCCGGTGGAAACCGCGCACGGCCTCCTTCAGCGGTTCCGGCAGCTTGTTGGCCTTGGTCTTGTAGGCGCTGCCATAATCCATGTCGCCGACAAGCGGGTGGCCGATATGGGCCATGTGCACGCGGATCTGATGTGTGCGGCCGGTCTCAAGGCGGCATTCGACGAGCGAGGCGAGGGCGGTCGCGTCTTCGCGGGGGCCGAATTTTTCGACCGTGGCATAATGGGTGATGGCGTGGCGGGCATCATCGCGCTCTTCATTGACCACGGCCTGCTTGGTGCGGTCGCGGTGCGAGCGACCGAGATGGGCGTCGATGTAGCCCTGCGGGCGTTCGGTCATGCCCCAGACGAGGGCGAGATAAGCGCGCTCCAGATCTCCGGTGCGGCCATGGTCGGCAAATTGTTCGCTCAGATGCCGGTGTGAAAGATCGTTCTTGGCAACGACCATGACGCCGCTCGTATCCTTGTCGAGGCGATGGACGATGCCGGGGCGGCGGATTCCGCCGATGCCCGACAAGCTATCGCCACAATGATATATGAGGGCATTGACCAGTGTTCCCGCCCAGTTGCCGTTGCCGGGGTGAACGACAAGCCCGGCGGGTTTGTTGATCACGATGAGATCATCGTCCTCGTAGAGAATATCGAGCGGGATGTTCTCGGCAATCGGTTCGGCTGGCTCCGGTTCAGGCAGCACGAGGGCGATTGTCATGCCTTCGCGCAGCTTCTGCTTGGTTTCACGGGCGGGCACGCCGTCGATGGTCACATGGCCTTCGGCAATGAGGGACTGCACGCGGCTGCGCGAGAGGTCCGGCCCCAATGCTGCGGCCAGCCACTGGTCGAGACGCTTGCCTGTGGCATCGGAGTCGGTCGTAAGCTCTTTCACTCGTGTCTTCCTTGTTGAGAGCGGCTCTGTCTTAACGAAATCGTCAGAACTGCTCTGTCTCTTGATTTTACCGCATTTATGCGACGTCAAATGTTTCCATTTGGCTGCAAAATGCTCTATCACGCGCCACACGCCGTAACACGGCGCAGTTCGAACCGGAGTCGTTGAATGCAGGATCCACACTATCCAAGATACCAGAATCATCAGGATTCGGGTTATCAGGACTATCAGCAGGGCTATTACCCGGATGAACAGGGCGAGCCCGCGCTTGATCCAGCCATGGAACGTGTGCGCCGCAAAATGATCCGGCTTCTGGCCGTCTCCATCGGTGTCATGCTGATCGGTCTTATGGCGGTGCTTGTCGCCGTTGTCTACAAGATCAATCGCGCGCCGGAAACCCCGGTTGACGAAGCCCGTTCCGATATTCCCGGACAGGCCGCGCCTGCGCCCGCAAAGCCGGAGCCGCCGAAGCTGATCGAATCGCAGATCAACCTGACGCCCGGTACCCGCCTTCTTTCGCAAAGCCTTTCGGGCAACGAACTTTCGCTGGAAACGCTGCTGCCGGACGGCGGCACGGAACTCATCATCTATGATTATCGCGAGTCCCGCATCATCGGCCGCATCAAGCTCGGCAATGTCGAATAGAGCAGTTCCGTTTAATACGGAATCGTGGAACCGCTCTATCTATTTGTTTTAAAGCATTATCCTGCGCAAATCCGCACCGCGCTTTTGCTGGAAATGCTCTGGGACAAACTGATCAGGGCGGCATGATTGCCGCCCTGTTTCTTTCTGCCTGCAAGGATTGCGCTTTTTCCTTTTGGCGCTTATATCAGCAATATGGCTCAGGCGCCCATCGTCTAGCGGTCAGGACGGCGCCCTCTCACGGCGCAAACAGGGGTTCGATTCCCCTTGGGCGTACCAATAAAATCAACTACTTAGTTAACATTCGCGATGATACGTCGAATATTCGTCGAATAAACGGCGATGTATGAGCGCGAACATTAGCGAATTGCTCAATGAAAAACCCCGCCGTGCGAGCGTTAATCGCGGCGGGGTTTCTCAAGGCTCAGCGCGAGAGGACGTTACGCACTAAGCAAGTGGTGGCCATCACGAAGGGAAGACGAACCCTGCGACGGCCTCGCGATGAACTGGAAGACAAGCCGCCGAACATCGCGATCAAAATCAGTATCTCCGATCATAGTGTCTGACGAGACCAGCAAGAGAGCAACGGGCTGTCTCCCATCATTGGAACCTCAGCCGATAACCCGATGTACTGCCCTTGCCCGTATGGACGATCATGACACCGCTGCCCGCAATGGCAATGACAGCATCAAGAATTGCGCGCTTCACATGTCGGTGCGCGGTCGCATCGCTTGGCCCACCGTTCACGTCATCGACATATAGCGGCTCGATCATCGCTTTCTCTGTTACGCCATGTCCGCCAGCGCGCCATAGTTCGCGCAACACGATCTCAGCGCGCCCAGTGATATTCCGCGCCAAAACCAGCGTTTCCAGATCAGGCACATCAACTGGCGCGTGGCAAAGTGGACAATTCGTCATGCAGCAACCTCCTTTCACCGTCCGCGATCTCTTCATCAGTCGCGACGGGAACCACGAAAAGCAGGCCGCGCGGCCCGCTTACAGTTTTTGTGAAACCGACATCGCCGCCAGAGGCACCGCCGTACCAATGCGCAAAGCCCCGCTCAGCGTAATATCTGCGTAATCCGGCATCGTTGACGGCAACGCCGACGACAGGCGCGCTATCGATCAGATGGCGCACCAACGCGCCACCTACGCCGCTTCCTCGGCAATCTTCGCGCACGGCAAGCATCATCAAACGCAGTGGAAGCTCAGGGGCAGCACCGGAGCAAATCGCAGCGCCGACCAGTTCGCCGCCCTGATGACAAGTCCAGATCGGGAAGTTGTAGCGCCCCATCCCTACGCGAACCCCGCCGCCCGGCTCATCGTCAACGCAATCGATCCCAAAATAATTGCCGTCGAGCGCATATGAGAGCGAGCGCTTTCGTCGGTCTGACGCGCAGACATCGCCACGAATAATCCTCATGGCGAAATCTACAGCGCGCGCCCTACCTTCCAGATCGGTAGCGGCAACAATCATCAATAACCACGCCTGCGAGCTTCTGCCACCGTCTTACGGATTAGGCGTATGTCGTTGCCAGCGCCATGTGCGTTGAGCGATGCAACCACGCCGGGCGATACGGTTTCCAAATCTCTGATGAATGAGCGAGCGGCATTCAGATCAGCATCGGATATTCCCGCCGACTGCACCTCAGACATGCCAGCCGTAAAACTGGCCTCACGTTCCTCAAGCGTAGGCGGCACCATCCCGGCGCTGTGACGCACGATCTCGAACGCCTCTTTCAAATCCGTGGGTTCGGTATCGTTCGCAGCGAAGTCGGCGGCAAGGGCCTGCGTCGCGTGTCCAAGGGCCTCGGCTCGCTCTGTGTCACCGTCAGCGTGAGCCGATAGGCGATAGGTTTCAAGCTCACCACGAACGGCACCCTCGTAATCTGGTTTGGTCGTGTCACCAAACAGGGTTTTGGCGATGTCCGTATCAGGCTTGGCATCGGCGGGCTTAGCGTCTGGCTGGCCCGCTTGCTCTGCCGGTTCGACGCGCCGCATGAGGCGCGCGGCTGCATCGTCCTTGGCAAAGGCGAGCGGGTTCATTGCGGGATCGGGGGCAGATGGCGCATCAGATGGAAACAGAATGTGTGAAGGATCGATATCAGCCATTATGCTGCCTCATCAGTTTCGAGTTCGAGAATGAAGCGCCAGCCAGCGGAGGCGATTTGCGCGACGGAACGTTTGTCGAACAGGCGGGAACCCATGACGTGGAGATCAAGCCGCGAAAGGACATGCTCTCCAAGGCTGTTTGACCCGACAGAGCCGGGGTTGTGGATACCGCTGCGACGAACAGCCAAGTGAGCGGCGCGTTCAGCAACGTCGATTTTCGCGATAAGAGTTTTGAACTGATCAATCAAAGCGTCCGCATCATCTGCCAGCTTCACAAGTTCACCGGCATGGGTTTGGGCCTCGGCCAGCGCTGCCGCCCGTTCTGCCTCGTCGTTGTTATCTTCGGCCTCTACTTCCTTCGCCATAGCCGCCGCCTTGGCACTTTCCAGAATGTCACGGTCGCCCTTCGCCCGCTCGATTTCCTTTCGGATTTCGGCAAGGCGCATGGCCGCATCGGTATTCCCGCTAACGGCAGCAAGCGCTAATTCGGTCGCTTCAAGCTCCAAGCCGTTTAGATGGGAACTCAGACTTGAAAGCTGTTGCGCGATCTCGCGCGATGAAATCACCTTCGTCATGGTCATGCGCCTCCTTCCGGGGCTTCTGGCGGCGGGAAAGCGGCGATTTCGTTGGCGTAACCGCTCAGGATCATTTGTTCGGTGGTGCGGTCACGCTCAGGGGAAGGCAAAGCCCATGAACGGCTATGCGCATATTTCGCGTTGCCGTATCTGCCAGCGATGTGAGTAGCGGCTTGCCCGCTGAGTACCGTTCGAATTTCCGCTTCCTTTGTTTCGATTGCGGCGAGCAATGGGCGCATCTGATCTGCAAGCGCGTCGGCCTGCTGTGCCAGTGCGATCAAATCCTCAATGAGTGTCTGCAAGGGGTCCATCGTCTAAAGTCCTTTCGGTTCAACGTTTAAAGTCGTAAGCGCCGCCAGTTGGGTCGTAATCAACCTCCACATCGTTCGGGCTATCGGGCCAGTCGGGTAGGATTGGGCGATATACGGGCGCTGACTGCGGCTTGGGCGCAGCCCAGTCCTCGACAGGCTGTGACGCTTTCGGCGCGCTGGCAGGCTGGTTCTGTAGCGCGGCGGCGGCTTCTGGCTGCGCAGTCCCGGCATCAGGCGAGGACACGGGCGCTGGCTCGCTCTTAACTGGCGCAGCGGCCATGACTGGCGCGGCGGCTGGCTTCGTATCCAACTGGCGAGCATCCGCGCGGGCAAGGCGATCAGCAAGACCGTCAACGCTTCCGAGCATTAGCTTGTCGTTATACAGGCTCAGGTGACGTGCAAGCTGGTCGAGAGCCTTTGACTTATCGGCCAGCTTCACAACGAAGTTGCCCGCCTTGTCCCAATGCCAACCGACGATAGCGCGTCGCACGTTTTCGGGCAGGCGCTTGATATCCGCAACATTGCGCAGGCCGTGAATGATCCTACCTTCTATAACCCATGCCTCATCTGCATCAGGCTCCGCCTCGCCATCAATCATCAGGTCAGACGGATCATAGAACGCCATGGTGGCTATCTCAGACAGGACGCGCTCAGCCGTGATTTCAAGCTTATCGGCTCGATCAGCCATGGCAGCATTGATTGCCGCTGCGATCTCAGGCCGGGCGAGTATCTGCGCAGCCTGTTCCTTCGCCGTCTTTTCCGAGTAGCCAGCGCGGATAGCGGCCTGTGTGCCGTTGAGGTCAACCAGAAATTCTTGAACGAAAAGTGCTTGTTTAGGGGTCATCGATCCGGCGACGTTAAGTTTTGTGTAGTCGCAGGATCGAAGGCGAACAGTTTCCAACGCCAGCAAAGAAGCGCATAAAAACACGATCAACACGAAATTATTTTTGGGGGACGCCGACCGATGAACAGGAAGCCGCTTGACGAACAGGCGCGAGACTTCTGGTGTGCGGCGTGGTTCTATCGTCGAGCATCAGGACGCGACACGAGCCAAGCCGTGAATATCTTGCAACAGATTGAGCAACAATATCATGAGATGATCAGAATAAAGGCCGCTGATATTCTGACAAAAATCACCCAGGGTGATTGAACACGCATTTCGAGCCGATTATTATGCTGGTCAGCGCGACATCGACGCTGCATCACCGGCATGTAGAAGATCAAAGAATTCCGCTTGACGAAATCATACTGTGATTATGATTGGCGAGAACCAAATCATGGGGGATTTGGTGATTCTGTTGAGGCGGGGATTATCATGAAAATTCGAGTTGCACTTTTGGCAGCTATTTGCGGCTTGGTCGGGTGCCAGACATTCGAAAATATGGATGCTGGGTTGTCTTCGTTGAGAGGAAAGCCATATCAAGCAGCTTTTGACGTTTTGGGATTTCCTGATGCTGAGAGCAAAATAGCAGACCGACGAGTATTCTCATGGGGTACTAGGCAAACTGGATCGTATAACGTTCCCACTTACAACACGAGTACTGCTTATGTTGGCGGGAAACCGGTTTACATTCAATCACAGGGAACAAGTACCGAATATTACGATTACAATTGCCGCATTGATGTCATCGTAAATTCGGCGGGAATTATCGAGCAGTCGAAATATGAGGGGAATATTGGAGGCTGCGAGCGTTATGGGAATTTGTTGGCTCCAAGGAAAAACAAGCCAAAATAGTAGCTGGAATCGGTTCGAACCGGTTCGATCGGTTTTTCCTAAAGTACCCGGATGCTGTGGCGTATACGTAAGAATTATGAGCCTTCTGGTATCTTTATAATAATAACCGATTCCACCCATTCCACCGATTATTATTGAAATAATTCAATATCTTATAGGTGGAATCGGTTTTCCGTTCATCCAATTCCACCAATTCCAAAACCGAAGTTGAGACCACTACATAAGTCAACCAAGTGGAATCGGTTCGTCGGTGGAACCGGTTCACCCGTGCCGAACCAATTCCGGCACAAAGCGCACGTGATCAGCAAAGAACGTGGCAGATACTTTACTTTTGATATTTCAACTGGTTACTGGTAACGCCGCTGCTTCACGGCCATCTCTTTATAGTTCTTCTTTCGCTTGCAACCCATTCAGACCGATAAAACAATCGCAACAATATCAATACGACTGCATTAACAAAAATACCCCGAGGGTTGTTCTTGAAGGCGCCTTTTCCTCCGGGTAGGTCTGATTGCAATTTGTCACAAAAGTCACTGATCTTTTTATCTGAGAACGACAGACCGTGAATGCTGTGCGCAAACTCGTTTCGCACTTTGCGTATTAAGTCGCATTCCGAACGCTCGTGTTCATCAATCAATCCCAAAGCGTAACATGCCTTTATCCGAGATGAGAATGTGCCAAGAGGTGCTGTGCCACCTTCCAGAACATCTTTGGTGATTTTGCCTTTCACCATAAACGAGCGCAGGGTATCCAACAATTTCTGGTCAATCATCGCTGCTCCCACTAGGGCCGCACCTCGTTCCGTTTCATCTTGAAACTCTTTGAGAAAAGAAGAGACCAGTTCAATATCTTTATCGCGCATAACGGTACCACTTGACCAAATCGATTTCCTGATCGATCCATAATGAGAACTACGGGGGGATATATGGGAATTAACAATAGTCGAGAGTTTATTAAGGAAATCAAAGGGCATCCTGAAAATTTCTACGTCATTCACTATTCTTGCCAAAACCTGAATGATGACAATGAGGCGCTCTCACCACGCATCACATCTATTGCCATCACACACTACGCAACGGAACAGACGGTTAGCTTTTCTACGCATTCTATTGCTGAAGAACTTCGTATTCCCCGCGAAAATGTCAGAGAACGGTTCGATGAGGTTGAACTTAGCTTGTTGCGGGGTTTTTATGCTTTCGTGCGGGATCGTCGCGACAAATATTGGGTTCATTGGAATATGCGAAACCTTACCTATGGTTTCGAGCATCTTGAACATAGATACCGTGTTCTTGGTGGCAATGACGCACCAGTGATCCCTGTAGAGCGGCGTCTAAATTTAAATGATCTTCTAGCCGACCGTTACGGTAACGATTACGCGGCACATCCAAAGTTGAAAACTTTAATGGAGTCGAACGGTGGTATACACCGCGATTTTCTCGCTGGCGAAGAAGAAGTCAGAGCATTTCAGAACAACGAATTTATGAGAATGCACAATTCGACGCTGTGTAAAGTAGGTTTCTTTCATTCCGTTATCCGTAAGCTTTTGCGCGGCAAACTGCGCACCGCGTCGCGCGGCTTTGGCATTGCTTTGGATAAGATATTTGAAAGTCGCTATGCGAAAGGCATTGGTCTATTTGCAACGGCAATCACCATAGGCGTCGGCGTCTGGCAGATTTACCTTTGGATTAAGGAGATGATGTCCACCTAAAGAATTAGGGGATTGTCTACTCGTTGCCTGATCCAGCCACACGAATCACTTCACCGAGCAGCACATCAAGTTCAGCGGAAAAATCCACTTGCACAGCGGTAGGCACGTCCTCGCGAGGTCTGATTGGGGAATGCAGATGCATATCGGCAATGTTCCGAAGCGATCCTTCAAGCCGTTGCATAGACGCTTTGAATGATTTCAACGATTTTAGATTACCGTAGTTGTTCGCAACTTCCGCGAACGTGTTGAAGCCGAGTACAGGCGGCACGTGATTAAGGACCGTGCGCAGAAGCATTGCGGTTGACATATGGCAGCGATTGGCCGAAGCAACGTTCATTTCACGGCAAAGCTCTATAAGTCGCGCAAAATCCCATGGCGCATTGCTGATCCCTTGCAGCGCCAGAATACGCCCCGAATCAACATAAGGCTTAGCACCGGCAGGTGATGCGGGGGGCTTTGCTCGCTTACGGTTGATTGCCCTAACCCCGGCCTGAACTATCTTGGATGCTTCTTCAACAGATGCATATGACGGCCCGCCAAAGAAGCCGCCTGCACCGGAGTTTACCGAGCGGATAAGGTTCATCGAATACTCATTCGCATAGCCTAGCTCTTGATCGAGGATGGACTTGGCTTCGATAGCCAATGCCTTGAAACTGGCCGCATGTTGGATCGGGAGATAAAGGCCGGACATACTGCTCCCGTTAACGAATAAGGGGAGAAGCGCGTCCATGGTTTCGGCTATAGCTGTCAAATCTTCGGTCATAAGGCAAACAATCTCGTCGGATGTGAACACGTCAGCTTTCTACCACGGCTGGCTCGCTCCGTAAGAATAGAAAGTGCACAGGAGGTCAGACCAATGCAATCGGTTCGTTGCCGCAAAAAACGCTGCAATGCCCGCCCCGTGACTTCCGTACTGTTTGGTCTCACCAATGGCCCCTTGCCTCCTGACTATCACGCGCCGGGTCACCCGGTCGCCACCACTCAGCAACGTGAAGATCGCCACGCACGTAGGCGCGAACTTTCTTTCCATCAGCATTGCGAATACCGCTATCCTTGCGTTCGAAACCAAGGCCCGCCATAGCTGCTTTCATGCTGGCATGGTGTGCTTTAGTCAGTTTGTTGATGCTGTCAGCCCCATCAATTCCGACCAGCTTCCAAACGTCCACCGCTTCTATCTTGAGTGATCCTTCCGGAAATTGCTCGTCCAGCATTTCCGCCCACGGCCCGAAGTCCGTCACAGATTGCGTCATCACAGCGGCATCAGCCTGTAGCGCTTCATTATCAAGCCAGAGACTTTCATTCGGCTCAGCCGCGAGAGCTTCGGCCCATAGTTGATCACGAACCGATGCGACCCCGGCAGGATCGCAGGACGCGACGTTGACGATCCACCATCTGCGATTGCCGGTTAAATCGTTGAGGAATGCGCTTTCGTTCGTTGTACCGATCAGGACGAATTGCCGTGGCCGCGTGACGGCATATCGAGCATAGGACAGACGCGCTTTGTCAGAAACCGTGGTGATGAACGACTTGACCGCGTTCGCTTCCCTTCGGCTCAACCCGTCAAGCTCAGCGAGTTCTACGACCCATGCGCCGGTTGAATTCTCAATCGTCTCTTTCGCATCGGCTCCGACCTTCAATTGGTCTGTAAACCATGTCTCATCACGGCACAGAGCCTTGACCATTGACGACTTCATCGCGCCTTGCGGTCCCCGAAGCACAAGAGCATGATCAAATTTGCAACCGGGTTGCTTCACACGGCGCACAGCAGCACACAGCGATTTCCTCGAAAACGCCCGGTTTAGCTCCGTATCCTCGGCACCGGCATAATCGATCAGCCAAGTATCCAAGCGTGGGACGCCGTCCCATTCCAGCCCGTCGAGGTAGTCTCGTACAGGATGATATGCGTTGCGCTCAGCGATCAAGCCAATGGCATCAGTGATTTTGTCCTTGGCCGGTTCCTTGCCATTGGCGGCGTATGACACGGAGAAACGTATTTCAGCCAAACGATTGTCGGTCATGGGCACGATGTCACGCGGTCGATGGATTTCAATTTCGCCCGATAGTTCGTTCTGTCTAATCAGCCATTTGCGGTCGATAAGAAAGGCTTCTAACTCGAAGTCGAATTGCTCCATCTTGAGAAGCTGACCAGCACGAAGGTTTTCATTCGCGGGCGGCTCGGTTGGCTTAATGTCTGCCCAACTTTGCCAATGAAAAGGTGCCGCATTGTCAGGCTCGATGTCGCCGGTCAGCCCATCAGCTTCATAGGCGCTTAGCGGTGGTAGTGCAAAACGGTCCATCATGCCCCCCGATCATTAGAATGGCTAAAGCCAAACATGCCGCAGCGGGCTTCAACACGTTCCACAAATTCCCGGCACCGATGGTAGAAGTTGATCGCTGCATAAACCCTCTGGTTGGCTGGCGCATCAATGACGCTATAGCGATCTGGTCGGATGCCGTTGTCGATTAGGAGAAACCGTGGATCGTGCCGGGCGGCAATCTGTGCCGCAAGCTGGTTCGTGACATCATCATTCCAAGACATGATATCGTGCAGTGTAGATCGTACTGCACCGGGCAGTGCTTCAATATCATCAAGATCATGAGCGCGACACGCCAGCAGATAGAATTCCGGGTGCCCGTAATCGTCCAGCGTTCTTGCTAAGTCTAGATCGGTTAAGTTTCCGCAAGCGTCATGAACAGGCATGGGCGCATACGGACGACAAAGACGAATAATGCGGCCACCTTCCGAAGTATAAACAGTCGGAGGGATCGTTAGGATCGATGGGTTTTCAGTTTCTTTTTTCATATTAAGCCCTGCTTTTGACAGGGCCGCCACTGTGATGTATAAAAAAGACACATCATTTATCTTTCGCAGTGCGCGGCCCTCGATTGAAATCGGGGGTTTTTCTTTGCACTGTTCTCACTTGGTTTGGTTGATTTGGATAATTTATGCGACTGCCGATGATGACCGGCAGGGATTACAGCGTTTAAACGTCAAGCCGCGTTGGCCTGCATGTTGTTGATGACCAGCCGATAGCCCTGAGCGTAGCCAACATTCTCAATTCGCACCTGTGTCCCTTCCAGCGCACGGCGGAGCTTGAACAGGCAGACCTTGAAAGCGTTGTACTGTTTCGTTGGCTCATCGGCTCTCTGATCAGCATCGGGACGCATCGCGCGATACATAGTCTCTGTCGCGACGGGCTGGCCGTCACCGGCCCATAGAGCAGCGAGAATGCGCGCTTCCATCTTAGGGAGCGCCAGAACTTCGGTTATGAGATCGGCGTTGAGCAATGGCTGTGCGTTGCCGCAGCACGGGCAGGATATGACCGGCATGACGGAAGGCCTCACGCAGCGTAAGACGGAAGGCCGTCAACGTATGCCTTCAAATCGTCTGCTCGGATCACCGTTCGCGATCCAATTTTGACGGCCTTAACCTCACCCTTATTGAGAAGTTCGTAGAATTTTACGCGACCAATGCCGATCAGCTTGGCGGCTTCATCTACAGTGTAAGCAAGTTTCTGTTCCATGTCCGAACCTTTCTGTATTCGTTCGAACATTTAGATAATACGAATTTCTGGCGTTGTGTAAAATTTCAGAATTCCTGAATTTCAGAAGCTATATTTTCACGGAAATAGCCGTTGTGTAAAATACAACGTCAATCACTAAGCTTATGAAATGACTACGGATGCAACACTAGATTTAATGTCGCCGCCGTTCGAAAATAAATTTTAATTTTTACACTTGACGCGTTTTTTCGTTAGGCGGTGCGCGTGCTTGCCTATCTTCCATCAAAGATAGAGACGATCCGCCGACTATTTTCAGGAACCAGCGGCACAATAGCTTGTGCGACGAGTTCCTCAAGGCCGGTCGCGATCCACTTCGCGTAATGGCGTTCAATCATTGCCACACTGGTATCATGAACGGCGGCGACCAGCCGGATAGGCAGATTGACCCGGATGCCACGCACGATAGACGAGTGGCGCAAGGCATAGGGGATTACACCCGACATCTTGGCTTTTTCAGTTATAGCAATCCAAGGGCGGCGCAATTCCGAAGATGTCACCCACGGACCTCGCCCGGTACGCTCCCATTCTGCCGGTCCGATCTGCTGAACTCGCCAGCGTTCCAAAAGCGTCGCTTCGCCGGGCCTACCGGTCGTAATAGGCAAGAGAACATCAAGAACATCACGACCTACCGGCACGGGCGTTGTGGCGCTCTTATTGCCTCCACGCCCCTTGCGACTGGTTGGCACCATCAGCCGCCCTTTGTCCTGCTGCACGTCTCGAACCTTCATTCGGATAATCTGCGAGAACCGTGCGCCGGTAGCCGCCAGAACCAGTACAAGCCGGAACAAATCACCTTCCCAATTGTGAGCGCTATCGATTTCCATTGCTGCTCGAATAAGGCGTGACACCTCAGCATCTTTCAAAACCTGATTGTCGCGAGCGGTTTCGCTTTCTTCGTGTGGACCGTCATCAGTTCTCGTTGCGAACGCGTGTTTAATTATGCCCGGCAGGGTAGGCGGCAGGCGGTCGCGGTGCGCGGCATAAGCAGCGTTGAGCGCGGCGCGTATGTCGTTCACAAGGCGTTGCCGAGTAGTCCCTTTCATTTCCTGTGGTAGACCGGCAAGCCATAGCGTCAAGTCTTTATCCTTTATGGCATGCAGCGCCACATCTGCTAGTCGATCCGGTTGAATTGCAAGCTGTTTGCCACGCTTCTCTTGCCCCAACAGGTGTCTGGATAAGCGACGGTTGGCATCGGATCGGCCTTCACGTCCCTTGCGGGCCGTCTCTCTAGCGTCTCGTTTCGCGATATATGTCTCAACAGCCGTCCGAATGGTGATCAGAGGACCATCAGCAATCGCTCTTGCTTCCGCTCTTGCTGCTTCAACGTGGGAGCGTCCAAGCCGTTCGGCCTCCAGAAAGGTCAACAATCCCTCTGTGGGCTTGTCGTTGATGTCGTTCGCTGGTCCCACTGGCATTTGTCGATAGTTCGCACCGACGCCGTGATTACGCCAGCGCACGAACCAAACGCCGGAACGCACACCTTTACGATAGAATAAGTGAGCCTCTGCATCGAGCCGACGCGCATGTTCTCCAATCGGCAGGCGTGATCTTGCCTTTGCCGTTGTTAGCTCAGCTTCCTTCAAAATCTTAGCCATCGCTCATATCCAATACGTCGAATATTCGTCGAATATACATATTCGACGGTTTGTGAACAACAGCGAACTGAATTCCTATAACTAATTAATTTTATTGAATGTATGTGAACAGTAGCGAACAAGAAAATACGAATTTTTACGCTCTCTCACGGCGCAAACAGGGGTTCGATTCCCCTTGGGCGTACCAGCATCATCCCCTTTTTCGCGGTCCAGCCAAGCTTGCTTGTCTACTCAAAGTTTTTCGATCCAGCAAAACTGCAATCATCCCATGTTCACGGGATATGAATGCTACGCATGGTAGTGGTAGTATCTGGCATGTGGAAAATTGGATCGACTATTTATCCTCAAATCCATAATGCGGTCAGGGTGAAGGGCATTCTTGCCGAACCTTTCACGCCGAGAGACGTGCGTCGCGTCGCTCCCGGCTGGCCTTACTCCAGATACTTCTCTTTCCTCGCCGAAAATTGTACCGCCAATCAACCGGAAGGCGATGCGCTTTTCGTGCGGGTCGGCAGGGGACAATACCATCTGAACGACAAGGTGTCCGGCTCGCAGGTGGAGCCCGGTCACTGGAGCGTGATCCGGCCGGAGTGAAACGAGGATCGACAAGATCATGCTTCAAACAGACGAGATTGGAGCGCCGAACTGATTCAACCAGATCGATATGCGCTCCCATGCGCAATCCCAACAAGGGCTGGGGAGATCGGTGCGCTGCCAGTTGCAAAAATTTGCAACTGGAGCCCGGACAGTGCATAATTGCCACATGAGTGAATCGTACAAGAAACCCGATTATGAACAGGAACTGCGCCAGGCAGGCGTCCGCATCACGCGGCCGCGCCGGATCATCCTGAACATATTGACCGAGACGGAAGATCACCCCGACGCGCTGGAGATTTTCCGCCGGGCGGTCGAGATCGACAGCAGCATTTCGCTGTCGACCGTCTATCGCACGATGAAGCTTCTGGAAGAGCGTGGCGCGATTCACCGGCACGCCTTTGCCGGCGGGCCCTCGCGTTTCGAGCAGGCGAGCGGCGCGCATCACGACCATATCATCGACATGGATTCCGGCGAGGTGGTCGAATTCCGCTCCGACAAGATCGAAAAGCTGCAGGAAGAAATCGCCCGGTCGCTCGGTTACGAGATCGTCCATCACCGGCTCGAACTTTATTGCAAAAAAATCGGAAACTGACGGAACCAAATTTCGTTTGCCGCGTTTAGCGCCCATGAAGGCCGTGACCCCGCCCCCACAACGCGGTCTTCACAGTTCGCCTCAACCTCCCCGCACGAGGCGAGCGGCGAGAATGCCGCGCTGACCGTTAAACGTTAAGCAGCTGGCGTTCCGCAAATTCAGAGCAAGTCGCCGTGGTTCAGGCTCAAGGCCGGGACCATGGCGGCTTTTTTTTGATCTCCCAAATGTCCCAGAACGCCCACTAAAGCGGTTCCTCACAGAATCGCCGGAACCGCTCTAACTATTTGTTTTATCGCATTATCCAACGCAAAACCGTTTCACACTTTTGCTGGAAATGCTCTAACGCCTTACGCATCAGGCGTCGAACTGCTCCGTGGGGATGGTGAGCGAATAGACCGCCCCGGTACCGTCGATGCGATAATCGGCGTGACCATTGACGGAGGCGGGGACGATGCGCTGCAACACGGCGCTGCCGAACCGCGGGTCATGCTCGAAAACCTCGGGCATCGCCGGATTGGTTTCTTCCCAGAGGAATTCCAGCCGGTCGACGCCGCCCGTCAGATGAAGGACCTTCGCCGAAATCTTCACCCGGCCATAGGGGATGGAAAGACCGCCGAACGAGGTCGCATTGACCACGAGTTCATGCAGCGCAAGGCCGACATGCAGGGCCGCGCCCGGGAAAAGATAGGGGTTATCTCCTTCGATGCTCAGGCGCTCGTCGCTGACGTCGATATATTTCTCGACCTGCGAATGCACGAGATCGCGAAACAATGCGCCGCGCCAGTTCGAATCCGTCACCAGATCCTGCGAATAGGACAGCGACTGGATGCGCCCGCGAAACTTCAGCAGGAAATCATCGATTGTGTCTGTAAAGCGCGCCGTCTGGCTGGCGATGCTCTGCACGATGGCCAGAAGGTTCTTGGAGCGGTGACTTACTTCGCGCAGCAGGGTCTTCAGCACCTGCTCGCGCCGCTTCAGCTCGCTGATCTCGATCGCCGTGGTGACGAGGCCCTGAATATTGCCCTCGTCGTCGCGGTCACAATCGACATGAAACTCTATCCAGCGCAGCTTGTCGCCGTCATTGATGGCGATCTCCACATTCTGCGCTTCGCCCGTATCAAGCGCCGCCTGCTTGGCGCCGACAAGCTTGTGCAGGGCTGCGGAGAAGATGAAGTCGCAGTCGTTGCCGCCCACTTTCCACTTTTCCTGCCAGTAGAGCGGAATGTTCTCGCCCCACGAATAGGCGAGGTCGGGGCCTTGATAGAGCACGCAGACATTGCTGTTGCGCACTGCCCGCAACAGGGCCCGCAGACGCGCTGCGTCCGGCTCGGTATCCTGCAGGTTGAATTTTGTGCCAGCTGTCATGTCTGCCTCATTCAACCCGCAGCCCACTCAGCGCATTTCCAGCAAAAGTGCCAAGCGGTTTTGCGGTGGAGGATGCAACGAAACAAATAGCCGGACCGCCCATTGGCGACACGTCAAAAACTCCGGAAAGACTGATCGGAAATCTGCGTGCCATTGCGTCCGTTTTCTTCGACCGGCTGGCGGGTCGCGGTCGAGCCTTCATTTTCCGGTCGTTGAACCGGCCCAAATCCTTAAATCGGTAAACCGCCGCATGGCTTATGCGGCGGTCACCTTCACTGGAGTCTAATATAGGCTGGGCTTTCAGGAGGTCAAAAACAGCCTTCGGTCTTGTGCGGTCTAAGCCTTGCGGATCGCCGACGCGATGAGCGAAATGACGAGCAAGGCAAGGAACACAAAGAACAGAATCTGCGCTATACCAGCCGACGCACCAGCGATGCCGCCGAAGCCAAGCGCACCTGCTACGAGTGCCACCACGAGAAATACAAGCGCATAGTAAAGCATTTTCGGTCTCCTCTTTATTGGGTGAAGAAGAAACGCCATCCAAGCGGTATTTGTTCCGTGGTCCGGGGAAAATTAGCGCGCTCACAACTCTAAATACTCATAACGGGGCGTAAGGCGGGGTGATTGACAGATGGGCGAAGTGCTAACGGGCCGAAGTCCCGAAAGGCATGCCTTTCGGGACTTCGTATCAAGGCAATCGCTTCGCTTCCTGCCGCTAGGCTGCGACCTGCGAGGCTTCCTCGAAGAAGAGCGCCTGGCTGATCAGTGCTTTCACCATATCCGGATTGAACGGCTTGGTGACGAGGAAGGTCGGTTCCGGGCGTTCGCCCGTCAACAGGCGTTCCGGGAATGCGGTGATGAAGATGACCGGTATTGCATCGTTCTGCAGGATTTCATTCACCGCATCGATGCCCGAGCTGCCATCGGCGAGCTGGATATCGGCCAGCACCATGCGCGGCTTCTCCTGCCTGTAGAGCGCCAGCGCCTCATCCCTGGTGCGCGCGATGCCCACGACCTCATGGCCGAGGCTTTCCACCATCTGCTCGATATCCATCGCGATCAGCGGCTCATCCTCGATGATCATGATGCGCGTCGCCACCTGGCGCGAAATTTCGGTCGAAGCGACCGACAGGACGCGGCTCAGTTCGGCGTCGTCCAGTTCGAGAATTTCGGCGGCTTCCTTGTCGGAAAAACCCTCTACTGCCACAAGCAGGAAGGCCTGACGCGGCAGCGGGGCGATATGGGCAAGATTTCTTGCCGCCTGCTGTTCCCATGCAAATTCCGACGCCGGTTCCGGCACGCGGACGGAGGCCGTCTTGTAGAGATTGCAGAAAAGGCGATAGAGACCGATCCGGTCGGAGGAACCCTCCGGGAATATGCTCACATCGGCGATCAATGCTTCAAGCGCCGCCGCCACATAGGCATCGCCGGAAGCCTGCGAGCCGGTAAGAGCGCGGGAAAAACGACGAAGATAGGGAAGGTGCGGCGCGATACGCGTCGATAACGTCATGGTAATGGAACTCCTCAACTGCCGCTTTCGTTCATTGAATGCACATTGGCGAACAGGTTTGACCCTCTCCCGCCTATGCTTTGAGCGCAGCATTATGTTACCCTAAACGGGGCGTTTTGAAAAAAGTTCCGCAAGTTGGAAATATAATCGGGAACTTTTTAGAAACCCGCGCATTTCCCGGACAAGCAGGGGCTTAGATTAATAGGGTAGGGCAATCAGCCCGGAATGATCAAGATATGGCAGAAAAAGAAAACCTTCTTATGAACGGAGCCGGGGTTCGGTCGACCCGCCGCGTTCAGAAGGATATATTAGGACCAAATTGTGAAGTCGGATTGAAACTAAAGGCACTGTACACCTCGATACAGGACGAGACGATCCCGGATCGCTTCCTCGATCTTCTCGAAAAACTCGATCAGGCTGAACAGGAGAGTATGCGTGAACACAGCACCCGGTCCGTCGGTTGAGAGTAATGCACAGTTCAAGCGAGAACTCCTGTCGTCGCTGCCGAGCCTGCGCGCCTTCGCGGTGTCGCTGATCGGCCAGCATGACAAAGCGGATGATCTCGTACAGGATACGATCATGAAAGCCTGGGCCAAGCAGGAGTCCTTCGAGATGGGGACCAATATGAAGGCTTGGCTGTTCACCATCTTGCGCAATGAGTTCTACACGCAGATGCGCAAGCGCGGCCGCGAGGTGCAGGACACGGATGGCGTGTTCAGCGAGCAACTCGCCGTGCATCCTTCCCAATATGGCACGCTCGACCTGCAGGATTTCCGTGCAGCGCTGGAGCAGTTGCCGGACGACCAGCGCGAAGCGATCATCCTGATCGGCGCCTCGGGATTTGCCTATGAGGAAGCCGCCGAAATATGCGGCTGTGCCGTCGGAACCATCAAGAGCCGCGTCAGCCGTGCCCGCACGCGCCTGCAGGAAATCCTCAAGATCGAGGGCGAAAGCGATTACGGTCCCGATGCGGATTCATCGCGGGCCACGTTGAGAAGCTTCGCATGATGCATCTTTGATGCCCCTGTCCGCTGGACAGGGGAGAGCTTTTGTTGCAGAAAACCCGGACCTGTGCGGGTTTTTGCTCGCAGCGATTGCTTTTTATCTCCAGTCACTTGTAGGTTAGCGGTTGCTGATATTTCTTGTCGGCGCAGTGATTGTTGTTTGTGGGTTGCGTCTTGCCATCAGCCTTGTGGAAAAAACTGCTTCAATCGACGTCGAAGCCGGTTGCGGTTATCGTCTCGCTTGGGCTCGTGCTTCTGTCGGCGATCATGACCCTGTTTCTGTCGTCAGGCGTAAACCACCAGGTAATCGATATTTCCCGCAACTATGCCCTGCGCCAGCAGGTCGACAAGGTTGCGCGCCTTGCCAGCAATATTGAGATGAGCCGACGCGGCTATCTTCTGACGCTCGATGAGACCTATCTCGATCTCTATCGCAATACTATCCTGAGCGTCGACAAGACGCTCGCCGATCTTGAAGCCCTGACGGACCAGAACCCGTTGCAGGATGCGCGGGTCAAGCAGATCCGCGCGCTGGTCGAACGTGAACAGGAAGATGTGCGCGAGACGGTCGGTCTTGCGCAGGCTGGCAATGTGGCGGCAGCGGTGGAGAAAGTGCGCGGCGACGAGGGCAAGGTGCTGATGGACCAGCTCGCCAGCACGGTGACGCAATTCATCGATGCGGAAGAACAGCAGCTTCTCGAGCGCAACAAGCGCATCAACCGCATGCGCTACTGGATGACCGCCACCTCCATCGTGGCGCTGGCTTCCGCCGCCACGCTGGCGCTTTTGCTGTTCAGCCGCGTGCAGCGTTATGCGCGGTCTATGTTCGAGGGGCAGACCGCGCTGCGTTCCGAAAAACAGTTGCTGGAGCAGCGCGTGAAGGAACGGACCGCCGAGCTGGAAGAGGAGCGTCGCATCGCCGAGCGCGAGCGCCAGCGGGTCGAGCTTCTGCTACAGGACACCAACCATCGTATCGGCAATTCGCTGGCAACCGTGTCATCGCTGCTTGGCCTCCAGATGCGCCAGACCCGCAGCGAGGATGCACGCGCCGCCCTTGCCGCCGCCCGCGACCGCGTCCAGACAGTATCGACGGCACATCGCCGCCTGCGTCTGGGCGAGGACATGGAATCGGCCCGCGTGGACGATTTTCTTGGCACCGTCATCGATGATATCCGCAACGCCATCGGGCAGGATCGGAAGATCGAGTTCACCACCGATCTGGCGCCGCTTGACCTGAAAGCCCGCGATGTGACGACGATCGGCATCATTCTGGGCGAACTCGTCACCAATGCGATCAAGCATGCATTCAAGGGGCGCACGGAAGGCCATATCCGCATCAGCCTGAAGCCGGGTGAGGATGCCGTTCCGGTGCTGGTCGTGGAAGATGACGGCGTCGGACTGGACCATCACAAAACCGGCGAAAAGAACGGTCTCGGGACGCTCGTCATCGAGCAGCTTTGCATGCAGTTCGGCGAAAAGCCGGTTTATTGCAAGACCGATAATGGTGTTGGAACGCGGGTGATCGTTCGTCTGTCCTCGCTCCTCGAAAGCTCCGACAAGGCGGCGGGCCAATAGAAGCCCCTGGGTCCGAACGACGAACGCCGACCCCATGAGGCCGGCGTTTTCAAGGTTTGGACAGCGTGTCCCGATCAGGCGTGTCAGCTTCGCGGCGGGCGCTTTTTCTTGTCGGAAAGCAGCGAGACGAGCGCAATGCCCGCAAGCGGCAGGGCGGCGGCCAGTATCGGTCGCTTGAGGATGGCGGGAACGGTTGCGATTGCTGCCGTTGCCATCATGGCCGTCTTCTCCGCCTCCATTTTCTCCTTGCGCTTTCTGGCCTCTGACGCAGCCTGAATCTTCATCACCGCGAGGATGAGAAGCGCCACGATCAGCGACAATGCCGCGAGAATGAGGGCCGCCAGCGGACCGCCATAGCTCTGCGCAAGCGCCAGGAAAGCGGCGACACAGAGGAAGGTGACTGCGATGATCGCGAAGATCGCGATGGCCGCGCCGAAGATCGCGGCGCGTTTCGTCTGGCCCGCCACGAACTTCAGTTCCTCGCCTGCCATTGCAGTCAAAAGGGGCATGAGAGCTTTCAGCATGACCCGCCTCAGCGGCGCGAGAGCAGGGCCAGCAGATAGCCGACGCCGAGTGCAGTGGCGAGCGAGGCAATCGGGCGTTCCCGCACTGTTGCCGTAAGCTGAGCTTCGAGATCCTGCGCCTTGTTGCGCAGATCATCGATGGCGTCTTCGCCCTGGATATAGGCGCTCTTGTAGGTCTCCTTCGCGCTGCGTTTGGCGTCGCGGACCGTCTGCGAACCGAGATTGGCCAGTGTCGCCGCGATGGCGGCAATGTCTTCCTTGAGTTGCTCGACCTGTGCCTGAAGGTCTTCCGCGCTGGCATCGGTCAGCGCTTCCTCGATCTTTTCTTCGATCTTGCTCGTTTTCGCGGATGCTCGCGCCATATCGGCTCTCCTGTTCATTCTTTGTCTGATCGTTCGGATAACGTGCTGCCCGCCCAATGGTTGCATGCAAAGCCGCCAGCGGCAACAAGACCGGACGGTTGTTGCAAGGCATGGTAAATGGCGCTGCCGGAAGGCGCGGAAGCATCGCCTGCAATGCTTCCGCGCATAGTGCGAGGCTTTATTCGGCTTCGCCGTGCAGGATCGTGCCTTCCGGGTCCTTCTTGTAGGCTTCGTCCGAATAGGCGGGCTGGGCCTCAAGCTGTTCCTTGGTGAACTGCGTGAAGACGTTGAGCTTGTCGTCCTTGCCGCTCGCTACATCGAGATTGGCGATCGATACGGCCACCGGCTTGGAATTGATGCCGAGGAAGCCGCCGACATCCACGACGAATGCCTCCGTCTGCCCGTCGGCGGACATCAGCACATCGCCGACTGTCCCGATCTTGGTTTCGTCCGCGCCGAAAACAGTGGCCCCGATCAGCTTGTCGGCGCTCAGTCCTTCCGATGGCACCGGCTTCATGCCCTCGGGCATCACCCTGTCCGCCTTCTGCGTGGTGATCGTCTTTTCGGCGGCGGGCGGTTCGGCGCGCGGCGCGCCGTCGGCTGCGAAGGCCGTGTTGCGGTCGAAGGCCGGTGCCTTTTCGAGCTGTTCCTTGGTGGCATCCACGATCAGCCAGCGCTTGCCGTCTTCGCGAACCACCCATGACAGGCGGTCGAAGCCGATTGCGACGTTCTTTTCGCCGACGCCGAGGAAGCCGCCGACCCCGATCACCACCGCCTGCGGGCTGCCATCGGCGCCAAGGATCATGTCATTGACCGTGCCGATATTGGCGGCGTCATTGGAGGGGCCGTTATAGACCGCCTGTCCGATGAAGCCCGCCACCAGAAGCTGGCCGGGCGATGCAACGAAATATCCATTCTCGCTGGCGATCGGCTTTTCCTGTTTCTCATCGGAGAAAATCGGCGAACGGTCCTGAGCGAAAGCGGGCAGGGCGATCAGCGCGGCAAGAGCCGTGGAGGCGAGAAATCGTTTCATGAAAACTCCTGTCGGTAATTAAGGCAAACCGAAGGCGAGAGCGAATCTCGCCATCAACAGGAGAAAAAACGAGGGGAAACGGTTTCAGTTCCGCTCAAATTCCGTGTTATTGAAGCGTCAAAATTGTGAAGGGCACGGCTTTTTAATGGCGAAAATGAGGCCATGGCCCTTTCAGGTTGTAATTGCTACCTACGCCAGCAGCAGATAAGCCGCCCCTGCCAGCATGATAACGGCCAGTCCGACATGGGCAGGCTTCAGCGAACGTTGCTGCACCGGCAAGGGATCGTCATTTCCAGCCATGGCAGTGCGTGCCGCATGTTCAAGCGTCTGGATATCCTTGAGCATCATTGGCATGTCCTCCGAAATTCCGGTCAAAGCGGAATTGCATTTCCTCCCCGTGCGCCGGAATCTGTTTTTAAAACCAATCCCGAAGCGCTTCGGTCATCCTATCAGGTCTGATTTGACGCCAATGTGCAACTGGCAAAAAGGCGCGAGCCGAAAAATCTTCCCCGACCCCAATTTTGCATGATGAAAATGCCCTTCAAATGAAAACATGACTTGCGTCATCATATTATTGGGAGTTAAGAAGAGGCCCAACAGGCGGCGCGACGGCCTGCATGAGGGTTTGGTCATGTGCGCGCGGATTTGAACAATCAAAAGGCGAACAAAATGACTGGTTTCTGGCGAAAAGGCTTCATGGCTGCGGCGATGGGCATCGGCTTGCTGGGCGCGGCTTCTGCATTGGCCCAAAACGCGCCACAGGATGCATCCTCCCCGACGAATGCACCGGCGACCCCTGCCGTCGAAGCGCCTTCCAGTCCCGCACCGGCCAATACGGCGCCTGCTGCTGCTCCCGCTGCTGCGCCATCGCCTGAACTGATCCAGTCGCAGACGGCTGCTCCTGCAGCCGCGCCGGTCGAAAGCGAAAGTGGCCTGATCCTTCCGCACGACCTGTCGCCATGGGGCATGTTCATGGCTGCCGACTGGGTCGTGAAAGCGGTGATGATCGGTCTGGCGCTGGCTTCGCTTGCCACATGGACGGTCTGGGTCGCCAAATCGCTTGAACTGGCCGGTGCACGTCGCCGCGCTTATAAGGCATTGAAGGTTATCGGGCATTCGGCCACGCTTGCCGAAGCGGTACGTGCGCTCGACGGAGCAAAGGGGCCCGGTGCGGTTCTGGTCCGTGCTGCGGAAGACGAAGTTCGCCTTTCCGGTCCGGCGCTTGCCCGCGCTGGCGGCGAAGGCCTCAAGGAACGCGTATCCTCGCGCCTGTCGCGCATCGAAGCCAAGGCCGGACGCCGCCTCTCCAAAGGCACCGGCATTCTTGCGACCATCGGATCGGTCGCGCCGTTTGTCGGTCTGTTCGGCACGGTCTGGGGCATCATGAATTCATTCATCAATATCAGCCAGGCGCAGACCACGAACCTCGCGGTCGTGGCGCCGGGTATCGCGGAGGCCCTGCTTGCAACAGCCATCGGCCTCGTCGCGGCTATTCCTGCCGTGGTCATCTATAACGTTTTCGCCCGTTCGATCACCGGCTACAGGTCGCTGCTCGCCGATGCTTCGGCGGGCGTGGAGCGCCTTGTCAGCCGCGACCTCGATTTCAGGACGGCCGGTGTGCGTGAAGGCACGCTGCACGCAGCGGAGTAGGCGCCATGGCTGGTAAAGTTCGCCAAGGCGGCGGTGACGATCTCGAGCTGAACCACGAGATCAATGTGACGCCCTTCATCGACGTCATGCTGGTTCTGCTCATCATTTTCATGGTGGCGGCACCGCTGGCCACGGTTGACGTGAAAGTGGACCTGCCTGCCTCGACGGCAGCGCCCGCACCGCGCCCCGACAAGCCGCTTTACGTGACGCTGAAGGAAGACCTCAGTGTCAGCGTCGGCAACGATGTCGTGCACCGCGAGCGCCTCGGCGGTGCGCTGGACGTGCTGTCGGAGAAGAACAAGGAAGCGCGCATCTTCCTGCGCGCCGACAAGAATGTCGGCTATGGCGAATTGATGCGGGTGATGAACCTTCTGCGTGAGGCGGGTTACCTGAAGATCGCGCTGGTGGGGCTTGAAACCGTTGGTGCGAACGCCGGGACCGCTCCGGCGGCTGCAACTCCTGGAACGGCACCTTCCACGCAGGCACCGCAGGGAGCTGCGCAATGAATGCACTCCCGCCCGTGCATCCCCCGATAAAGGTGGCTTCGGCCGACGTTCACCATCATTCCTTCTGGCATGATGCGGGGCGCTGGCTCGGCGCGGGCATTCTTGTTCTGACCGTTCACGCCGCCGGGGCCTATGCCATCCACATGGCGCAGGAAGAAGACCAGCCCGACGGGACGCAGGTTGCCGCCATGGTGGTGGAACTGGCACCTGAACCGGAAGCGCCGATGGAAGAACAGGTGGCGGAGGAAGCCCAGCCGGAAACGGCTGAAGCGCCGCAGGAACTGGCGGAACCGGCCCAGCAGCCGGAACCCGTGCAGGAAGAACCAACGCCGCCCGAGCCGGAAGAGGCGACCCCGCCCGAACCCGCGCCGGAACCGCAGGCCGTTCAGGAACCGGAAGAAGTCGTTCCGGATGTGGTCCAGGCGGAAAAGCCGGAAGTCGCGGTGCCCATGCCCGTTGAAAAGCCGGAAGTGAAGCCGGAGCCCAAGCCAGAGCCGAAGCCGGAACCGAAAAAGGTCGAGAAGCCAAAGCCGGAGAAGCCAAAGCCGCCCAAGGCTGAAAAGCCCAAGCCCAAGAAGGCTGAGAAAGCACCGGAGACCCGTCAGGCCGCTGCGCCGCAGATGGATGCTGACAATGGCGCTCGTGCTGCCGCAAATCGTAGAGGTGAAAACTCTGCATCCGCGGGTGTCAGTTCCGCCAAGTGGACCTCGAAGCTGCAGTCGCATATGGCGCGCAATGTGCGTTTCCTGCAGCGGAAATCACGCAATGCCAAGGGGCTTGTTCAGGTTACCTTCGTGATTGACCCATCGGGCAATGTGCTTTCCGCCCGTCTGGCCGGTTCGTCAGGTAATCCAGACGTGGATCAACTGGCACTGGAAGCGGCGCGCCGAGCCTCGCCGGTGCCTGCACCGCCAGCCGCTGTTGCCAAGGCGCGTATGCCGATCACCTTGCCGTTGCTGTTCAAGTAGGCCATGAAGCAAGCGCGATTTTAAAGGCCTGCCTGCCTAATCAGAACCGGCTTTTCCATTGCCCGCAATCACTCCACAAACCCGAACATCGGGCCATAGCCGCCGTGCCAGGATATGTCGTTGCGCTGCAGCGCCGGGACGTAGATGCCTGCGCCACCGCCACCATCCAGAAACAGGGCGTTCGGGCATTGAAGATGGTCGCGAAACAATCGTGCAAAGTCGTGGAAATTGACCGCATCCTCGCTGACCGTGAAGCGGATCACGCCGCCCTTGCAAATGCCGACGCCGCTGCGCCGCGTCCTGTCGGTGGAGCCGACGATGAAAATCGGATTGACCTTGTTGCCGATAACGAGCATCGGCCCGGACTGGGTTGCCAGACGCGGCTTCATCCCCTGTTTCATGAAACGGTCTGTCGGCAATATTCCAGCGCCCTTGTCACCCAGATAGAAGATGCCGTTCGGCTTCTTGTAGAAGTTTGGCACGGGGCCGGAACCGCGGGCAGGTGCGGCCTTGCTCGCCGGGCGAAGTTCGCGGCCATCCTCGATATAGAGGCCCATTGGCGAAAAGTCCGGCTGGTACATTCCGGCGTTGAGCGCGAAAACCAATGTCTTGCCCTGGCTTGCGGCAGTGCCAGCCAGATTTGAAAAATTGCGGTAAGGCTCGCCATCCGCATCTTTCCAGAACAGGTGCAGGCCGGTGCCTTCGGCTCCGGCGTCGCAGACGATATAATCCGTGTTCTCGAAAGTCTCGCGGTTGCAGCTTTCGGCATGGCCCGGCTGCGTCAGTACAGCAATCGCAGCCGCCATTGTTGCGGCAGCGAACAGGGTTCGCTTGACGGGAATCATCGCTGTGCTGCCTTCCGATATTGGTTATTCGGACGACAGTGCCACAGCCGGGAGCAGGCGGGAAGCCTTGCGCGCGGGCAGGAAGCCGAAGATGAGGCCGGTCGCGAAAGCGCAGGCGAAGGCCAGCAGGACAGGCCCCACGCTGTAGCCGACAGAAAGCCCGGCCCAGCCCGCGACGGCTGCCGCGCCCAGCCCGACCACGACGCCGAAGGCACCGCCAATGGCCGAGACGGTCAGCGCCTCGGTGATGAATTGCAGCAGGATATCGCGCCTTCTCGCACCCGTTGCCATCCGCACGCCGATTTCGCGGGTTCGTTCGGTCACGCTCACCAGCATGATGTTCATCACGCCGATGCCGCCAACCAGAAGCGAGATTGCCGCGACCGACCCCAGAAACAGGGTCATCGTGTTGCCCATTGCCGTCGCGTCCTCGCGGATGGACGACATGTTGGTTATCATCGTATCCTGTTTCTTGTGGCGCTGGTCGAGCAGGTCCTGGATCTGTTCCTGCGTGGTGTTGATGAGGTCAGAATCCTTCACCTGCACGGTGATGGTGCGCACATATTTCTGGCCGAACAGCCGCAGATTGCCGGTCGAAAGCGGCACGATCACCACATCGTCCTGATCCGCACCGCCAAAGCCCGCGCCCTTTGGTTCCAGGGTGCCGATCACCTGAAACGGTATCTTCTGGATGAGGATATACTGGCCGATGGGATTGCTGCCATCCGGGAAGAGGGTGTTGACGACCGTCTTGCCCAGCACCGCGACGGGCGCATAGTTGTCCATATCGCTCTGGCTGATGAAATCGCCGGTCGCCACCTTCCACGATTTGGCTTCGGAAAAGGCGGAAACAGTGCCGTTTGCCTGCGACTGGTAATCGACATTGCCGCGCCGCAGCGTCACCGTTCCGGTCACTTCCGGCACGGCGGTCTTGATGTTCGGCAGTTCCAGAATGGCGGTGGCGTCTTCGGGAACCAGTGTCGCTATCGAGCCTGTTCCCCGGAAACCGGCCATGGAGGGGCGAACCAGAATGAGATCGGTGCCCATGGCATTGATGCGGTCGAGAATGGAATTCTGCGCGCCGGTGCCGATGGCAAGCATCGTCACCACGGAACTGACGCCGATGATGATGCCAAGCAGGGTGAGGACCGTGCGGAAAATATTGGCCCGCAAGGCGCGCATCGCCATCTTCACCGCTTCCGAAACATCGGCAATGCGGGCTGAACTGCCT
Source organism: Brucella sp. RRSP16 (assembly GCF_052246815.1). Taxonomy (NCBI): domain Bacteria; kingdom Pseudomonadati; phylum Pseudomonadota; class Alphaproteobacteria; order Hyphomicrobiales; family Brucellaceae; genus Brucella; species Brucella sp. RRSP16. The sequence goes on from NZ_JBQQAM010000009.1 coordinate 209,865, forward strand.
TCAAGGCTTTCCTGCAGCCGGAAGGGGGCCTGCGTATCGGGAATTGCGCGCTTGACCGTGTCGGAAAGAATCTGCCCATCGCGGATTTCGATCAGCCGGTCGGCGCGTTCGGCGACTTCACGCGCATGCGTGATGACGATGACCGTGTGGCCCTGCTGGTGCATGGAGCGCAGCAGTTCCATCACGTCTTCGCCGCTCTGGCTGTCGAGCGCGCCGGTCGGCTCGTCGGCAAGGATGATGCGCCCGCCATTCATGAGCGCCCGCGCGATGGAAACGCGCTGCTGCTGGCCGCCTGAAAGCTGGTTGGGGCGATGGTCGAGACGGTCACCGAGCTTCAGCTGGTTGAGCAGTTCGGCGGCGCGGGCATGGCGTTCGGAGGCAGGCAGGCCCGCATAGATCGCCGGAACTTCGACGTTTTCCTGCGCGGTCGATGTCGAGATCAGGTTATAGCTCTGGAAGACGAAGCCGAAGGTTCTGCGCCGCAATGCTGCCAGCGCGTCGGCATCGAGTGTCGATACATCCTCGCCGTCGAGCAGATATTGTCCGCCGCTCGGGCTGTCGAGACAGCCCAGAATGTTCATCAGCGTCGACTTGCCGGAGCCGGATGCGCCCATGATCGCAACGAATTCGCCAGCCTGAATATCGAGCGTAATGCCGTGCAACACCTCAACGGCAAGATCGCCGTTGTGATAGGTCTTGCGGATATCGGTGAGCCTGATGAGCGGCGTGTCGGTCATGGGATTATCGGGCATGAGGCGGCTCATCAGAACAGGCGCATGCCGGGCCTGCGGCCACGCTGCCCGGCGGCGGCTTCGGCCCCGCTGGAAGCGCTGGTGACGATAACCTTGTCGCCTTCTTCCAGCCCGCTAATGATCTCGGTCTGTACGCGATTGCGCACGCCGATCTGAACCTCGCGTTCCGTCACCGCGCCGTTGCTGCTTACAACCTTCACCGAAATCTGCGGTTTGCCTTTCTGGTTCCGTTCTTTCTGGTTCTGATCGGCACGCTTGTAGTTCAGCGCCGAGGAGGGGACGATCAACACGTCCTTTGCCTCGTCGAGAATGAAATAGACCTGCGTGCTCATATTGATCATCAGCTCGCCGGTCGGGTTCGGCACGTCGAACAGCGCATAATAGAGAACCACATTGTTCTCGGTCGCGGGCGTCGGCTTTATCTGGCGCAGCGTGCCGGTAAAGCGCTTTTCCGGCTGGCCGAGCAGGGTGAAATAGACCGGCATTCCGGGCTTCAGCCTGCCGATGTCGGCTTCGGACACCTGCGCTTCCACGGTCATCACCTTGAGGTCGGCCACGGTGACGATGGTCGGCGCGCTCTGCACGGCATTGAGCGTTTCGCCTTCCTTGGCGGACTGATCGACGACCGTGCCTTCCATGGGGCTGTAAATCTTGGTGTAGCCGAGATCGACCTTGTCGCTGGCAAGCTGGGCTTCCTGCTGGCGGATCTGCGCGCCGAGCGCCTTCACGTCAGCATCGGCCATGGCGAGGTCGGCATCGGCCTGATCGACGGTGGACTGCGACACGCCGCGCGTGGCCAAAAGCGAGCGCTGGCGCGCCGCATTGGCCTTTTTCAGCGTGAGCTGCGCCTGTTTGCTCAGAAGTTGCGCCTTGAGATTATCGAGCTGGGCGCTGGCGATTTCCACCTTCTTCTCGAAGGGCGAGGGGTCGATTTCAGCGATGAGCTGGCCCTGCTTGACCTGATCGCCCACTTCTACCTTCACGCTTTTAAGCTGGCCGGAAACCTGCGCGCCGACATTGATGCTGCGCAGTGCGCTGAGCGTGCCGACGGCGGTAATGGCGTTTTCGATGTCGCCGCGCGTGACCGTTTCGGCAAGATAGTTCGTCTTCTGGCCGCCAGCTTCCCCCGAGCCGTAGAAATACCAGCCCGCGCCCACCGCGATTGCCGCAACCGGCAGCCAGAGCCACCAGCGGCGCGCCTTGCGCGGCGCGCGCTTCGGCGACGGTGCCTTGTGCTGCCCGGTCTTGGACGAATCGGAAGTTGTAAGCACCGTCAAACCTCAAAACTTTCTGAACCGCCGCTCATCGGAGGTTCATCACCATGTCCCGCATAATTTTTTGCACCATGCAACCAAAGCGGGACCGGGCGCGCTTCGATGGCACATTGCCTCCCGGATATCTATGCTTCCCCGCTCAGGATTTCATCTTAATTATTTGTCATGCAATAATTGCCTTTGGCACAATGGCCGGAGGCTTGTCCGTGCCTTGTCAATTGTTTCCACAGCAAGCGGTGAAATGCTGAAAAGTTGGCGCCAATATACAACTTCAGGTTATTCTTTTCAAAAAGAATGGCTTAAGCCAAATTATCAGTCAGATTAAGTGTTCTTAAATTATCTCCCGGTTAAATAAGGCTGGGAAAGCATAATCTGAAAGTAGAAAGAATAATTCAGAACGTGACCTGTCCGCGAAGGCGGATGGTCGGCGCATGCATGATGCATGTTGCTTGGGAATGGCATGAGAATAAGGTTTCGATGCTCTTGGACGGGAGGGCAAATGGCTTACCTTATTATGGGGCGGAAAAGGTTTTCATTCGTAACGAACAGGTTTCGAAGAATACCGTTACTGTTGTTTTTCAATCGTAATAAAAGCGGCACGGCGGCGGTCGAATTCGCAATATTGGCGCCGGTTTTTCTTCTGATATTGATGGGCATGATTGCGTTCGGCCTCTATCTGGGCGTGGCGAACGCCGTGCAGCAGCTTGCCGCTGATGCGACGCGGACGGCATTGGCTGGCATCGATCCGCCGGAGCGGCTCGCGCTGGCGACCAGCTATATCCGGAAGAACGCGGCGAAATATTCGCTGATCGATCCGGAAAAGATGCAGGTGAACGTGGACAATGCCCAGTCCGACCCGAACCAGTTCACCGTGACGATCCAATATGATGCGGAAAACCTGCCGATCTGGAACCTGATGACGGGCCTGCCGCTTCCGGACACGATCATCACGCGGGCATCGACAATAAGGCTCGGCGGAATCTGAAACGGGCTGGGGGGCAAAAGTCATGCGGGGTTTTGTATCGCGTTTCCTGGGTGCGCGGGGCGGCAATCTGGCGACGATGGCCGCGCTGGTCTCGCCGCTGTTCCTGGCGGTGGCGGCATTCTGCGTGGACACGAGTTCGCTGTTTCTGGAACGGCGGCAGTTGCAGAACATGGCCGACCTTGCAGCCGTCGCCGGAGCGGCTTCCCTTTCGCAGGCCAATGAAGCGGTGCTGCGGCAATTGCAGGCGAACGGCCTAGATCCGGTGCTGATGACAGACGGCTACGACCCCTCCATCGTCAACGGGAAAGCCGACAACAAGACGTGGGTCTGGGTGGAGAAGGGCAACTATTTCCCCGACAAGGACCGTGCGGTCGAAGACCGTTTCGTGGCGGGCGGTGCAAACCCGGATGCGGTTCGCGTCCGGCTGGCGCGTCCGGGCAATCTCTATTTCGGCCAATCGTTCATCAGCCGGCCCGCGCTTGGAGCGACCGGCACGGCGGCAACCAAGGCGGAAGCGGCATTTTCGGTCGGTTCGCGATTGTTGAGCCTGAATACGACGGACAGCGCGTTGAACAGCCTTCTGGGCGGGCTTCTGGGAACCTCCCTTGATCTGAAACTCGCCGACTATAAGGCTCTCGCGGCGACCGATATCAATCTCCTCGGCTTTCTGGACAAGCTTGCTCCCAAAGTGGGGTTGACGGCTGGCACATATCAGAAACTGCTCGACACTGAAGTGTCGGTCGGCATGCTCGCAAGTGTCATGGCGGAGGTCGTAACGAACAATCCGGCGGCGGGCGCCGCGCTGACCCTTCTCGGGAAAAATGCCGGCGCGCTTAACACCAAGCTGCCGGTGGGGAAATTGCTGGGCCTTGGATCGATAGCCGATGTAGCACTCGGATCATCCAATAATTACAACATCACCGCCAACGTGCTGCAGATGATTTCTGCCGCGGCCATGCTTGGGGGGGAGCATCAGCTCCAGCTTGGCCCTGGAATAAAGCTGCCCGGCCTTCTGGGACTCAAACTGGACATCGCTATTGGGGAGCCTGCGCAAAACACCCCCTTCTTCGCTGTTGGAGGGGCAGGCACATTGGTGCGCACGGCGCAGGTGCGCCTCCTTCTGACGCTGGATGTTGGCAGTGAAGGCGTTGTTTCTTATCTGGCAAATGTCCATGTGCCCATTTTCATCGATGTAGCCAGCGCCGAGGCGCAACTGAAAAGTATAAGCTGCCCGCACGGACCAGGCAGCGCCACGGTCAGGCTGGGTGTCAAACCGGGTGTGGCGGGTATATATCTCGGCGATACCGATATCGATTTGATGAAGAATTTCAGCAAGACGCCTGTCGTCAAGACGACTACCATAGCTGAAGTGAAGGCGGTTTTTCTGACAGTCGCAGAGCTCCGTGGACGTGTTCAACTTCCCCTTGGCAACCCCAAAGAGGAGATCAAGACTTTCACATCTGCGGATATTGCGGCCAAAAGGGTCCAGACCGCGAGTACGAGCAAACTCGTCGGTTCGCTGTTTGGCAGATTGATAACGGGCCTTGATCTGGAGGTGGTGCTGAGCGGAGTCCTGCCGTTGCCTTTGGGCGGGCTTACCCAGCTTCTGGGCATTTTGCTCCAGCCCCTGGCACCTGCCGTGGATGGCCTGCTCTTCGGAATTCTCGACTTGCTCGGTGTCAAACTGGGCGAGGCTGACGTTCAGGTGACCGGGGTTCTCTGTCAACGCGCCGTTCTTACACAGTGAGAAAATGGCAATAAAAAGCCCGGCTCAGCCGGGCTTTTGTCTGTGATTGGCGCGTTTAAGCCGTGCCGGTGGAACCGAAACCGCCTTCGCCGCGTGCCGTGTCGGTCACTTCGGTGCGCTCTTCGATCTTCGGCTGGACGACCGGCGCGAAAACAGCCTGCGCGATGCGCATGCCCCGTTCGATGCGAAAATCGTCATCGCCCAGATTGATCAGGAGAACTTTCACTTCACCACGATAGTCGGAATCGATGGTGCCGGGCGTGTTGAGGCAGGTGATGCCGTTTTTGAAGGCTAGGCCGGAACGCGGGCGTATCTGCACCTCGAAGCCTTCCGGAATCTCGAAGATCAGGCCGGTCGGCACCAGCGTGCGACGTCCCGGCAGGAGAACGATCTGGCGATCTTCGGCAACGGCCGCCCGCAGGTCCATGCCCGCCGAGCCGGACGTCTCATAGGCCGGGAGTTCAAGGTCCTTCGCATGTTCGAGCCGGATGATGCCGAGCGTTGGCGCGGAAGAGGATGCTGCGGTCATGAGGGAGCCTTTCCTGCGAGAGTTCAGTTGGCCTGCGAGAGACATTGTTTCATGGCGCATCTGTCTGGAAATTGTTCACACATTTCCCGATGCGCTCAAACTGGCGACGCTCATACGTGAAAACCAATGAAAGGTGTACCGCCTATTTGGCGTTTTGCAATGATAGTACGGCACAGGGTCATGCAATTTGCACCGGGAATGTCCACCGGGAATGAAAAACGCCCGACCGCGCCCATGGAACAAATCCATCCTTGGCCTGTTGGACTTCGTGTCGAAGGAGAGAGGATTTGAAAATGCCGAGCCCGGAAATGACCAGATGTATCGATGCCTGCCTTGATTGCTATCGCGTTTGCCTCCACACGGCCTCCAGCCACTGCCTTGAAGAAGGTGGGGCGCATGTCGAGCCGAAACATTACCGCATCATGCTGGCCTGCGTGGAAAGCTGCCGCACGGCAGCGCACATAATGTTGCTCGACACGCCCCTTCATCGTGAAACCTGCGGAGCCTGCGCGAAGATTTGCGAAGCCTGTGCTCAATCCTGCCGCGAGGTCGGCGGCATGGAAAAATGCGTCGAAGCGTGCGAGCAGTGCGCGGCCATCTGCCGCGAAATGGCTGGCCATTAGAGCGTGTTTCGATCCGATTGAATCAGATTCGGCACTCCGTCTCTTCCATTCGAAGCATATCCTGATCGTCCTCGTTCACTCCGGAGGGATCATGCTCGAGGTGCCGGGAGAGACGCGAAGAACGGGTTGTTTTCCCCGTCAGGCGGTCCCGCACAATCTGCTATTCCTTCAGCGGCACGGCGGTCGTTTCCTTGATCTCCTCCATCACGAAAGAGGCCGAAACGTCCGAGAGCGGCACGCTCGCAATCAGTCGCTGGTAAAGGCGGTCATAGGCCTTGACGTCCGAAACGCGGGCCTTCAGCACATAATCCAGATCACCTGTCATGCGATAAACGCCGACGATTTCCGGAAAGCGGCCCATAGCGGCGCGAAATTTCGTCAGCCAGTCGGGATCATGGCTCGATGTGCGCACCAGAATGAAGACCGACAGGCCGCAGCCGACCGTTTCGGCATCGACCAGGGCGACACGCGCCTTGATGATCCCTTCATCCTCCATACGCTTTACCCGCCGCCAGCAGGCGTTGCGGGAGAGGTGAACGCGCTCTGAGAGAGAATCAACGGACAAGGTTCCGTCGATTTGCAGTTCCCCCAGGATTTTACGGTCAATCTCGTCAAGAAATGGCTTCATCATGGGATGATTGTCCCATTAAATCCACTTTGGCAAGGATATTTTGAGATTTCATCTCGAATGCATTTGCTAGAATGATTTTTCAGAAAGGTGCTTATCGCGCCGGACAAAAGGGAACGAATTGCTCATTGACGGGAGTATTTCCAATGACCACTCGCATCACACGCCTCTTCACCGAACATCCACAGTCGGTTGACGAAACCTATTTCGAACATATGGCCTTTGCCGGTCGTTTTTCGTTCAAGCTTTTTTGTGCGGCGTTTGCAGCACTCATTCATGCAATTTTGCCATTTTTGTTCGAGAAGACGGCGAGCACGATCGTTCGCCAGCTTTATGAGCGGACGCATAACCGGGGCCGGTAATCGCCGGATCAAAAATGTGTCGTTGGGCCGCCTATCTCGGACCTGAAACCTATCTGGAAGACATCATTTCGTCTCCCTGCCATTCGCTCGTGGCGCAAAGCCACGATGCGCATGAAGCCAAAACACGGACCAATGGCGACGGCTTCGGCGTTGCCTGGTACGGCCATCGCGACGAGCCGGGCCTTTACCGGGATATTCTGCCCGCATGGTCCGACCAGAATCTCCGCAGCCTGGCGCGACAGATACGGTCGCGCCTTTTTCTTGCGCATGTGCGGGCCTCGACCGGCGGGCTTACCAGCCGTTCCAACTGCCATCCCTTCGTTTCCGGCCGCTGGAGCTTCATGCATAACGGCCAGATCGGGCATTTCGACCGGTTGCGCCGCAGGCTGGAAAGCCATTTGAGCGATGCGATCTACGGCCAGAAGCACGGCGCCACCGATTCGGAGCTGATCTTTCTACTGATGCTGGAATTCGGCCTCGACAATGACCCCGTTCTGGCGATGAAGCGCATGGTGGCAACGGTTGTCGAGGAAGCGGTCCGCGGCGGCGTGCCGCCATTTCTGCGGCTGACCGCCGCCTTCTCCGACGGAAGCCAGCTTTATGCCATCCGCTATGCGACCGATGCCTTTGCGCCGACGCTCTATACGGCGACGCTGGGCGGGTCGTCGGGCATTTGCGTGGTGTCGGAGCCGCTCGATGGCGAAGCTGCCAACTGGATGGCGGTGCCGGCAAACAGTTTCGTCACTGTTTCCCGGCAGGGGCGCATTGCGATCGAAGCTTTCGAGGAACCGATTTCCCGACCGCAGGATGCCGTGACAGTTTAGAGCGGTTTCTGTTCTAACAGAATCGCCGGAACCGCTCTAACTATTTGTTTGAACGCATTATCCAACGCATCGAAGCGGCATAAGAAATCAGTCCAGTGAACTGATTTCCCGCGTAGGCGTTTCACACTTTTGCTGGAAATGCTCCAGGCGGGCCGCGCCTTATCCTGAAACCGGTTCCCACTTTCGGTTTTTCAGCTGAACGGGAGAGGCGACCGGGAAGCTTCGAAGCCTAGGCGCTGCCGATCAATATGCCCGCCGCCAGCACCAGCGCGCCGCCGAGAACCACCTGAAGCACCGAGCGGAAGAATGGTGTTTCCATATAGCGGTTCTGGATGAAGGCGATGGCCCAGAGCTCGAAGAAGACCAGAATCGCGGCAATGCTTGTGGCGGTCCAGAAATCCTGGATCAAGTAAGGCAGGGTATGGCCGAGGCCGCCCAGCGTCGTCATGATGCCGCAGGACAGGCCGCGCTTGACCGGTGAGCCGCGACCCGACAGCTTGCCGTCGTCGTGGATCGCTTCGGTAAAGCCCATCGAAATACCGGCGCCGACCGAGGCCGACAGGCCGACCAGAAAGGTCTGCCACGTGTCCTGCGTTGCAAAAGCGGCGGCGAAGATCGGGGCGAGCGTCGATACGGAGCCGTCCATCAGGCCCGCGAGGCCCGGCTGGACATAAGTGAGGATGAACTGCTTGCGTTCGGCAGCGCGCTCCTCGTCCTGCACGTCATCCGGCGTCAGGGTGTTTTCCAGCGATTCAGCCTTGGCTTCGTGTTGCTTTTCCTGTTGGGCGAGGTCGCCCAGCAGCTTGCGGGTGTCCGCGTCGCTGACGCGCCTGGCCGCCTCGACATAGAAGCGATAGGCCTGTTCTTCCATTTCCGATGCGGCTTCGCGCACCTTGTCGATGCCAAGCGGACGCACCAGCCAGTCGGGTTTGCGATCATAATAGCCGCTGACATGCTCGCGGCGGATCAGCGGAATTCGGTCGCCGAAGCGGGCCTTGTGGCGTTCGATCAGTGCATCGCGGTGGCCATGTTCCTCTGCCGCCATCTGCTCGAAGATTTTGGCTGATTGCGGAAACTCGTCGCGCAGGCCGTCGGCATAAGCGAGGTAGATGCGGGCATCGTCCTCCTCGGAGGATATGGCGAGCGCCAGAATTTCCTGTTCGGAAAGCGAATCGAAGGGACGGCGGTCATTGCGGAAGAATCGGCTGAGCATCCTGGGAATCCAAAGTTTAGAATGATTCTAAAATATGCCTCGGCATCCGGAAGTCAAGTCTTGCAGTGCGGACACAATTGGCGCATTAAAACCCGGCCCTGAAATGAGGGGCATCATATCAGCGACCCGATCAGAAGAGAGCGAATCGATGGCATCGACGAATCTCCACACAAGCAATAGTCCGCGTCCGCTTGACCGGCAGGATTTCCGCACGCTCGGGCTTTCGGCCCTTGGCGGCGCGCTGGAGTTTTATGATTTCATCATCTTCGTGTTCTTTGCCAGCGTCATCGGCCATCTTTTCTTTCCGCCCGACATGCCGGACTGGCTGGTGCTGATCCAGACCTTCGGCATTTTTGCAGCTGGCTATCTGGTGCGCCCTGTGGGCGGCATCGTGCTGGCACATTTCGGCGACAAGTTCGGCCGCAAGCGCGTCTTCGCCTTCTCCGTCTTTCTCATGTCCATCTCGACGCTGGCCATGGCCTGCCTGCCGACCTATGCGACGCTGGGCGTCGGTGCGCCGATCCTGCTGATCGTCTTCCGCATGTTGCAGGGCGCTGCCATTGGCGGCGAAGTGCCGGGTGCATGGACCTTCGTGGCCGAACACGTTCCGGCCAATCGCGTCGGCATGGCCTGCGGGTTCCTTTGCTCGGGCCTGACGCTCGGAATCATGATCGGCTCGCTGATCGCGACTGCCATCAACTGGATTTTCACGCCGGAAGAACTGTCCGCCTTTGCGTGGCGCATTCCGTTCTTCATCGGTGGTATTTTCGGGCTGTTTGCCGTTTACCTGCGCCGCTGGCTGGCGGAAACGCCGATCTTCACCGAAATGAAGAACAGCCATCTGCTCAAGGACAAGCTGCCGCTCGGCACGGTGCTGCGCAACCATATGCATGGTGTCGTCATTTCCGTGCTGCTGACATGGATATTGTCGGCCGGCATCGTCGTCACCACGCTGATGACCGCGACCTTCCTCCAGAAGCTCTACGGTTACACGCCGCTGCAATCGCTTGCCGCCACAAGTTTCGGCACGCTTTTCCTGATGTTCGGCACGGTCGCCGCAGGCGCTATCGTGGACCGGATCGGCAGCGGGCGCTTCTTCGCCGTTGCAGGCATTTTCTTCGGTGTCGCGACCTTCGTCTTCTACACATATGCGGGGGTTTCCCTGCCCGTCCTCTTCGCGCTTTATGCGGTAATGGGGCTTTCGGTCGGCATGGTCGGCGCAGTTCCCTATGTGATGGTGCGCGCGTTCCCGGCACCGGTGCGCTTCTCGGGCCTGTCGTTTTCCTACAATGTTTCCTATGCGGTCTTTGGCGGGCTGACGCCGGTGATCGTGACCTCGCTTCTGGCGGTCAATCCGATGGCCCACGCCTGGTATCTGGTGTTCATCGCCGTTCTGACCTGCGGGCTTGGCCTATACCTGATGGCCCGCAGCGATCAGGTCGAAGGCGAGATCGGTCTGACGGAGCTTTCGACCGGGAGTGCCGTTCCACAGCCGAACTGAAAAAGGGCCGCGAAAGCGGCCCTTTCTTTTGCGCATGTCTTTATCCCAAAACCGGTTCTCACTTTTGGGAGACATGCTTAGTGTGCCGCGAGCTTTGCGGCACCGGGTTCCTTATCGTGGACGGCAAACCGGTCGATCATGTCGGCGCTTGCTTCATTGAAGCCGATCACCGAAACATCCGTGCCGCTGGCGCGATATTTCAGCACCACCTTGTCGAGCGCGCCGACCGAGGTGATATCCCACAGATGAGCGCGGCTGACATCGATCGTGACCTTGCGTGCAGGCGTTGAAAAATCGAAAGCTGCGATGAAGTTTTGCGCCGAGGCGAAGAAAATCTGGCCCTCCACCGTATAGACGCGTTCGCTTCCGTCCGCGCTCGCGGTTTCGCTTACCCGGAACATTCTGGCGACCTTGCCTGCGAAGAACACGCCGGAAAGCAGAACGCCCACCAGAACACCCTTGGCCAGGTCATGGGTGGAGACGACTGTAACAACGGTTGCCAGCATGACGATGGAGGAGGATGGCGGATTGCGGCGCAGGTCGAGGATCGAACGCCACGAGAAGGTGCCGATGGAGACCATGATCATGACTGCCACGAGCGCGGCCATCGGAATGATACGCACCAGATCGTCGAGAACCAGAATCAGGAACAGCAGGAAAGATCCGGCAACGAAGGTCGACAGCCTCCCGCGTCCGCCGGAGGAAACATTGATGACCGACTGCCCGATCATGGCGCAACCGCCCATGCCGCCGATCAGCGCGGAGGAGATGTTGCTGCTGCCCTGGCCGATGCATTCCTGGCTCTTGTTGCTGGTCGTATCCGTCATGTCATCGACAATCTGGGCGGTCATCAGCGATTCGAGCAGGCCGACTGCCGCCAGCGTGATCGAATAGGGCAGGATGATCTGCAGCGTTTCCAGCGTCAGCGGCACCTGCGGAAGGGCGAAGACCGGCAGTGCGGAGGGCAGTTCCCCGAGATCGCCGACGGTTCGCAAATCCATGCCGGTCGTCCAGGCAAGCGTGGTGAGCATGGCAATGGCGACAAGCGGCGAGGGGATCAGCTTGGTGACGCGGGGGAACAGATAGATGATGGCGAGACCGCCTGCGATCATCCAGTAGGTCTGGACCGGGACATGGATGAGTTCGGGCAGCTGCGCCATGAAGATGAGGATCGCCAAGGCATTGACGAAACCGGTGATGACCGAGCGTGAAACGAAACGCATCAAACGGCCCAGTTTCAGAAACCCTGCAAGAATTTGCAGAATGCCCATCAGGATGGTGGCGGCAAAGAGATATTGCAGCCCGTGTTCCTTGACGAGCGAAACCATCACAACTGCGGTTGCGGCGGTCGCAGCCGAGATCATGCCGGGACGTCCGCCGGTGAAGGCGGAAACACAGGCAATGGCGAAGGAGGCGAAAAGACCGACCATCGGGTCGACGCCTGCGATGACTGAAAAGCCGATGGCTTCCGGAATGAGGGCAAGTGCTACGACGATGCCGGAAAGAATATCGCCGCGAGTATTGGAGAACCACTCGCGGCGGTAGGCAGCAAGACGTGTCATTGAATTTTCCGCAAATAGAAAACGGACAGGAATGCCCGTATCAACATGGCCGATTGTCAAAATGGGGGATGTTGTTGCGTTGTCTGGCGGATAGGCGGCCAGAAGAGCCACCCGGGCTTTCACCGGGTCCTTGCGAATACGCTTGTATAAACAAAAAGAGCGCAGCAGGGCAATGACCCGCTGCGCTCTTTCCTGAACATTACTATTCAGAGAATCTTCTGCATGAAGGTCAGATCGAGCCAGCGCCCGAATTTCTGGCCGACCTGTCTCAGCGTGCCGCGATCCTCGAAACCCTGCGATTTGTGCAAGGCGACGGACGCGGCATTGCCAGCCTCGATGCCGGCAATCAGCACATGCACCTTGCGCTCGCGCGCTTCCTCCAAAAGTTCGGCCAAAAGGGCGCGTCCGATGCCGCCGCCGCGGGCATTGCTCGCCACATAGATCGAAAGTTCGGAGGAATGGCGGAAGCCCTCGAACGGGCGAAACGGGCCATAGCTCGCATAGCCGAGTACAGCGCCGTCGCGCTCGGCAACCAGCACCGGAAAGCCGTCGCGGTTGCGGGCTTTGAGCCATTCGCGGCGGTTTTCCAGATCGACAAGCGTTTCGTTCCAGATGGCAAGCGTGTTTTCGACGGCATCATTGTAGATGGCCAGCAGGGCGGGGAGGTCTGCTTCCGTCGCGTGGCGGATGAGGAGGTTCATTGCGGGGGCCTTGTCGGTAGCGATAGGTTTTACTGAAATAGTCCTCTTGATCCACGATGTAAAAGAAAACGGCGGGATTTCTCCCGCCGTCAACAAATTGCATCCATCTGGCAAGCGCATTCTTCCCTCATCCTGAGGTGCGGCGCGAAGCCTCGAAGGGCCGAGGGAAACGCACGACAATCCTGTCCGAGCGGTTTGGGCAGCAAGATTGCCATCGGGCTGCTCGCCCCCCTCAGCCCTTCGAGACGGTTTCCTTCGCTGCGCTCAGGACACCTCCTCAGGATGAGGGGGAGGAGGCGATGAATATCAGGACGCCTGTTTCAACTCCAGGCGGCGGCGATGCAGGACCGGCTCGGTGTAGCCGTTCGGCTGTTCGCGGCCCTTGAAGACGAGATCGCAGGCGGCCTGGAAGGCGATGGACTTGTCGAAGTCCGCAGCCATCGGGCGATAAAGCGGGTCGCCTTCGTTCTGCTTGTCGACGACTGCTGCCATGCGCTTCATGGTTTCCATCACCTGCGCCTCGGTCACGACGCCATGATAGAGCCAGTTGGCGATGTGCTGCGCGGAGATGCGCAGCGTTGCGCGGTCTTCCATCAGGCCGACATTGTTGATGTCCGGCACCTTGGAGCAGCCGACGCCCTGATCGACCCAGCGCACAACATACCCCAGAATGCCTTGCGCATTGTTGTCGATTTCCTTCTGGATGTCTTCCGGCGTCCAGTTCGGGCGGGTTGCGACGGGCACCGACAGGATATCGTCCAGCCTGGCGCGCGGGCGGCTCTTCAGTTTCTCCTGAACGCTGGCAACGTCCACCTGATGATAATGAGTCGCATGCAGCGTGGCAGCGGTCGGCGACGGCACCCATGCAGTGTTCGCGCCGGCCTTCGGATGCACGATCTTCTGCTCCAGCATCGCGGCCATCAGATCGGGCATCGCCCACATGCCCTTTCCGATCTGCGCGTGGCCGGAAAGGCCGCATTCCAGTCCGATGTCGACATTCCACTGTTCGTAAGCGCCGATCCATGCGGCCTGCTTCATGTCGCCCTTGCGGATCATCGGGCCCGCTTCCATCGAGGTGTGGATCTCGTCGCCGGTGCGATCAAGGAAGCCGGTATTGATGAAGACGACGCGATCCTTGGCAGCCCGGATCGCTTCCTTGAGGTTGACGGTCGTGCGGCGTTCCTCATCCATCACACCCATCTTGAGGGTGTTGGGCTTCATGCCGAGCATTTCTTCCGTGCGGGTGAAAAGCTCGTTGGCGAAAGCCACTTCTTCCGGGCCATGCATCTTCGGCTTGACGATATAGACCGAACCTTCCCGCGAATTCATGTGACGGCCGTTCGGACCAATATCGTGCAGCGCGATCAGGCTGGTGAAGGCAGCATCCATGATGCCTTCCGGCACTTCATTGCCCTCGGCATCGAGAATGGCCGGGTTGGTCATCAGGTGGCCGACATTGCGCACGAGCATGAGCGAACGGCCCTTGAGCGTCAGCGTGGAACCATCCGGCGCCTTATAGCTGCGGTCGCCATTGAGGCGGCGGGTCATCTGCTTGCCGTTCTTTTCGAACGTATCTTCCAGCTTGCCATTCATCAGACCGAGCCAGTTGCGATAGACGGCAACCTTGTCTTCGGCATCGACGGCGGCGATGGAATCCTCGCAATCCTGGATCGTGCTGATGGCCGATTCCAGAACCATATCGGCAATATGTGCCGGATCGGTCTTTCCGATCGGATGGTCCGCATTGACGACAATGTCGACATGCATGTTGTTCTTGGCGAGAAGCACATTCGTCGGGGCGGCGGCATCGCCATTATAGCCCTTGAACTGGCTTTCATCCTTCAGTGCGGTTGCTGAACCGTCGGCGAGCCTGATTTCAAGCTTGCCGTCTTTCACGGAGAGACCGGCGACGTCGGCCCATTTGCCAGAGGCGAGGGGGGCGCTTTCATCGAGGAAGTTCTTCGCCCAGGCGATAACCTTTTCACCGCGCTTGGGATTGTAGCCCTTGCCCTTTTCCGCGCCATCGGCGTCGGAGATGGCATCGGTGCCGTAGAGCGCATCATAGAGCGAACCCCAGCGCGCATTGGCAGCGTTCAGCGCATAGCGCGCGTTCATGACAGGAACGACGAGCTGCGGACCGGCGATATGGGCGATTTCCGGATCGACATTGGCGGTCGACACCTTGAACTCGCCGCCTTCCGGCAGGAGGTAGCCAATGTCTTTCAGGAACTGCTGGTAGTCGGCCTGGGTGTAACCCTTGTCGCGGTTCTGTTTGTACCAGGCGTCGATTTTGGCCTGAAGGTCGTCGCGCCTGGCGAGGAGGGCGCGGTTCTTCGGTGCGAGATCGCGGACGATGGCGGCAAAGCCCTTCCAGAACTTTTCCGGTTCCACACCGGTGCCAGGCGCGGCCTCCTTGGCCAGAAATTCCACCAGTTCGGGGGCAACGCGCAAGCCTTCTATCTCAACGTAATTACCGGCTTTCTGAGAAACCATGGCTCCGCCTCCTTCAAAATAAACAAAATCGCCGCCGGCACTCTTCAGTGCCAGCCGTCATGCCGCCTTTGAACCGCTTTGACGTGCGTTCGTCAATCGGGGCGCGGGCACATCATCTGTGACGCTGCGGCGAAAATAGCTTCTATAGCGATAACTTGGCGCGGATATCGTCCGGGGTAAAGCCCTGTTCACGCAGCGATGCGAGCGCGGTATCCCGGCGGCTTTTCGACAGTTTCAATCCGTCGTCGCCCAGCACCAGATCATGGTGATGATAGAGCGGTTCCGGCAGGCCGAGCAACTTCTGCAGGAGCCGGTGCACGGATGTCGCGTGAAACAGATCGCGCCCGCGCACGACATGGGTGATGCCTTGCAGGGCATCGTCCACCACTACGGAAAGGTGATAGCTGGTCGGCGTGTCCTTGCGCGCAATCACCACGTCGCCCCAGCGGGCGGGGTCGGCGACGACGCATCCCGTTTCATTATCCGGACCCGCACCGCTTTCATTCCAGGTCAGGGGCTTGAACAGCGGGTCGCCTGCGGCGGCAATTGCCCCCAGCGCCTTATCCATATTGAGCCGCCACGCATAGGGCATGCCCGAGGCGATACGCTCCATCTGTTCCTTTTCGGTCAGATCGCGTTCGCCCTGCGGATAAAGCGGCGTCCCGTCCGGGTCGGATGGCCATTCCTCGCCCTTGGCGAAAGCTTCGCCGATCTGCTCGCGAACCTCGCCCCGGCTGAGGAAGGCAGGATAGACGAGGCCCTTGTCGGCAAGTTTGGTAAGAGCATTGCGATATTCGCCAAAATGTTCCGACTGGCGGCGCACAGGGGTTTCCCATGTCAGGCCAAGCCAGCGAAGATCGTCGTAAATGCCTTGCTCCAGCACAGGCGTGCATCGTGCGGTGTCGATATCTTCCATGCGCAGCAGAAAACGTCCGTTGCTCTTTGCCGCCATGTCCGCATTCAGGAGGGCGGAATAGGCATGGCCAAGATGCAACTGGCCATTGGGGCTGGGAGCAAAGCGAAATACGGGTTGGGTCATGGCAGGTTCAATGTCAGTTGCCGGGGTCAGTTGCCGGGGTCAGTTGCCGATGTCAGTTGCCGATGTCAGTTGATTGTCATCTGATTCCATTGGTACGGTGCCCGTCGCAGAAATGAAAGGCCAGGGGATGCGGCGGATCGATACATTGAGCGATATTGAAGCCGGGCTGGAGGCGCTGGTTCTCGCCGATACGCGGCTCGCCGATATTCGCAGCCGCTCCCATGCGGTGCCGCTGCGCCGGTCGGAACCCGGGTTTGAAAGTCTCGCCTCGATCATTGTCGCGCAGCAGGTATCGACGGCCAGCGCGGCTGCGATCTGGGCGCGTCTGAAACAGGCAATCGATCCGCTGACGCCGGAAGCCTATATTGCGGGCGGGGAGGAGGCCTGGCGTTTTGCCGGTCTCTCGCGGCCAAAGCAGAGAACGCTTCTGGCTGTGAGCGAAGCGCTTGCCCGGGATGGCCTCGACCTGCACGGGCTTTGCGAACTCCCTGCCGGGGAAGCGATCGCAGCACTGACGGCGATCAAGGGCATCGGCCCGTGGACGGCGGAGGTCTATCTGCTGTTTGCAGCCGGTCATCCGGACGTGTTTCCGGCGGGCGATGTGGCGTTGCAGACCGCTGTCGGCCATGCCTTTGCGCACGGGGCTCGGCCCGATGCAGTGGCGCTTCGCAAGCTTGCGGAAGACTGGGCGCCGTGGCGGGGCGTGGCGGCGCGATTGTTCTGGGCTTATTATGCCGCCATCAAGGGACGCGAGGCTGCGCCGCTTCTGTAAATCTTGCGTGTTTCCCGAAGCATAAATGCGTTTCCGCTTCACAATCCTGTCACGTCGGGCTTACATTATCCACATCGGCTGATGACGGTATTTCGATTCGCAGAAGCTTGATTTGTCTGCGCATCGCCGCACCGTCTTCATGAGATTGGAGCGTCGTTGTTGCGCCCAAATGGACGCGCGGCGCTTCGATGAGAAGCGCAATTCCGCATGGAGAGCCATTTCGCCCTTTTTCGGAGTTGCTCTGAAGGAGGTGCGCCCTTGACTGTTGCCGTCTCACCCAGAACCGTCTCGACCAGTGGCTTGCCCGCGCTGGTTCTGAACGCGGATTATCGCCCGCTCAGCTATTACCCCCTCTCGCTCTGGTCCTGGCAGGATGCGATCAAGGCGGTGTTTCTTGAACGCGTGAATATCGTGGCGGAATACGATCACATCGTTTCCTCGCCATCGTTTTCCATGCGCGTTCCGAGCGTCATTTGCCTGAAGGATTATGTGAAGCCGCCGCGTTATCCCGCGTTCACCCGCTTCAACGTCTTCCTGCGTGATCGTTTCGAGTGCCAGTATTGCGGATCGCCGCATGACCTGACCTTCGATCACGTTACCCCGCGTTGCCATGGCGGCGAGACGACGTGGGAAAATGTGGTCGCCGCCTGTTCACCATGCAATCTGCGCAAGGGCGGCATGATGCCCGCCGTCGCGCATATGTGGCCGCGCCAGAAGCCGGTCATGCCGACAGTGCAGGACCTGCACAATAACGGACGCCTTTTCCCTCCCAACCATCTGCACGACAGCTGGCTCGATTTTCTGTACTGGGATGTCGAACTGGAGCCTTGATTCCTTTAGTTTTCCGCTCTTACTTCCCACTTTTCGCAAAAGCGCCGTAGTAGCCGATCGCTGCAAAGAGCAGGCTTGCGACGACGTTCCATCCGGCAAAGGACAGGCCGAGGAAGTGGCCCGGCGCGCTATCGCATGCAGGTGGGCGCGTGGAATTGAGGTCGCTCAGAAGATTGCCCGCATCCAGCGTGACCTTCATGGTTGCGGCGCTGCAATCGATCGGGCCGGGCCAGTATTTCAGTTCGACGCCTGTGTGGTAGATCGCAAGCGCCAGCCCGTAGGTCATCAGCAGCGCGCCGATGAGAATCAGGCCGCGCGTCAGGATCGGGGGCCATTTCAGGCCGTAGGAGACCCACGCCGCCGCCAGAACCGGAACGCCGATATAATAAGGCGTGCGTTGTTCGAGGCAGAGCTTGCAGGGCATGAAGCCAGCCAGATGTTCGAAACCCAGCGCCGTGCCGACGGTTGCGGCAAGGCCGATGGTCATTATGCCCGCGGTCCATGCCTGTGTTTTGCCGACCGGATTATTGAGTGCAAACGCCATGTGGGATTCCCTGAAAAGGTGCTCTGGATATATCTAAGCGAAAAATCTGCCTTGTTTCCAAGCAGTTCATTTTGACCGAGTTTGGGCGAACCGCTCAGGCGTGAAGGTATTTCACAGCAAAGAACAGCGCAATCAGGGCAACCGCCACCATACTCGCGATCAGGCCCAGGCGCTTTTCGATGAAATGACGGATCGGTTCGCCGTAGCGGCGCAGCAGCCAGGCCAGGAAGAAGAAGCGTGCGCCGCGCGCCACGATCGCCGATGCGATAAACAGCCAGATATTGATGCCCGCTGCACCGGACAGGATCGTCACCACCTTTATTGGCGGCAGATGCGCGAGGCCGGAGGTGATCAGCATCAACAGGATCGCGTCGGCGCTGGTCGTGCCGCGCAATTGCTCGAACGTGTCGAGCTTGCCGTACATTTCGAGCACCGGCTTGGCGATCTGTTCATAGGCGTGATAGCCCAGATACCAGCCTGCAATGCCGCCGAGGACGGATGAAACCGTGGCAATGAAGGCGTAGCGCCAGGCGCGCTCCGGCCTTGCTAGCGCCATCGGTAGAAACAGGACGTCGGCGGGTACGAGAAAGACGGAGCTTTCCACGAAGGCGATGATGGCCAGCCACCATTCGGCGGATTTTCTTGCGGCAAGCGAAATCGTCCAGTCGTAAAGGCGGCGCAGCATATATTTTCCGGATTATCTTCGGCGAAAGCCATATTAGCGATTACACCGTCTATAGATAAAAAAGATGGCGCGAACAATGCGCGCCATCCTCTTTGATACTGCTTTGCACCGGACAGTTCGGGAACGGACTGGAAACCGGCTTTTGCTAACGCTTGTAGGCGCTGCAAATATATTTGGTTTCGAGATATTCATCGATGCCGTATTTGGAGCCCTCACGACCGAGGCCCGACTGCTTCACGCCACCAAACGGCGCGACTTCGTTGGAAATGAGCCCGGTATTATGGCCGACCATGCCGTATTCCAGCCCCTCACTCACACGGATCGCGCGGCTGAAATTCTCCGTATAGAAGTAAGCTGCCAGCCCGAAGATCGTGTCATTGGCCATCGCGATGACTTCTTCTTCCGTATCGAAGGCAAAGAGCGGGGCCAATGGGCCGAAGGTTTCTTCCCTCGCCACGACCATGTCGGTGGTCACGCCGGTCAGCACGCCCGGTTCGAAGAACAGGCCACCCAGTTCCTTGCCGCCGGTGATGAGCTTCGCTCCCTTGGACAGGGCGTCATCGATATGGGCCTTGACCTTGGTGATGGCTTTGGGCTCGATCATCGGCCCGATGACGACGCCCGGTTCCGTACCATTGCCGACCTTGAGTTCCTTGACCTTGGCCGCGAGCTTTTCGGCGAACTTGTCGTAAATTCCGCGCTGCACATAGATGCGGTTGGCGCAGACACAGGTCTGTCCCGCATTGCGATATTTGGAAATCATCGCGCCATCGACGGCTGCGTCTAGATCGGCATCGTCAAAGACGATGAACGGCGCATTGCCGCCCAGTTCCAGCGAGATGCGCTTGATGGTCGGCGCGCATTGCGCCATCAGCAGGCGACCGACTTCGGTGGACCCTGTGAAGGAAAGCTTGCGCACCGTTTCATTGCTCGTCAGCTCGGCGCCGATTTCGCGCGCCTTGCCGGTAACGATCTGCAGGACCCCGGCGGGAATGCCAGCCTTTTCGGCGAGAACACCCAGCGCCAGCGCCGTCAGCGGAGTCAGGTCCGCAGGGCGAACGATCATCGTGCAGCCGGCAGCCAGCGCCGGTGCTGCCTTGCGGGTGATCATCGCCGCCGGGAAATTCCATGGGGTGATTGCGGCGGTGACGCCGACCGGCTGGCGGATGACGGTCAGGCGCTGCCCGGTCTGCGGGGCAGGGATGGTGTCGCCGTAGACGCGCTTGGCCTCTTCAGCGAACCACTCAATGAACGATGCCGCGTAAAGAACCTCGCCGCGCGCTTCGGCAAGCGGCTTGCCCTGTTCGGATGTCATGATAAGAGCAATATCGTCGGCATTAGCAACGATCAGGTCGAACCACTTGCGCAGAATGGCGGCGCGTTCCTTGGCGGTCCTAGCGGCCCATGCCGGGAAAGCTTTTGCGGAAGCGTCGATGGCTTCCTTGATGGTCGCGACAGAAAGAGAGGGAACAGTGCCGATGACCGAACCGTCTGCCGGGTTGGTCACGTCAATCTTGGCGCCGTCCGTGGCGTCTATCCAGCGCCCGTCAACGAGGCATTGCGATTTGAGCAGCGAAGGGTCTTTCAAAGCGAGCATAGTGGTTTTCCATCCCAGTCTTGCAGAGAAAGCATGTTCAGTATACTGAACAGCTTACGGTATTTTGAATTAAACAGGCCGTCATTACCAAAGTCAAACGGTTAATCAGGCGGTCGATCAGGTGAATGGCAAGGCTATGACGAAAACGGCGAGCGACGAAGAGGGTTCCCAGAAACTGGTTCCAGCGGTCATGCGCGCGGCTCAAATTCTGGATCAGATTGCAAAATCCGCGCAGGAAGGCGGCAAGGGTTCTGCGGACGGGCTCAAGCTTTCCGATCTTGCCCGCCGCACGGGCTTGCCGAAAAGCAGTGTGCATGGGCTTTGCCAGACATTGGTGCATCTCAAGCTCTTGAAGCTCAACGGCGACGGAAGCTTCACGATGGGATCGCAATCGGTGCGCTGGGCCAATGTGTTCATGGCGGGCAGCGACATTGTCGATGCGTTTCATGAGGCGGTGGCAGAGGCGGAAGGCCTTGGCGCGCATACATTGACGCTCTCGCATCTGGAAGGCCCGGAGGTCATTTACCTGTCCTGCCGTAATTCGACCGCGCCTCTCGGTATCACATTCCGCATCGGCATGCGGGTTCCGGCTGTCTTTACCGCGACCGGCAAGGCCATGCTGGCCGCGATGTCACCGCAGGAACTGGCCCGTCACCTGCCCTCCGAATGGCCGGAACTGATCACTCCGGCCAGTGCGCCGTCTCTCAAGGTCCTGGAAGCGGAGATGGCGGAAGTAAAGGCACGAGGCTATTCACTGGATAACGGCCAGTTGCGCGAAGGCATGTTCTGCATTGGCGCGGCGATCTGCGACCGGCCGTTCCATCCCACGGCCGGGATCGCCTTGTCGATGATGGCTGCCGAGGCTCGCCCCGATATTATCGAAGACATGGGCAGGCGCGTGCGTGCACTTGCCAATGACGTGGCGGACCGCATGGGGTGGCTCTCTGCGTGAAGCGGGATCGACGCTTAATATATAGGGCCGCTTTGAGTGGCCCTTTTTCTCTGCTGCCTGTGGAAAGAATTTTTGGAAAAAGTTATGATTGGTCGTTGACAGTTTTGTTTGGTGGGGTCTATATGGCGCCACAACGAGGGCGGCGGCGCCGCAAGCGGCAGGCTGATGCGTCCTTGGAGTTGGTTGAAGGTGTCTGGCAGAGATGCTGGGTGTTGGTAGGCTGGCGGCGTTGACGGGGCATTGAGTCTTGTTGATGTTAGAAGAAAAGAACTTCGATTAAGTTTGTGATTTTCTTCGAAAAAAGTGGTTGACAGGTTGGTTTGACTGATCTAGAAGCCCGGCACCGCAGACGAGGCGCTGACAGGATTT